>VBID01000095.1 GCA_005880615.1 Chloroflexota bacterium
GTTCAGCGACACCCCGATGTTTTCCATCTCGACGCCGAAGAACAGGTTACCGCCGAGCCGCTCGATGGACAGCGTGCCGTTGAGATACAGGTTTGCTTCCCGCACGATATAACCGCGCAGCCAGTTCTTGAACCACGAGGTCTGCGAGACGAGCACCGCCGCCGCCGCCGCGCCGACGACCAGCGTCAGGACGAGAATGAGCACGTGAGCGAAGCGCCTGACGATCTGCATCACCTAGCCCTGAGCCATAAGCCATCAGCCACGGCAAGTCGTGTCAGAACGCCTGCCCGATGCTGAAGTGGAACCGAAAACGCCTTTTTTGCGGGCTGCCGTTCACGAGCAGCTCCGGAACGGGATTGAGCTGGTAGCCGACGTCGAAGCGAATCGGACCGATCGGCGTTTGATACCGGAGGCCGGGGCCGATGCTGTATCGAAGGTCGCCGAGCCTGTGCCCGAACGACTCCGCCCAGACATTGCCGGCGTCGAGGAAGATGACGCCGCCAAAGTTGCCGCGCAGCATCGCACGCAGCTCCTCGCTGAACGCCAGCATGCTGTCGCCGCCAATCGGCAGCCCTGACGCGAGCGGGCTGACCTCGTATCGTCCCCAACCGCGGACGCTCGTGGCGCCGCCGAGAAAAAATTTCTTCGAGAACGGCACGTTGGTCTGCTCGTTCCCGAACGGGCGGATGTTGCCGATCTGCACGCGGCTCGCGAGGACGACGTTGTCGTTGAGCGGCAGATAGTGCCGGGCGTCGGCGGAGAGGGCGTAATAGTTGAACGTGCCCGGCACAAGGCGGCCCGCTTCCTCCGTATGGAACGCGAGCTGATAGCCGTGATGCGCGTTCAGCAGGTTGTCCGCGGTCGAATGCTGAAAGTCGAAGCCCAGCGCGTTGAGCGTCCCATTCTGCTCGTTGGTCGTCGGATCGAGGCCGAGCGCGATCAGAGTGTTCCGGCGCGTGGGGTCGCCGAGGACGCTGGCGTCGATCGCGCTCCTGTCGTGCTCGCTCGTGATCGAGGTGGCCCACGATGTGCCCGGGTTCGCGCGGTGCGTCAGCGTCAGCTTTGCGCCCGTCACCACCGAGGTATAGGCGGGCGTATAGGTGTACCACTGCTGCCCTTCCGCGCCGAGCGAGAAATGCGGCCGGAAGAAATAGGGCTGGTTGAAATCGAGCCGGGCGCCGCGGTCGAGCGACGACCAGCGCACGTGCGCACCGGCCGAACGGGCGCCGCCCAGGAAGTTCACGTGGTGGTACTCGGCCTCGACGCGCGCGTTCTCCTCGGTGCCGTAACCGACGCCGAAGTTGACGCGCTGGTGATTGCCTTCGGCCACCGTGACGCGCATCGGCACCTCCGCCGATTGCTGCTCCGGATTCAGCGGCTCGATGTTGGCGAACTGGAACAGCTCCAACCCGTACAGCCGGCGCTGTGATTCCTGCACGATGCTCCGGCGATACAGGTCGCCTGGCTTGAAGGTCAGCTCGCGGCGGATGATGTTGTCGTTGACGCTCTTGTTCCCGACAATCTGGATCGGGCCGAAGTACGCGATCGTGCCTGGTTCGGCCGTGAACGTGATCGTCGTCTGCTTGCCGTCGCTTCCGTTGGTTTCGCGCGTTGTGACCTTGGCGTACGGATAGCCGTGATCTTTCAGCTCGTTCATTGCCATCTCGTGCGCCGTGACGACCAGTTGCCGGTCACGCGGCTGGCCGACTTTCAACGGCACACGCTTCTTGAGATCCTCCAGATGCGCGGGCGGGATGGCGTCGAAGCCTTCGATGTTGATCGCGGCCACTTTGACCGGCTCGCCCTCATCGATCGTCACCGTGAGATCGACCTCGTTCTGCTTGTCGTTCAGCTTGACGTCGAACCCGGTGACGCGCGCGTCGGGGTAGCCGCGGTCCGCGTAGAATGCCTGAATCCGCTTCAGGTCGGCGTCAAATCGCGAACGGTCGAAGAAGTATTTCTTGCCCCAGGGGATCCGGGAGCTCTCGCGCGTGGCGAGCGCGCTTCTCAGACGCCCCCCGTCTATCGCCTTGACGCCGTTGAAGGTGAGGCGATGGACCTTGATGGTCCCTTCCTCCTTGCAGGCGATCGCCGAAAGAGCGAGGACAGCGAGGGCGAGGCGGCAGACAGCGACGCGCATGGCTGCCATCGGATAACCATAACGCGTGCCACTGGCAGTGCGTCGAATCGGTCGAGTGCGTCGGGTGGGCCGAGTCGGCCGAGTGGGTCGGATCACCGCGCGGGTCAGGTGAGCTGACTCGGTCAGGTGAGCGTGTGGTCAGATTGATGACCTACTTTACCTACCAGACCCACCCGCCAGCCGGACCTAGCAGGCCGATGAAAAAGTGACTCGCGAGAGCATGTCTATCTCCACGTGCATCGCTCAGTGGCGGCTCGAAGGCCGCCCCGCTGATGTGACACCGCGCTCATGCGGGCCTCGCCAGCAGTGTGCGCAGCCGGACCAGGTTGTAGGCCGCCGCGGTGCCGCAGCTTGCGCAGTCCGCCGATGGTCTTCATCCAGCCGAAGACCTGCTCGATCAGTTTCCGTTTGCGTTGGCTGATCGCGTAGCCCGGATGCCGGGTGGTGCGACCGTCGATCCGCGAGCCGGCGTCCTTCTGCGCGACGTGTGGCGTGATCCCCATCTGGCGGGTCGGCGCGACGAACCGGCCGACGTCGAAAAGTTTGTCGCCCGCGACGGTCGTCGCGTGGGGCGCCTCAGCGAGCATCAGCAGCGCCGCCTCCCATTCGCCGGTCCCGGTCGCGGCCGTGGCACAGACATTCGCCACCAGCCCGTGTCGGTTGTCGAGCAGCACGTGACCGAGATACGCCAGCTTCGCTTCTTTGCCCTGGCCCTTCCGATAGAGCTGGGCATCAGGGTCGGTCGTCGACGCATGCGTGTCGTTTTTCCGGGTCTCCCCATGAAAGTTGACCGTCGGATTACCCGGATCATCGGGCGGAGGCGTCGGGCCGGCCTCCTTGCGCTGAAAACTCTTCAAACTCGCCCATGCCTCGAGCACGGTCCCGTCCACGGTGAAATGCTCGTCGGACATCAGGCCCGCCTCCCGCGCTTGGTCAACCACGGCGTCGAAGAAGGCGCTGGCGACGTCGGCCTTCAGCAGCCGGTCGCGGTTCTTGCTGAAGGTCGTCGGCGACCAAATCGGCTCGTCCATGCTCAGGCCGATGAACCAGCGAAACAACAGGCTGTAGTCGATCTCCTCCATCAGGAGGCGCTCGCTGCGAATCGTGTAGAGGCCCTGCAGCAGCAACGCGCGGAGCAACTGCTCCGGCGGAATCGACGGCCGGCCGATGTCCGAGTACATCTTCGTGAAGCGGGGCGACAGCACCCGGAGCACGTCGTCCGTCATCCGGCGGATCGCCCGCAGCGGGTGATCCTGCCGAACACGCTCCTCCGGAGACAGGTAGCTGAACATGTCCTTGGTCTGCTCGTCCGGTCCACGCATGCAAGTGCTCCCTTCAGAAGAGTCGGGAGCATGGTAGTACGAGGCGATCACCGTGTCGATCCCTCGCGAGTCACTTTTTCAGCACCCTGCTAGTGCTGTCGCACTCGACAAAGTGATCGGTGGCACCAAATCGCCTGTTAGCGCCTCAGCGTCAGAGCCGCAAACGATAGAAGCCGATCGTGAAACGGGTTACTACGTACGTTGGGATTGATGCGCACAAGAACGACCTTTTCATCGCGATGCTGATCGGGCGCGCACGGAGCGCCGGTCACCCTGGACGGTCTTGAACGAGCCGTGCGGCGCCTCGTGGGAAAGCTCGAGCGAGACGCGCCTGGTGCAGTGCGTGCGTGTTACGAGACCGGCCCTTGCGGCTGTGTGCTGCAGCGTCGGATGACGACGGCGCGCCTGAGCTGCGAAGTGATCGCACGGGCGTTCGTGCCGTGCAAGCCGGGCGAGCGGGTCAAGACGAACCGCAGCGACGCCCGCAAGGTGGTGGAGTTGCCGCGCGCTGGGCTGCAGACGGAAGTGCGGCCACCGATGCCGGCAGGGGAGGCGGTCCGCGATCTGTGTCGAGCGGG
>VBID01000129.1 GCA_005880615.1 Chloroflexota bacterium
TCGACACCGAAGTCGTCTTCGGCTTCTGCGTCCTGATGGTGGTGCTCGCCTCCCTCACGCTGCGCCGTCGCGTAGCCTGAGGGAGATGCGTAGCGTTGACGTCCGGCCGGCCTCCCGTGCGGACCGCCCCGCGCTGGTCGCCCTGATCCGCGCCTACCTCGATTTTTACAAGGCACCCCAGCCGGACGAGGTGCGCCTCCACGGTTTCCTCGACCAGCTGGAAGCCAACTCGACTCGGGGAGTCCAGCTGGTGGCCGAGCAGGACGGCAGCCTGGTCGGGTTTGCCAGCTTGTTCGCGTCCTTTGACACGCTGGTCGCCGCCGAAATCCTGGTGATGAACGACCTGTTTGTCATGGAAGCCCAGCGCCGGCAGGGCGTCGGCCAGGCCCTCTTCGACGCCAGCCGCCGCTACGCCCGAGACCATGGCTACGTCCGGCTTGACTGGGTTACGGCCACCGACAACCAGGTCGCGCGTCGCTTCTACGACCGGAACGGCGGGCTGGCCGGCCCCTGGATCGCCTACAGCATTCTTCCGTAACCTTTCCAGTGGCAATCCGTATTACCGGCATGAACCCGCACGACGCGAAGGCGATGTTCGAACTGGAGCTGGAGCTGCACGACCTGGCCGCCGGACGGCGGCCGCGGATCACGACCGACGAGGTGATCGAGGTCGCCGCCGTCCTCAGCCTCCACCAGGGAGATCTCTGCAGTCTCCTTCACGCATGGCCGAGCCGCTAGCCGTCCGCCACGTCCTCGCCCTCTTCTCGCGGGACGCCAACGCCGAGGCGCACCTGGCCTTCGCCGACGCGGAAGAATACCTCGCCCTGGTGACCTACCTGGTGTACTGCCCCAAAGGCCGGCGGTAGGGGGCCCCCTCCCTGCGGGAGGGGGAATCAGCTCAGGCCGCGCCGAATTCGTCAGGGGACCGGGCGCGCCCGAACATCCCGGGTCCGGGCGGCACGGTCAGCAGCCGGCCGTCACCCGTTCGGACCAACTGCCATCGCCCCTCGTGGGCCATGGTGTGGTGGCGGTGGCACAAGAGCACCATGTTGTCCAGGTTGGTGTCTCCACCCTTGGCCCAGTGCAACAGGTGGTGGGCCGCCGTCCAGGAGGGCGGTCGATCACAACCGGGCCACTGACACTGCTTATCGCGCACGTCGAGCGCGCGCCGCCGGCTTCCGGAGACAACCCGCTTGGCCCGGCCGACGTCGATCACCACCGATTCCGAGCCCAGCACGACCCGGGTGACGGCGCTATCGCAGGCGAGGCGCTGCACCGTCTCGGCGGAGATCGGCAGCGTGAATTCCATCTCGCCGGCCGGAGACCCGCACAATCCCCGGAGCGTTTCGAGGGAGGTCGTGATCTGCACATGAGGCCGCTGGCCGCCTCGCCGCGGCAGCACGCCCGCGTCCAGCCCATGGCTGGCCAGCTCGATCAGCGCGTCGGCCTGGCGCTGCTCGCGGGTCCGATCGTCCTCGGAGCCGCCCAGCCGGGCCAGGGGCTCGAGGGCGCTGCGCACAGTCGCGCCGGCGGCGGCGTCCAGCCAGCCGTCCAGCCCCAGGGACCCGTCCTCGTAGGTATTCAGGTTGAGCCGGCGAAACCGGGCCGCGTCGGCCTGCTCGGCTGCCACACCCTCCGGATCCGCCGCATGCCGGACGTGCTGGCAGAAGTGCCAGAGGCGGCCGACGCTACTCTCGCGGGCCGCTTCCAGCACGAGGCTCTCGTCAAAGGGTTCATCTGGCTTCGAGGTGGCCACGGCATTGGCCGTGCGGGCGATCAATGACAGGTGCGCGAACCCGATCTCGCCATCCGCGAGCGCCTGCGCGCTCTTCGGCAGGCTGGCCAGCTGCTCTCCCACGTTCACCCGGTCGGCTGCATGGCCCGCTCCCATCAGGCAGTTGTGCCGGATCCAGTCGATTGGGCTAACCGAGCCCTCCTCCTGGTACTCATCGGTCTTGGACCAGTTGCCGGCTACGATCGAGAAAGAGAGCTCCTGCAGATCGGTGATATGCCGCTGCCGAGTCATTGCCTCGCGGCATCGCTCCTGCGGGAGGCTGGGTGCGAGCGCCAGGAGCCGTTTGGCAGTCGCCTCAGCCACATCCAGTTGCCGGAAGTACTCCGTCCCCTCTTCCTCACTCATCACTCGCCAATATACAAACATTTGTTCGTTATGTCAAGCGCGATACCACCAAACTGCGGTCATCGGCGGGAGCCTCTTCCTCCCGGCCCGGGTGAGCCGCTTCATGCCAGCGTCACACTGGCTGCGTAGGCTTTTGCGAAGAGGACACCGAATTGACAGCCGCTCCGATCCTGGTGGTGGACGACGATCCGAAGATCGTGACGCTGGTTCGCACCTATTTGGAGCGGGAGGGATTTCCGGTGGTGACGGCGGGCGATGGCCGGGCAGCGCTGGCAGCCGTCGGAGCGTCGCCGCCGCGGCTGATCGTGCTGGACCTGATGCTGCCCGAGCTCGACGGGCTCGCCCTGATGCGAATCGTGCGCGAGCGCTCCGAGATCCCGATCGTTATCCTCTCGGCGCGGGGATCGGCGGCCGACCGCGTCTACGGCATCCATGAGGGCGCCGACGACTACCTGGTCAAGCCTTTCTCCCCCGCCGAACTGGTGGTCCGGGTCAAGGCCGTCCTGCGGCGGACCGAGCGGGCGCCCGGACGACCGACGGATCGCGGCATCATCCGGCATGGCGACCTGGCGATCGACCTCGACCGACTCGAAGTGCGCCGCGGCGATCAGATCATTCCCCTGACCGCGGCCGAGTTCCGGCTGCTGACGGCACTGGTGCAGACGGGAGGCCGAGTCCTGACCCGCCAGGTCTTGCTCGATGCGCTCTACGGGCCGGTGCAGGGCGACGCGCTGGAGCGGACCATCGATGTGCACGTCGGCCGCCTCCGGGAGAAGCTCGGGGAGGCGGTGGATCACCCTCGCTACATCGCCACGGTGCGGGGAGCCGGATACCGGGCGGTGGACGGCACGAGCTGAGATGACCGGTATGGATCGATCCGCGTGGTGGCGGCCGCGAGGGATCGCCGTTCGGGTGGCAGGGCTGTCCCTGCTGGTTACGGGCGTGGCCGTGGCGGTGATCGCGGTCGGCGTCCTTGGGGTGGCCCAGACGACGTTCACCCGGCTGATGGCGCAGGCCGGTCAGTCGGCCGCCACGGCGCACGACATGTTCGACCACAGCGTGGTGGCGGTCTTCACCGTTGCCGGGCTGATTGCGGCGGTCGTCAGCGGGCTGCTCGCGTCGCTCCTGGCGATCCGGCTGGCCCGGCCGCTGAAGGAGATCGCGGGGGCCGCTCGCCGAGTCGCTCGCGGTGAATACCAGGTCCGGGTGCAAAGGGCCGGCCCGGACGAAATGACGTCCCTGGCGGACTCGTTCAACCAGATGGCCGAAAGCCTCCAGCAGCAGGAGCACATGCGGCGTGAGTTCATCGTCAACGCCGCCCACGAGCTGAACACGCCCCTCACCAACCTGCAGGGTTACCTCGAGGCGCTGCGCGACGGAGTGATCGCCCCCAGCAGCGAACAGTTCCAGTCCCTCCATGAAGAAGTCAATCGGCTGGTGCGCTTGTCGCAGTCGCTCCATTCGCTGGCGCTCGACACCGGCCCAGCCAGTGAGAGCGCTCTGCAGGCGGTCGACCTCGTCCCAGCGGTGCGCGCGGCCCTCGAGCTGGTTCGCCCAGCCTTTGACGGAAAGGCCATCCGGGTGGATCTCCAGCTCCCCGACCGGCTACCGGCGCGCGCGGAACCCGATCGGCTGGCGCAGGTGCTCGCCAACCTGCTCCAGAACGCGTCGCGCTACACCCCTGACGGCGGCGTCGTGACCGTCGCGGCCGAGGCCGGGCGAAGCGATGTCCTGGTGAGTGTGAGCAATACGGGTGACGGGATTCCGCAGCAAGATCTGCCCCACATCTTCGAGCGCTTCTACCGGGTCGAAAAGTCCCGGGATCGCGCCCGCGGCGGCGCCGGCATCGGCCTGGCCATCGTGAAACAGCTGGTCGAGGCCACCGGCGGGCGGGTGGGCGCGGAATCGCAGGCGGGCGTGACCAGGTTCTGGTTCAGCCTTCCGGCGTAACCGGCACCGGAGGGTGTTCGCCACGGCAAGGGATGCACACGGGTCGAGCGCGGTAAGGTAACGGAGGTGGAAGCCCAACCCAGCCGGCTCGCTCAGGCACGGAGCTGGTACCTGCAGGCGGTCGACGCCATCCCACCCGATGGCTGGAGCAAAGCCACGCTCTGCGAGGGCTGGACGGCGGCCAATGTCGTCGCCCACGTGGTCACCGGCGACCAGCTGATCCGCGGACTCGTGTGGGACGCCACCGGGAAGAATCGCGGCGGTCAGGATCTGCCGGTCGATTTCGCGGATCGCCAGCGGCGATTCCAGGCGGTGTCGACCTGGGAGCCGGCGAAGCTCAAGGAGACCGCCCGGAGCGAGTCCGAGCAGACGGTCGCGGCCATCGCCGAAGCGCTCCAGCACGCCCCCGAGGCGATCGTCACGATGCCAATCGGCCCGGCGCCGATGCCCGTCCTGCGCAGCATGCGGCTGAACGAGTACATCATTCACGGGCATGACCTGGGGCCCGCGATCGGGCGGTCGATCGCGACCCCCGACTGGTTCTTTGATCGGGCGTTGGGGGATGCCGTGAACAGGATGACGCGGCTGCACCCGCGGTCGCCGCACAAGGGCAAGTCGGCCAGCTTTCACATCCACCGCACCGACGGCGAGGGTGAATGGATCCTGCGGGCCGAGAGCGGCGAGGCGGTGGCGGAGTCCGGTCATGGCAAGGCCGACGTGGCCATGCGGGGACCCGCCGAAGGCCTCTACTGGGTGCTGATGGGTCGCGGCAAGCCAGCGGAGCACGGTGTCGAGGTGCACGGCGACCCGGCAATGGCGGCTGCCTTCAAGGAGTGGTTCCCCGGCCCGTAGCCGGAGTCCCACCACCACGAGCACCTGGGCCGCCCTGATCGCTGCCGAGCCGGATTTCGCCGCCCGCGTCCGGCGGGTGTTTGACCACCGCCGCCACAAAACGCTGGCGACACTACGCCAGGACGGCGCTCCCCGAATAAGCGGGATCGAGCTCGAGTTTGTCGATGGCGACGTCGTCATGGGGATGATGCCCGGCTCGGTCAAGGCGGCCGACTTGCGGCGCGATGCGCGGATGGTGATCCATGCAGCCTCCGACGACCCGCCCACGGAGGATGCCAGTGCCTGGCTGGGCGATGCCAAGATCGCTGGTCGCGCCGTCGAGGTCGCCGGCGAGTCATCGGGTCTGCCGTCCAACCGGTTTCGGATCGACATCTCCGAGGTTGTGCTGACGCGGGTTGGCCAGCCCGCCGATCATCTTCTCATCGAGTCATGGCATCCGGGCCGCGGACTGGAACGCCGGACGCGCCGCTGACCACGCGCTTTCGGGTCGGCCCAATCCTCGCAGCGCTGATCCTTTCCAGTGTTGCCTGCACCGCCTCTCCGGGACCGCCGGTCGCATCGACCCTCACCCCAACGTCGCCACCATCGTGCGCCGACCAGGTGCTGGCGACCATGAGTGACGACCAACGGGTGGGGCAGCTCTTCCTGCTCGGGCTCGCCGGCAACGAGCTCGGACCGGACGAGATCCACGCCATCCAGGCCGAGCACGTGGGCTCGGTGTGGTTCGTCGAGCAGAGCAGCGTCGGCGTCGCGGGCATCCGCGCTGTCACCGACGCCGTCCAGGCGCAGGCGTCGGCGGCGTCTACCGCGAAGGTGCGCTTCTTCGTGGCGGCCAACCAGGAGGGTGGGATCATTCAGGCGCTCCACGGGCCCGGCTTCTCAGAGATGCCGAGTGCCACCACCCAGGGCACCTTCGGCCTACAGACCCTGCAGGACGATGCCGCGAGCTGGGGCGTGCAGCTGCGGGCCGCCGGCGTCAACCTGAACTTCGCGCCGGTAATGGACGTGGTGCCGCCTGGCGGCGATGACACGAACCAACCGATCGGCGTACTGCATCGGGAGTATGGCCATGACCCGGGAACCGCAGGCGCTCACGGCGTGGCGTTCCTTCGTGGCGTGCGCCAGGCGGGCATCGAGGGCACACTCAAGCACTTCCCCGGGCTCGGTCGCGTCCAGGGCAACACCGACGTCACGGCCGGCGTGGTGGACACGGTCACTACCGCGAACGACCCATACCTGCAGTCGTTCGCCCAGGGGATTGCGGCAGGCGCCGACCTGGTCATGGTGGCGCTGGCGACCTATACCCAGATCGACCCCAACCACCTGGCGGCCTTCTCCCCCACCGTCATGCGGCTGCTGCGGCGAACCTACGGGTTCACTGGCGTCATCGTGTCCGACGACCTGGGCGCCACTGCGGCGGTGGCGGATATCCCACCGGCGACGCGCGCCAACAATTTCCTCGACGCGGGCGGCGACCTGATCATTTCCAAGACGGCTGCGGCCACCGACGCCATGATCGCCGGCCTGCAGGCCCGCATCCGAGCTGACCCCACCTTCCACAGACGCGTGATGGAGTCGGCCCGCCGCATCCTTTCCGTCAAAGCGCGCTGGGGTCTGCTTCCCTGCGCACCCTGATCCCCTCCGCCACCCTCTGCCGTGCCGCCAGGGGGAATCGCCATGGATTTACCAAAACTCAACAGATATGCAGTCGGGCTACATGACTAGGTCGAACGCCCTACCCCAGTTGGACCCGATCCCGGCACAAATATCCCCCTTCCGACCGATTGGCGGCGCGGCTATCAGAGCTTAGGCTGCACGTCGCTGGGGGGCGCATGCGAATAGGTCTCCGCCCCGTTGTTTAAGGCGATGAGAGAGAACCTAGAGATCAGGACGGGCGAGGACTACCGGGTGCGGGTCTGGCAATTTCCGGCCGTCATCCGGGTGCGGTGGGTCGAGTACCATCCCGTGTTCGGAACCATCGTGAGCTACCGGTTCGTTGGCGAGTCGGGAGCCACCTTCGGCTCCGAACGCTGTTGGCCGATCGCCTGGTTCCAGGACTTCGAAATACCAATTCCCCTGGTGTACAGAGGTGCCCAGGCCGAAAGTCTACTGACCGAACTGAATCGCGACATCCTGGCGGGGTGGTGGGGGGACCTCCAGGGTTCCCGGGCGGTGCCCCAATGGATCGTGCGAGAGGAGCGGGGCAATGACTACCAGGGCTGAGACC
Source organism: Chloroflexota bacterium (assembly GCA_005880615.1). Classification (GTDB taxonomy): domain Bacteria; phylum Chloroflexota; class Dormibacteria; order CF-121; family CF-121; genus CF-121. The sequence goes on from VBID01000129.1 coordinate 7,170, forward strand.
ACGGTCACCGCCATGCCCTTACCGCTGTTAGCGGCGTTGGTCTCCTCATAAGGCCCCGGAGACCGCTCGCGCGCCTTGGAGCAGCGCCCGCGCACCCAGGACCAGGTGCTCGTCACTGGTGTTTTCCTCGGGCGCGTGGCTGATGCCGCCGATCGACGGCACGAACAGCATGCCGGTGGGCAGGTGCCGCGACATCACGCTGGCGTCGTGCCCAGCGCCGCTGGCGAGCTGGGTCACCCGGGGGCTCAGCGATTGGCACGCCCGCTCCAGGGCGGCCATCACCCCCGCGTCCATCGCCACCGCCGGCTCGTACGACCGGAAATCCGCATCGGCGCGACAGCCCTCTTCGGCGCAAATCTGGTGCAGGCGGTCGTGGAATGTATGCACGATGCCTCGCACCACCTCGTCGCTCCCGTGTCGAACCTCCAGGTCAAACTCGGCCCGGCCCGGCACTACGTTGATTCCACCTGGATCGAAGTGGATCGCCCCCACGTTGGCCACGGCTTCCTGGTCCACCGCCTGCACCAGCTCGCGGAGCCCGGCGACCGCGCGGGCAGCGGCCCGACCCGCATCCTTGCGCATCCGGAAGGGCGTCGTGCCCGCGTGGTTCTGCACCCCCTCAATCCGGACCTTCTCGCGGTGGACGCCGACGATCCCGGTTACCACGGCCAGGTCAAAGCCATCGGCCTCCATCCGCGGGCCCTGCTCGATGTGCAGCTCGAGGTAGCCCTTGAGGAAGTCGAGGTGCTCGTGGGCTTCGTTGATCCGCTCCAGATCCACGCCGGCGCGAGCCAGCACCACCGCCGCCGGCTCGCCCTGCCAGTCGATCTGCTCCTCCAGGTCGTCTGGATTCAATTCGCCGGCCACCGCCCGGCTGCCAATCAACCCGTTCTCGAACCGAACGCCCTCTTCGTCGGCCCAGCCGACAATCTCGACGTGCTCGGCCAGGGGATCGTGTGCCTCGACCAGCGTGCGCAAAACCTCCAGCGCCGCGATGGTGCCATAGGCACCGTCCAGGCGTCCGCCCCGGGGCACGCTGTCGGTGTGCGACCCCAGCAGCAACCATGGTCCCGTGGAAGCCGCCAGGTGACCAAAGACGTTGAGGGCCGGATCGGTGCGCGCATCGAGACCGCAGGCTTGCATCCTGTCGGCCAGCCAGCGCCGGCCTTCCAGGTCGGCCTCCGTCCAGGCCAGCCGGTCCAGCCCGCCATCGGCGCGCCCCCCGATCTGCGAGAAGGCGCGCAGGTCCTCCAGCAACCGGGCCCCGTTGATTTCCGTCATCGGAGGGCGATGGTTCGGTCGAACGGCTTGCAACGCTGAAACTCCCCAAACCCTGGTTTCCCCAGGACGGTCCCGTCCTGGTAGACAACCTCGCCCCGGCAAATGGTGGCGGTGACCTTGCCCACCACCGACAGGCCCTCGTAGGGGGAGTAGCCGGCCTGGCTGTGGAGTTCGGCCGCGCTGAGCACCCGCTCCGGCGCGGGATCGAAGACCACGATGTCGGCATCGAACCCGCGGGCCAGATCACCCTTCCGCGGCCAGAGCCCGAAGATCTTGGCCGGGTTGGTGCTGAGCAGTCGAACCATGTCGAGGATCGTGATCCGCTTGCGCCGTACCCCGAAGGAATAGAGCAGCGGCAGGGAGGTCTCCACCCCGGGAATGCCTGGGCTGACCTTGGTGAAATCGGTGACGCCCGAACGCTGGGCCAGCGAAAAGCCACAATGGTCGCTGCCCATGCTGTGGACGTGCCCCTCCGTCACCCGGCCCCAGAGCGCCGCCTGCATGGCCGCCTCGCGCAGCGGCGGCGTCATGAGGTAGCGTTGCGGGTCCGGGCCTTGATACACGGAGTCGTCGAGGACCAGGAAGTGGGGGCAGGTCTCCACCATCCCGAGGGTGCCCCGCTCCCGGGCTTCTTTCACCAGGTCAACCGAGAGCGGGTTGGACAGGTGAACGAAGTAGACCGGGCTGCCGGTCGCCCGGCTGAAGGTCAATCCCCGCGCCACCGCCTCCGCTTCGGCCACGGGCGGCCGGGCCACCCCGTGATACGCCAGGGAGGTCTTGCCAGCCTGCACGAGCTCCTGCTTCTTCCCTTCCAGGATGTCGTCATTCTCGGCATGCACCTGGACCAGGAATCCCGCCTTCCCGCTGCGCTCCATCAGCCGGTACCAGGTCCAGTCGTTGACGTAGAAGGGCTGGTCTTTGTAGGTGGTGTAGACCTTGGCGCTGGTGACACCCTCTTTGACCAGGTCCGCCAGGTGATCCTCCCAGCCGTCCGGCAGGTGGGTGATGTTCAGGTGAATCCCGTAGTCCACGACGGATTTCTCATCGATCTCGGCCAGCCGGGCCTGCAGCGCCTGCTGGAACGTCTGCCCCGGTCGCTGCAGCGCGAAGTCGAGGTAGGTGGTGACTCCACCCGCCGCCGCGGACGCCGAGCCGCTGGCAAAATCGTCGGCGGTGCGGGCCGTCCCCGTGTCCAGGGCAAAGTGCGTGTGCGGATCGACCACGCCGGGCAGCACCAGCTTGCCCGTGGCATCGATGACCTCCTGGCCCGCGGCCGGAATCCCGACGCGGATATCGGCGATCTTGCCATCGCGGACCAGCACGTCCGCTACGTGCTCGCCGGCCGCGCTCACCACCCGGCCCCCCTTGATCAGCATGGCATCATTCGCTCCGGCCTTTCCTCATCTCGGTGCCGTCATCATAGACAGGTGCGCCAGCGGCTTTCATCGGGCTTTCGGATCGGCCATTTCACGGATCCGGGTGGCGAGACGGGATGCACCGTCGTCCTGCCCCCGCCCGGCAATGTCTGCTCCTACGACCTGCGCGGATCATCCCCGGGCTCGCGCGAGCTGGCGTCGCTCGACCTGGAGCGGCGGGCCACCGAAGTCCACGGCGTCCTGCTGACCGGCGGCAGCGCCTTCGGGCTGGCGGCGGCCGACGGGGTGATGGCCTGGCTGGAAGAGCACGGCATCGGTTATCGCACCGAGATCGCGACCATTCCCATCGTGCCGGCCGCGGTCATCTTCGACCTGGGGGCCTCGAAAGAGCATGGCCGTCCCGGACCGAAGGCTGGGTACGCGGCCTGCCAGGCAGCGGTTGAGGAGCCGGTGCCCATCGGCCGGGTCGGCGCCGGCACGGGGGCGACGGTCGGCAAGTGGGCGGGCCGCGAGTACCGGTCGCCCGGCGGGCTGGGCCTGGCCGTGGTGGAGGTCAATGGCGTCAGCCTGGCGGCGCTGGCGGTGGTCAACGCCCTGGGGGACGTGATCGCCAGCGACGGCTCGGTGCTGGCCGGCACTACCGCACAGAACCCGACCTTCCAGGCGCCCGCCGAGCCGACCGAGGCCACCGTGACGAATACTGTGCTGGCCGTGGTCACCACCAGCGCCGCCTTGGACAAGAGCCAGGTTCGTTTCCTGGCGGCCCGGGGGTCGGACGGCATCACCAAGGCGGTCCGCCCGGCGCACACGCGCTACGACGGCGACGTGGTCTTCGCGGTGGCCGGCCCGCCAGCGGCGGGCGCCCCCCCAGCCAACCTGGACGTGCTCGGCCTGCTGGCTGCCGATGCCGTGGCCGCCGCGGTGCGCACCGCGGTTCGTCCAGCGTGACCAAGCGTTACTTCGAGGACTTCGCGGTCGGCGAGGTGCTGGCGCTGGGCGCCACCCCGCCGGTGACGGAGGAGGCCATCATCGCCTTTGCCCGGCAATACGACCCGCAGTACTTCCATGTCGATCCGGCCCGAGCCAAGGAGTCTATCTTTGGCGGCCTGGTGGCCAGCGGCTGGCACACGGCCGCCATGGTGATGCGCCTCTGGGTGGATGCGATCGTCTCCAAAACCGTGAGCATGGGCTCGCCTGGCGTCGAGGATCTCCGCTGGCCGGCCCCCGTCCGCCCCGGCGACACCCTCACCAGCCGGGCGGTGGTCCTGGAGACGCGCCCCTCCAAGAGCCGGCCGGAGATGGGACTGGTCCGCTGGCGGGCTGAGACCTCCAACCAGCGCGACGAACTGGTCTTCACCATGACCGGGACCAGCTTCATCGGCCGGCGCCCGAGCTTATAGGTCCCCCCGTCCGGGGTTGCGCCGTCTGTAACGGGCCAGCGTACGGGTATGGCGATGGGCAGCCGGCTCGGAGCCTTCCCTGCGGCCTGGCCGACCCGACGGATAGCGAGACGCATCCCCTTCGGCACCGCTGGCGGTCGCGCCGCTTACTAGGACCCGAATGGCCATAGCGATCGCCCAAGCGCGCGACCACCTGGCGGCGGACGATTCGACGCCCATCACGCCCGCCCGTCACGGCATGCGGATGGCGCTCACCCACGACTATCTCGACCAGTATGGCGGCGCCGAGCGCACGGTCCTCGCCCTCTGCGAACAGTTCCCGTCGGTGCCGTTGTATACGTCGGTGTACGAGCGGGCCGTCATGCGGCGGCTCGGCTTTGTCGAGCCCAGGCAACAGATCGTGGTCAGCTTCATGCAACACTGGCCGCTCCGACGACGCGTCCCCCGCTACTACAACACGTGGTTGTACCCATTGGCCTTCCGCCGGTTCGACCTGCAGAGCTACGACCTGGTCCTCTCCTCCGCGAACTTCGCCGCGAAGGATCTCACGCTCCCCCAGCACTCGATCCACGTCTCCTACTGCTACACGCCACCTCGGTTCCTGTGGGGGTTCGACAGCGATACCGCGTGCCGAGCGATGCCGTTCTACGAACGGCCGCTGGCAATGCTGGCCAGAGCCGTTCTGCGCCGGCTGGACTATCAAGCCGCTCAGCGCGTGAACCTCTTCCTCGCGTCCTCGGAGGTCGTCGCCCGTCGGATCGAGGTGGCGTATGGCCGGAGGGCCCTGGTAGTGTATCCCCCGGTCGAAACCGAGCGCTTCGGCGGGCGGGAAGCGCGCGACGAGGGATTCTTCCTGATTGTCTCGCGCCTCAACGCCTACAAGCGGATCGATGCCGTGATCGCGGCCTGCAACCGGGCCAGGCTGCCATTGCTCGTGGTCGGGACGGGGCCCTGGGAGCGTCGGCTCCGCGCTCAAGCGGGACCGACCGTCCGGATCACGGGTCCCCTTTCGGATGGCGAGGTCGACCGGCTGATGTCGACCTGCCGTGCGTTCGTCCTTCCCGGAGAGGAAGACTTCGGGATCGCTGCCGTCGAGGCGATGGCTGCCGGCAAGCCGGTCCTCGCCCTGCGCCGCGGCGGGGCCGTCGAAACCGTGATCGATGGCCGGACTGGCCTCCTGTACGACGAGCCAACGCCAGATGCGTTCCTCGACGCGGTGCGCCGGCTGGCGGCCAGCCGCTGGGATCCGGACCTCGCGCGAGCCCGGGCCCGCCAGTTCGACCGGATTCGCTTTGCCGCGAGGATCGACCAGTCGGTCGCCGTTGCCATCGAGCGGGGTGCGTCGGTGTTCTCCTGATGCTCCAAATCGGACGCGAGCCGCAGTCCTCGGCCGATGTGCTCGGCCCCCGCCCGCGGGAGGATGGGGCCGCGCCGCGGGGCGCCATCCTGCGCGCCCTGATCTATGCCGACCTGTTCGACTTCCCGCTGACGAGCTCCGAGATCCAGCGATACCTGATTGGCGAGGCGACGACCGCATCCCTGGTGGACGCGACTCTCGACGGAGACATCACCCTTCGCCAGCACGCGGAACGGACCGGTGAGTGGTACCACCTGGTCGGCCGGAGCCACCTCGCGGAGGTACGCCGGCAGCGCGCCGACGCGTCCGCACGGCTCTGGCCGGTCGCCCGACACTACGCCGCGGGGATCGCGCAGCTGCCGTTTGTTCGACTGGTAGGGGTGACGGGCGCGCTGGCCATGAATAACGCCCGCCCGAGTGACGATATCGATCTGTTTATCCTGGCCCAGCCCGGCCGCGTCTGGCTCTGCCGCCTGTTCGTCCTGGTCATCGTCAAGCTGGCTGCCCGTCGAGGCCAGCGGCTGTGCCCCAATTTCCTACTCAGCACCGATCACCTGCGGCTGTCGCAGCGGAATTTGTTTGCCGCCCACGAGGTGGCGCAGATGGTCCCCCTCCAGCCGGGTGGCTGGTATGGCGCCTTCATCGAGGCGAACGGCTGGGTGCGAGACTTCCTGCCCAACGCCCTGCCGGGCCCCGCGCCGACCGATCGCGCCCGCCCGCGGGGTGCATGGCCGGCGCGGCTGGCCGGCGCCCTGCTCTCCACCCCGCTCCTCGATCCCATCGAACGATGGGAGATGAGGCGCAAAATTCGACGCCTCACGGACCGGCTGGAGCGGGAGGGCGGCAGCGTGGCGTTCTCGGCCGATGAGTGCCGTGGGCACTTCGCTGGCCACGACACGCGGGTCCTGGCTGCGTACCGGGCGCGTCTGGCGCAATACATGGAGATCCGGTGATGGCGGAGGTGCTGTTCGGCCAGTCGTACTACCTCGGTTTCGATCCGAAGCTGTGGGAGGCGATGCAGCCCTACCCGCCGCTGGGCACCCTCTACGCGGCAAGCTACGTGCGCGGCCGGAACTACGAGGTGGCGCTCTTCGACGCCATGCTCGCCCGGTCCGAGCACGAGTGGGCGAGCGCGCTCGATCGATCCCGTCCGCGCTTCGCGGTCATCTACGAGGATAACTTCAACTACCTCTCCAAGATGTGCCTGCTGCGAATGCGGCAGGCCGCCTTCCGCATGATCGACATGGCTCGGACGCGCGGCTGCGTCACCATCGTGGCGGGCTCGGACGCGACCGATCGCGCGCCCCTCTACCTCTCGCGGGGCGCCCACTTCGTCCTGAACGGTGAGGGCGAGGTGACCCTGGGCGAGCTCCTCGAGCGCCTCAGCGGCCGAACGCCGACGCCGCTCGATCGGATCCCGGGGATGACGTTTGCGGCCGAAGACGGGAGCGGGATCACGGTGACGGCCCGCCGTCCCGACCTGACCGACCTCGATGCCTTGCCACCACCGGCGTGGGACCTCGTGGATGTCGGACGTTACCGGGAGATCTGGTCTCGCCGCCACGGGTACTACTCGATGAACATGGCGACCTCGCGCGGCTGTCCCTACCACTGCAACTGGTGCGCGAAGCCGATCTGGGGCCAGCGATACCACGTTCGCAGTCCGGAGAGCGTCGTCACCGAGCTGAAGTGGCTGAGAGAGGCGTATCACCCCGACCACATCTGGTTCGTCGACGACATCCTCGGACTCAAGCCGGGCTGGGTCCAGCGGTTCGCCGATCTCGTCGAGCGGGAAGGCGTGCGGACCCCGTTCAAGAGCCTGTGCCGCGTGGATCTGCTCCTGCGGGGCGACACCGTGCCGGCGTTACGGCGGGCCGGCGCGCGCACGGTGTGGGTCGGTGCCGAGTCCGGCTCGCAGGCCATCCTGGACGCCATGGACAAGGGCACCAGTGTCGAAAACACGCTGGAAGCCACCCGCCGGCTGCGCGCCGCCGGCATCGAGGTTGGCTTCTTCTTGCAGTTCGGCTACCCGGGCGAGACGCGGTCCGATATCGCGGCGACGCTCCGGCTCGTCCGCGACTGCCGTCCTGACGACATCGGCATGTCGGTCTCGTACCCCCTGCCCGGCACCAAGTTCCACGACGCGGTCCGTGAGCAGCTTGGCCACCAGCAAAACTGGATCGACTCGAGCGATCTGGCGATGATGTACGAGGGGCCGTTCGGCACCGCGTTCTACCGCACCCTCCACGTCGTCCTCCACAAGGAGTTCCGGCTGCGCCGGGCGTGGGCGGCGCTGACCAGCGGTTCCCCGTCGCGGGCCCGGGCTCGGGTGGCGGGGCCGCGTCGTGGGCCGGGCAGACTCCGGCTCCTGGCCAGCGTGCTCTATCACGCCGCCACCCTGCCCCCGGCCCGGCTTCGGCTCGAGCTGCGTGCCCACCGGCCTCACCGCCGGATCGAGCCGCTGCCACGCTTCATGAGCGCCGAGGCCGCGGCCCGTCCCACGGCACAGCCCGATCCGTTAGCGGGTTCGTAAGGACGCTCCCGTGCAGGTGGCCCTGAAGCGCGGAGCCGACGTCGTCCTGGCGGCAGTGATGCTGGCGGTTCTCGCTCCGTGCCTTGCACTTCTCGCGCTGGCCATCTGGATGGAGAGCGGGACTCCGGTGATCTTCCGAGCCCAGCGACTCGGTCGGGGCGGCCGGCCCTTCACCATGTACAAGCTACGAAGCATGGCCCCGGGATCAGACGAGGCCCTCGACGCGCTGATGTCCTCGAATCTCGCCGAAGGCATGGTCAAGATCGCCGACGATCCGCGTGTCACGCCCCTGGGCCGGCTGCTCCGCCGGTTCAGCCTGGACGAGCTTCCCCAGCTGTGGAACGTGCTCCGGGGGGACATGAGCCTGGTCGGGCCGCGCCCGCATGAACTCAAAGAGGTGTCGCTCCAGGACAACGTGCACGCCCGACGGCTGACCATGCGGCCTGGGCTGACCGGGCTCTGGCAGGTCAGGGCCCGGACCAACCCCTCCCTGGCGGTCCGCGTGCACTACGACCTCGAGTACCTCAATCGATGGTCGCTGCGGCTCGACCTGGCGATCGCCCTGTCGACGATCCCGGTCCTCCTCCGAGGGGAAGGCGGGCAGATCCACCGCCCGGAGCTAGGCCGAGGACGCGCCAGGAGTGCGACGACGCGCCGAGTAGACGGTCAAGATCTCGTTCCCGAAGTCCCTCCGGGCGACAGGGCGGACCGCGAAGGCTGCCGCATCCAGCGCCGCCAGCATGGCCCGCGATTCCCCATCGGTCGACAGCACGATCAGCGCCTCGCCGGACGGCGAGAGCGCTCCACCGAGTCCGCCGGCGAAGCGCTCGATCACATCGGTGGCACGCCAGGCTAGGTCCAGCCGATCGGCCGGCGTGCCACGAAAGAACGGCGGGTTGAACAGCACCAGATCGAACTGGTTGCCGGCGACGGGCGCAAAGAGATCGCCGGAGCGGATCTCGACCCGGCCTTCCACGTCGTTGAGCAGGACGTTGAGGCGGGCGCAGCGAACGGCCTCGGGGTTGAGGTCGACGCCGACCACCCGATAGCCAAGCCGGGACGCGAAGATCGCCCCGATGCCCGAACCCGTTCCGACGTCGAGGGCGCGCGGCTCGGCCGCGCCCGCTGGGTCGGGAGGGCGGACGCTGCGCGCCAGGAAGACGCCCGTCCGAAAGAGCACAGGGTTGAAGACCTCGGGGAGCACCACCAGGGGAACACCGTCCACGCGTTCGAGCACCAGCCGGCGATAGCGGCGGCCGAGCGTCTGATGGCGCAACCGCAGCCACCAGCGCCACAACCCACCGCGAAGGCTGATGGGACCGCGGGCTGACCGATTCACTGCCGGGCCTTCGGGTTGGGATGCAGACTCGGGCGAGCCTGGTCCACTGGCACAAGAGCCCAGGGGACGAGCGCCATCAGGACGGGCCGGAGGCCAGCCGCCGAGCCAAATTCCGAACTTGGCGGGTTCCCTCCGCTCCTTGAGTCCCGCAAGCCAGCGTCTGGCGGCCCAGCTGGGTCCGCCGCGCGACGGGATCCACCGGACCCCGACGCGGGCGTCACGGCCGGCGCGGGCCAGGCCGCTCTTGGTCAGGTAGCCCTCGCCCCATTGCACGACGCTCCGGTGCATCGCGCCGGCGTCGATCTGCTGCGCGGCGAGCATTCGATGGCCGCCCTGCTCCGTGGCGAAGACCGGAGAGTCCATCACCACCAGGGCCCCGCCCGCCACCAGCATCCCGCGCGCGTGGCGGAGCGTCCCTACGAAGTCCGGCGAGTAATGCAGCGACGCGTTGAAGACGGCGAGATCAAACTGCCCAGGCGCCAGCGGCAGCTCGTCGAAGTCCGCCTGCACGCAGGTGAACCCGACCGGGTAGTGCCTTTGCGCGCCGAGTCCGTCCTCGACGTCGTCGAGCCAGTCGAGCGCCACGCAGCGGTGCCCCAGCGCGGTCAGCCGATGCGACAGCCAGCCGTTCCCGGCCCCGAGATCCAGAATCCGAAGCGGCCGCCGCCCCAACCGTAGCAGCACCCGGACCAGGTGGCGGAAGCTCTCGTGCCGGACTCGCCACCTGGCCGCCTGGGCGTCGTGCGGGTCGACCCTGGGAAGCGAGCGGTAGTAGGCCGACTCCCGATGCCGATAGCCGTCCTCTTCCCGCACCCGTCGGTAGTGGGCGAGGAATGGCTCGATCTCCTTAAGGCGCTCAGGCCGGAGGCAGCGATAGATGCCGTCGCGCAGCGGCACCGCGGTCTGGCACGCCCCGCAGCCGAGCGTTCCGGAGGAGAAGGTGGTCAGGGACGTCGCGCATCTCGGACAGACGAACTGGGGTGTCCAGGCGAGCTCAGCTGGAGTCCCGGGCTTAGCCATCGCGCTGCATCACGATCAGAAAGTGATCGCCCCACTGGCGTACGGCGGGCCACCCGGCCAGCCGGTCCTCCAGAGTCTCAAGCGCCGCCAGCGCGCGTGGGTGGCGTTGCGCGAAGGCGAACAGATAGGGCGGAGGGACGAAGAGCCCGAGGGCCCGGAGCGACCGGAGCCGGAAGCCCGCCGGCTCAAACGCCGACCGGAACTCGGCGGGTGTGTAGTACCGGGTCCAGACCGTGTGACCAGCCAGTGGCACCGCCACAGTCCGCTTCGACCACCGCACCCTCGCCCGCGCCCACTGTCCCCTCCGCAGGCAGACCGCGAGTTCCCAGGGGCAGACCCGGCCGATGACCGACGCGATCAGGGCTCCGCCCGGCCGCAGCCGGCCGGCGATGGCCCGGGCGGTCAACGCGAGATCGGGCACGCAGTTCAGCGCGCCCAGGTCCGAATATGCCCCGTCGAGCGCGTGCTCGGGCAGCCGCTCGAGCTCATGGATGCCCAGGTGATGGACCGTGACCCCCCGATCGACACCACCCCGGGTGACTTGCTCGCGCGCGCGCCCCACCATCGCCGGCGACCAGTCGATGGCGATGACGCGATACCCCCGCTGCCCCAGCCACACCGCATCAATTCCGGTGCCACACCCGAGATCGAGCAGCGCCGCCCCGGGGGGAACAGCGCGGAGCACCGCCTTCAGGGTCCGCAGGCGTAGTCCCTGCACCAGCGCATTGTTGCCGAGGGGACCGTCGTACTCGGCGGCAACCGCATCGAACGCTTGCTGGGTATCGGCGAGCTGTTGGGTGTTCATCGCAGCGCTCGGGTCACGAAGGCGGTGGTCAACCCGGCTCCGAGCAGCCGGGTGGCGAGCACCGCCAGGGCGGCGCCCAGCGCGCCCAAGAGCGGGATCAGCCAAAGTCCTACCGCGCTCATAAACAGGAGTTGGAGCACGTCGCCGGCGGCGATCCACCGGACTCGTTGGAGCGGGTAGAGGACGAAGGCGGTGGGCTGCGCATTCAGTCCAACCACGAAACCGACCAGCAGAATGGCGAAGGGGAGCGCCCCACCGGCATAGGGCGCGCCATACAGGGTGCGGAGCAACGGACCGGCGATGGGCACGACGAGGAGCAAGGCGATCGACGCCAGACCCGTGACCTGCAGACTGCGACGGACGTAGGCGCGGAGGTCTTCCCGGGAACGGTACCGGCAGGCCTCGGGGAAGGCGGACGTCAGAATGGCATTCTGGACGACCTCGAATTTCGCCAGGAGCGCGAGGGCCGCTCCATACACGCCGACCTCGGCGGCCGGACGGAAGTGTCCGAGCAGCACGACGTCCAGGCTCAAGAAGATGGTGGAGGCGGTGGCCGCCACGGCGATCCAGCGGCTGAACCGCCAGAGCCGGCCGAACTGCGCGCCGAGGGACGCCAGGGGGCGCGGGCGCAATGCCGGGGGAAGCAGGCGCTGGCCAAAGGCGAGCACCACCAGCGGAAGCGCGACCTCGAGCCCGATCAGCGGCCAGAGGGCGAGGCGCCCGGTCAGAAACAGCAGGCCGATAGCGCCGGCGCGGAGCAGGCCCTGCAGCATGCTGATCACGCTCAGGGCCCCAAAGGTCTGGCGAGCTTCGAGCAGGGTCTGCACGTAGTTGAGGAGCCCGCCGGTGAGCAGGGCGAGGGCGGCGAAGCGCACCAGGTCGGGCTGGACCGCGCCGGCGTACCAGCCGTTGACGATCCACCCCGCCAGACCCGCCAGCAGCGTCGCGGCCAGCGTGCCGAACAGCAGCTTGGCCATCAGGAATGACCGCGCCACAGACTCGGCCTCGGCCGGCGAGGCGGCGCCGGCGATCTCGTTCACAGCGGCATCCCTGAACCCGAACTCGGCCACGAAGGAAAAGACGCTCACCAGGCCGACGACGATGGCGAGCCGGCCCGCGTTGGTGGGCGCCAGGGCACGGTAGGTGAGCACGGAGGCCACCAGGCCGACGCCCAGCCTGACCACGTTTCCAGTCGTGAGCAGGGCGATGTTTCGAAACGGCCGGCGGAGCGCGACGAGCTCAGCGCGCAAGGGCGACCGTGGCCAGGTCCCGCACGGTTCGACCGATGGCGCGGGCGTGCCAGTGATAGCGTGCCGACGCGACCAGGCTCCGGCGGTAGGATCGGCGCGCCAGCCGAATCGACGCGGGACGGTGCCGCCGGCACCAGGCCAGGGCCTTGCCGGTGACCCGGATGTTCGCCCGATACATGGCGCCACCCGGCGCGCGACTGAGGCTGTCCGGCGGCGCGCCGATCCTGATCAATGCCCGAGGCACGTACACGCCGGGGAAACGAGCGGCCATCCGCAGCCAGTAGTCCCAGTCCTCGGCAGGCGCGCACAGCGGATCGAACTCGCCCACGATGTCCATGACCGACCGCCGCACCAGGACGCAGCCGACCACCATGAAATTCCACTCGAGCAGCGGATCGAAGACGTCGCCGACGTGCGGCACCCGCGGCGTGGGCGCCGGTGCGGACTCGTAGCCGGCGTACGCGAAACCGGCCTCCGGATGGTCACGCAGCGCCGCGGCCAACTCCGCCAGGGCGGTGGGATGCCACACATCATCGGAGTCGAGGACCGCGATCAGTTCCCCACGCGCTCGTGCGAGGCCGGCATTGCGGGGTGCCGCCGGGGTGCCCGAGTGCGGGATGCTGACCGCCGACACCGGCTGGGTGAGCAGGAACTCGGCCGTGCCGTCCGTGGAACCATCGTCCACCACGATCACTTCGCCGTCAGCGATGGTCTGAGCGAAGACGCTGGCCAGCGTCCTGGCGAGCAGCGCCCGCCGTTGATACGTGGTCAGTACAACTGAGATCACCGACTTACCCCTCATAAAGTACGACTCGAGGTTTCCGATGAGATTAGTTGGCCCTCCTTGGAGGGGCCGGGGCCGTAGCTTCCTCCGCTCTCCCCCTCGCGGAGGGAGGGCAGGGTGGGGGTGCCGCCGCAGCCCGGGACGCATGTAACGCAGCCGCGTACCCCCTCAGCGTGGGGACAAAGGAGCGCGGTTGAGGCTCGTCCTGTACAACCCGCAGAGCAACGCCTCCCGAAAGCGCATCCTCCCGCTCTCGCTCCTGGCCCTCGGCGCGCTGCTGGAAGGCCGCCATCAGTACGTGATCGTCGACGGGAACGTCGACCCGGACCCGCTGGCGACGCTGGACGGCCTGGTCCGGGACTGGGATGCGCGCGTGCTCGCCATGACCGTCATGCCCGGTCCGCAGCTGAGCCACGCCGTACCCCTCGCCCGAGAGCTCAAGCGGCGGCATCCCACGCTGCTCATGATCTGGGGCGGCTACTTCCCGACGCAGCACTACGACGTCTGCCTGCGGGCGCCGTATGTCGACTACGTGGTGCGCGGCCACGGTGAAGCCAGTTTCGTCCAACTGCTGGACCTGCTGGACCGCGGCGGCACCCCCGCGGACGTGCCCGGGCTCGCATATCGTGCCAACGGCCATGGCGTCACAACGAATCCGATGCCGCCCATCCCGCATCCCGATGAGCTCCCAGACTTTCCGTACCATCTCGTCCCGGTGGCGTCCTACGCGAGGGACAGCTTCCTGGGCAAGCGGACGCTCCCCCACCACTCGAGCTATGGCTGTCCCTTCTTCTGCAACTTCTGCGCGGTGGTCAACATGGTCGGCGGCCGCTGGCTCCCGCAGAGTGCCGAGCGGACCGCCCGCGTCACCCGCTATCTGCGCGACCGCCATGGGGCCGATGCCGTCGAGTTCTACGACAACAACTTCTTTGTGCACGAGGCACGCACCCTTGAGTTTGCAGAGCGGATCCGTGATCTCGGAATCGGCTGGTGGGGCGAGTCGCGCATCGACACCCTGCTGCGCTACCGCCCAAGGTCATGGCAGGCGATGGCCGAGTCCGGACTAAAGATGGTCTTCATGGGCGCAGAGTCTGGGTCGGACGAGACCCTGAAGCGAATGAACAAGGGAGGCACGGCGGCCGCAGAAAAGACTCTGGAGATGGCGGGGCTGATGCGCTCCTATGGGATCGTGCCCGAGTTCTCATTCATCCTCGGTAACCCACCGGATCCAGATGAAGACACCAACCGGACGATGGAATTCATCCGCAAGGTCAAGAGGGCAAACCCGCGTGCCGAGATCGTCATGTACGTGTACACGCCGGTGCCGCTGTCTGGGGACCTGTACGACACGGCGGTGGCCGAGGGCTTTCGGTTCCCACAGACGCTCGACGAGTGGGTTTCGGCCGATTGGTCGGAATTCGCGCAGCGGCGAGGCGCCCAGCTCCCCTGGCTGCGCAATGCGCTGCGCACCCGCGTGCGCCAATTCGAACGGGTCCTGAACGCGTACTACCCGACCGTCACCAACGACAGGGTGCTACGGGGCCCGGTCTGCTGGATCCTGCGCACCTTCAGTTCCTGGCGCTACCACCTGCGCCTGTACGACCTTCCGTTCGAGCTGCGGATCCTGGAGAAGCTGATCGGCTACCAGCGCCCGGAGACCCGCGGGGCGTAGGCGGCCGCGGATGGTCGAGGCGTACGATCGCGCAGCCGCCGATTATGACAGCCAGGTGCAGGGCGACGCGTGGATGCGCTCGGCGCTGTGGGAGCGGTACGCTCGGCTGTTCGGGCCGGGTCACAGCATCCTCGACGTCGGATCAGGGACCGGGATCGATGCCCTCTTCCTCGCGCGGAACGGGGTCCGCGTGCTGGGCGTGGACGTGTCTCCCTCCATGATCTCCGAGGCCCGAGCCAAGCTGATGAACGCTCGGCTGGAGGATCTCGTCGAGTTCCGGGTGATGGACGTTGCTCAACTTGGAGGTCTGCGCGGGTCGGGCTTTGACGGGATCATCTCCGCCTTTGCGAGTCTCAGTACGGTCGCCGATCTCGACGGGTTTGCGATCGACGCTGCCCGCCTATTGAAGCCCCAGGGGACCTTGCTGATACACCTGTTGAATCGCTGGAGCATCTGGGAATGGCTCGGGCTCGTTCGCAAGGGTCGATTTCTGGCAACCCGCCACCTCGGGCTTCACCTCGACCGGAATTTCGTGATCGGTGGCCGCAGCGTTCGGCACTACCTGTACCACGCCCACGAGGCGTACGGGCGCTTCTTCGCTGAGCGCTTCCGGCTCCGCCGGGCCTACGGACTCGGCATCCTGCGCCCGCCGCATACCTTTCGATGGATCCCGCCGGCCGTCGTTACCGCCCTTGATCGTTTGGAACGTCCACTGCGGGCTCGGCGTCCATTCGTAGATTGGGGCCGATTCTTCGTGCTGGAGCTGGAAAAGCGATGATCCCGGCCAGCTGGAAGCAGCCCCGCCCCCGGTTCGCGCACCGAGGCCAGCGGCTGCTGGGGCCGGTCCAGCTCGCCAAGCGCCAGCTCACCCTGGCGACGCACCGGATCTACGCGCTGCCCGTGGTGGTCCTGATGCCGCACAGCGCCTGCAACTGTCGGTGTGTCATGTGCGACATCTGGTTGGCGAACCGGAACAAGCGCGAGCTGTCGCGCGACGACCTCGCTCCACACCTCTCCTCGCTTCGCCGGCTGGGCGCAAAGCATGTCGTGCTCTCCGGTGGCGAGGCCCTCATGCACTCGAGCCTCTGGACGCTTTGCGACCTGCTGCGGGAGGCCGGCGTCGCCCGGATCACGCTGCTTTCCACAGGGCTGCTTCTTGAGCGCCGCGCGGTGGAGGTGGTGCGACGGTGCGATGAGGTAACGGTCTCGTTGGACGGCAGCCGACCTGTGCACGATCGTATCCGCAACATCCCCAACGCGTACGACCGTCTTGCTGCTGGTGTGCTTGCGCTCCGGGCCCTGGCTCCGGATTTTCGGGTCACCGCCCGGTCAGTCATCCAGCAACAGAACTACCTCGACCTGCCAAACATCGTCGAGGCGGCGAAGGCGCTCGGTCTGGACCAGATCTCCTTCCTCGCGGTCGACGTCTCCAGTACGGCGTTCAACCGGCCACAGGGCTGGGCTCCGGAACGGGTCGCGCAGGTGGCGCTCGCGCCGGACGACGTGGCGCGCTTCGCGCAGATCGTTGACGAGACGATCACCCGCTACCCAGAGGAATTCGCGAGCGGCTTTGTAGCGGAAAGCCCCGCCAGGCTCCGCCGCCTCCCGCGCTACTTCGCCGCTCTCAACGGCGAGGGGGAGTTTCCCCAGAACACCTGCAACGCCCCCTGGGTCTCGACGGTGATCGAGGCAGACGGCACGGTGCGTCCCTGCTTTTTCCACCGTAGCCTCGGCAACATCCGTGACCGACCGTTGGACGAGATCCTGAACGGGCCCGACGCCATCGCGTTCCGTCGCCGGCTCGACGTCCGGCGCGACCCGATCTGCCAGAAATGTGTGTGCACCCTCTACCTGGGGCCGAGAGCAGGGTGATCGGCCAAGCAGTCCGCGCGCGGCGGCGCCAAGGAGGTGTGCCCAGCCTGACCGAGAGCGTCGCCAAGCTCGTCCCTCTGGAGCGCTTTCGCTGGTTGCCTCTCCTCCCCACCGTGGTGGTGGCCGTGTCCGCCTTGGCAGCCCTGGCTCTGACCGGCTTCGACGGACTCTACGGTCAGGACTCATTCGCGTACTTCCACTACGCGACGGGTTCCGTGCGCCAGAACCTGCTCCATCTCCAACCGCCGCCGCCGTTTTTCTGGCCGCCGGGGTATCCGCTGCTGGTCGCGCTTTTGTCCCTGGTAGTTGGCGTCGTCCCGCTCACGGGGCAGCTGGTGAGCATCGCCGCCGGCGCTGCGGTGCCAGGCTTCACCGTCCTGCTGGCCATGGAAATGGGGAGACGGGACCACACGGCGGCAACGAATCTTCCCTGGCAGTCCGTGCCGCTGGTCGCCGGCCTGGTCGTGGCCGCGACCGGGCAGTTGCTGCAATCCAGCGTCGTGGTGATGTCCGACACGGTCGGCCTCTCCGCCGCGACGGCGGGCGCGTGGGCGATTGCCCGATACCGTCGAACCGGCGAGGCGCGCTGGCTGGCCATCTCCGCGGGGGCGTTCGCCTGGGCGATCAGCACGCGCTGGATCTACGGCATCGTCGCCCTGCCCTTTCTGGGGTGGGCACTCGTCCTGCTTGCACGGCGGCTGGGCCGGACGGCCCTTCTGCACGCTGCCGGTGCCGCCCTAGTCGGGGCGGTGATCCTCGGGCCAACGCTGGGGCGGGCCATCGCTGGCCTCATCACAGGCGGGAATGCGCCGTTCGCCGGCGATCTGCAGGTCTACTCGTGGAGTCCCCTGAATGCGCTGCACCGAGTGTTTATGACGGGAGATGGGCAGCTCATCTACAACCTTCCGAACGGGCTCTACTACGCACTTGCGCCTGGGTCGTGGTGGTATTTCGGTCCCATCCTGGCCGCGCTGATCGTGGCGGGTCTCTGGGCGGTGCTCCGCCGCCGGGTAGCGCCGACGGCCGGCCTCCTGGTCGCCTGGGCAGGCAGCGTCTACCTCTTCCACGCCGGCGCGCCCTGGCAGAACCCACGATTCGCGCTCGCCTATCTGCCGCCGCTGGCCATCCTCGCCGCTGTGGGGTTCGCCCAACTACGGGCCAGCGGAAGCCGCTCGATCCGCCGAGCCGCTACGGTCTGGCTGATCAGCGGGCTGGCGTTCGCGGCCGTGGGCAGCGCCGTGCTGACCGACCGCTTCATCGAGCGGAAGCAGAACGACGTCGCGACGGTTCGGTGGACCGAGCGGCTCGCACCGCCGAATGCGCAGCTGCTCACCTTCGGGTTGACCGCCACCTTTGCGCAATACAGCCGGCTGCAGACGCTCGACCTCTCGGACCCCGGCTCGTCGAAGATCGAGCAGCTTCTCTCCAGCGGCCGGCCGACACTGGTGCTACTCGACGTGGCGGACATCGAGCGGCAGTGGACCGGGCGGCCACCCTGGGCAAGCTACCGGGCGCTGCGGGACGGACCCGGGCTGCGTCGGCTGGGCGCGCGTGGCGGCTACACCCTCTTCAGCGTTGCGGAACGCGCGCCGTGAGGATCGGTCTGGTCGTCCCCGGGTTCAGCGCGGATCCAAGCGACTGGTGCATTCCGGCGCTGCGCGATCTGGTCCGCCAGCTCGCCCCGGCTGCCGACATCCACGTCTTCGCCCTTCGGTATCCCTATCGGGCCGGGCAGTATGAGCTCTTTGGCGCCCGGGTGACCGCCTTCGGCGGCGGCGAGGCGCGCCGTCGGGGGAGCTTAGGGCTATGGGGCCGGGCCGCCATGGCGCTGGCGGCCGAGCACCGTCGCCGCCCGTTCGACGTGCTGCACGCGTTCTGGGCCGGGGAGACCGGTGCGCTGACCGCGCTGGTCGGCCGGGCCCTCGCCATCCCCACGGTGGTCAGCCTGGCGGGCGGCGAGCTGGTGGGGCTCAAAGACATCGGGTACGGGGGTCTCCTCCGGCGGGCGGAACGCGTGAAGACGCGGCTGGCGCTCCGGCTCGCCCACGTCGTCACGGCCGGCTCCACGCTGGCGCTGGCACTGGCGCAGCCCTGGCTGCGTCCGGCGGCGGCGTCCGGTGCCAGGAGAATTCCGCTCGGCGTCGACCTCTTGAGGTTCACCCCGGTGCGGCTCTCACCGGGTGATGGTCCAGCGCGCATCCTGCACATCGCGTCGCTGGCTGGCGTCAAGGATCAAGCCACGTTGCTGCGCGCGGCGGCCTTGCTTCGGCAACGCGGCTATGTATTCGAGCTGGAACTGGTGGGCAGCGGACCGCTCGAGCCGGAGCTCAGGTCGCTCGCCAGCCGGCTCGGCCTAGACAACGTGGTCCGATGGCGGGGAGCCATCGGCCACGAGCGGTTGCCCGGCGAGTACCCACGCGGTCAGCTGTTCGTGCTGAGCTCGCGGCACGAGGCGCAGGGGATGGCCGCGCTGGAAGCCGCCGCGTGCGGCCTGCCGGTGGTCGGCACCAGGGTCGGCATCATCCCCGAACTTGCCCCCGACGCCGGTCGGGTCGCCCCGGTCGGCGATGCGGTCGGCCTCGCGGATGGGATCGCCGAGCTCCTGGATGATCCCCCGGCCTTGGCTCGCCTGGGGTGCTCGGCCCGAGAGCTCGCCGCCGCCGAGTTCGGGCTGGAGCGGTGCGCCGCTCGGTTCCTCGATTTGTACGCTGAGGTTACGGCTCGATCGCGTAACCGCCATCCGTAGGTGAGCGGGTGAGGGTTCGACGTGGCCACCGCGCGAGCGCGGCGGTCTTCGCGCGCCGGGCGGCGTCGGTCCTGGTCCGTGGGGCTCCGGGGATCTTGATCGGGGTCGTGCTGACGGGACTCCTGTGGTTGGGGCTGATCCCGGTGGCCTTGCGCCTCTACGCGCAGCGGCGCTCGCTCGCAGGCACCTATGTCTCCTGGCTTGTTGATGTCCTCGTGCTGGGCTTGAATACCGCGCTGCTGGTCGCGCTGGTCAAGGTCGATGGCCTGGAGAGGCCGAAATGAGGATCTGCGCCATCAGCGCGTTTCCCCCGACCATCGCCGGAACTGCCGATTATGGGGCGCACCTGGTCCAGCATCTCGCGCGCGATCCAGGGGTGGAAGCCGTGATCGTCCTCGCCGACCAGAGGGCCGGAGCGCCCCACCGCGAGCGCATTGGACGCGTCGACGTGCGTCGAGTTTGGAGACGGGATCGCGCCGGCACCAGCCTCGCGCTGCTGCGCGAGCTTCGGGCGGCGCGCCCCGACGTGGTCTGGTTCAACCTCGGGCTGACCATGTTCGGGACTGGCCCCGCGGCCGCGGCTCTGGGGCTGATCGCGCTCCTGTGCCCGAGCGTGCTCGGATACCGACTGGTGGTCACCCTGCACGAGCTGCCCCCTCTCTCCAATTTCGCCGGGCTGGGTCTTCGCGCCGGTCCCGGACATTTCGCCGCATCCCTAGTGCCGAGGGTCGTGCTACGGGCCGACCGGGTGGTGGTGACCCTCGATCGCTACCGCCGTTTTCTGACCGACCTGTGCGGGGCCGGCAATGTTGTGCACATTGCGCACGGCGCGTACAGCGAACCGGAGTTCGCGGACGAACCGGAACGGGAAACGGCGCTGGTGTTCGGTACCTTTGGCCCGCACAAGGATCCGGGACTCGTGGCGGAGGCGGTGGCGCGCCTGCGCCCGAGGCGACCCGCCATCCGGCTGGTGGTGGCCGGCGCCGATCACCCACGCTTCCCAGGCTTCATGGCAGACTGTCGCGCCCGCCACCGATTGAATGGGTCGTGGATCGGCTACGTGCCCGCGGAGCGGCTGGGGGCGCTCTTCGCGGCGGCGACGGTGGTGGTCGTCGCTCCACGGGCGTCCAGCGGGTCGTCGGGGGTGATCTATCGCGCCATGAGTCACGGCCGAGCGGTGCTCGCCAGCGACCTGCTCGACTACCGGGGGCTCGCCCATGACGAGGGCCTGGAGCTGGCGTGGTTCGAGCCCGGGAACCCGGCCAGCCTCGCCAGCTCGCTCGACGTGTTGCTCGGCGATCCCAAACGTCGCCGCCGGCTCGCCATGCACAACCTCGAAGCCTTGCGGCGGCTGGGACCGAGGCAAACCGCCGAAGCCTATCTCGCCGCGTTCGACAAAGCAGACGGATGGGCGATGGCCCGGCCCGATAGGCGAGGCGGCCACCTGGCACCGGCACTCGAGGCGGGCGGGGAGGCGTGAAGGCCGTTCGAGGTCCGCTGCTCGGTGTGTGGCTGGCGCTCTGCTTCCATGGCCCGCTGGTCGCGACCGGGCTCTACCGGTATGGCTGGGACGCCACCACGCATATGTTCTTCGCCGACCACTACCGCCGAGCGTGGTTCGGGCTGTGGGAGCCGCGCTGGTTCGGCGGGTTCTCGGTCAGCTCGTACCCGCCTCTCGTCCACCAGCTCCTGGCGTTGCTGAGCGTTCCGCTTGGGTATGACGGCGCCTTCGCGGTCCTCCTCCTGCTGACCCTGGTGGCGTTTCCGGTCGCGGTCTGGCGCTTCTCCCAGCTGTTTGTGCCTCCCGCGGCGGCCAGCTCGGCCGCCGTGGTGGCGGTGTTCCTGCCTGGAGTGCCGCTGGCCGCCTACGCCTACGGCCAGCTGCCGACCCTGGTCGCCCTTACGCTCACCCTGTTCCTGGTGTTCGAGTGCACCCGCTTCGTCGAATCTGGTGGCCACCTCAAGCTTGGACTGATTACGGGGCTGGCCGGGACGGCCTTCGCGGCGCATCACGCCACGCCCCTCTTGTTCCTGCCGCCGGCGTTGCTCGCCGGACTATCCACAGTGTTGCGCGGGGTGGACGGCGGCATGGGCGCCGTGCGCCTTCGCCGTGCGTTGATGACCGCGGCCGCCGTCGCCCTTGCCGGCATTGTGGCCATCGCCCCCTTCTGGTTGTGGGCCAACGGCGGGATCCACCAGGCGTTCATCCCGCACAATAGCCGGGCCAACTTCCTGCTTGACTCCGGCGCGCAGGCGCTCTACCTGTGGGGCGTATACGGCGTTCTTCCCGCGCTGGCGCTCTTCGGCTTGCGGCTCCACCCCGATCGCCGCACCGCCGCCGCGGCCATCCTGGCGGGCTGCCTGGGGATCCTGGGCCTGGGCGGCACGACCCCCATCCCCTCGGTGCTGTTCGGACGGCAGTGGCAGTGGCTCACCTACGATCGGTTCGCACTCTGGGGCGCGGTCGCGCTGCTTCCCCTGGCGGGTCTGGCGCTTGACCGCCTCCTGTCGGCACGCGTGGCCGTGACCCGCGCCCTCGGGCTTGCCGCCCTGGCTGCGCTCCTCGCCTACTCCAGCGCCAACGCGGTCATGGCCTTGCTCGGACCGGCCCTCCCCTATCAGCGAGACCTGCGACCGATCGCGCAGTTCCTGAACGACGGACGCTCCCAGTGGCGGTATCAGACCTTCGGCTTCGGGATTGATGCGGTGCGCCTCGGCACCATGACGTCGGCCACCACGCTTGACGGCGCGTACTACTCGGCGAGACGCGTCCCGGAACTGACGACCAGTGGGATTGGCATGCTGGATGGCGCGCTCTGGTGGGATTCCTCCGGCGGCGTGCTGCGTCGCGTGCTGGCCCGGGCCGACGAGTATTCGATCCACTGGGCCTTCGTCGTGGACCCGCACTATGACAGCTACCTGCTCCAGGCTGGCTTTGCCCCTCGCGGAACGCTGGCTGGGGGAATCGAAGTCTGGGAGAACGCCGCCGCCCCGCCCGTGCCGGCCAGCGCGCGTGGCTTCGCTGCTCCGGACTTCCCGGGCATCCTCTGGGGGACTCTGCCGCTCGCGTTCGCCATCCTCACGCTGGCCTTCGCGCTGGTGAGGCGGTGGACCGTCGTACCCGGGTGGACGAGCCATGAGCCCGCGGCGCCGCACGTCTCGCCTAGCCCTGCGGCCAGTCTGGCCCTCCAGTAGCGAGCGGTGAGGTGAGGTGAGGGCAACGGCCGCCCGCTTCGGGTGGGTGGCGCTGTGCCTCGTCCCCCTGTCCCTCGGCGTTGGCCGTTTCTGGTATCTGTACATCGCTCCCGGCGAAGGTATCCCGTACCAGTACCGCTCGGTCGCGCTTTCGGCGACGGATGGACTCGCGGCGCTGACCTGCGTCGGCTGGCTCGCCTGGCGCTGGCGATCCGGACCGCAACCTGGCGTGCCCCGAGGCACCGGCTTCGTCCTGGCGGCGCTCGCGCTACTGGCCCTGGCCGCCGCCGCGAGCCTGAACGCGGCGGTCGACCGGTCGATCGCGCTGGGTGTCACCGCCCAGCTGGCGATCCTGGTCCTGTTCTTTCTGGCTGCCAGCGACCTGCTCGCGCGCTTCCCGCGGCGACACGTGCTCACCGTCGCCTCGGTCGCGGTCGTCTCGCAGGCCCTGCTCGCAGCATGGCAGGCCGTTGCCCAGAGCACTACCCCGGCCGGGCGGCTCTTCAATGGGTGGGCGACGGAGCTGACTGCCCATGATCAGGGAGCGAGCGTGGTCATGCTGCCGGTTGCCGGCCGCTGGCTGCGGAGCTACGGCACCTTTCCGCATCCCAACATCCTCGGTGGCTTCCTGGCACTGAGCCTCGCCCTGATCGCGATCAACGACGATCCACGCCTCAGCCGGCTGCGCGCGGTGGCCCTGGTGGCCGGCCTGGTCGCCCTGCTGCTGACCTTCTCACGGGCGGCCTGGCTCGCCGTCCTGCTGGGGGCCGCGACGGGGCTGTTCGCCACACCAGGCGCCAAGGTCACCCTGCTCAGGATTCGCGGGCGACTCGCCGTCGCGCTGGCGCTTGCGCTGTTTATGCTGGTCGTCCTCGTCCGAGTGGGGAGCCAGGGGTCCCTGGTCGAGCGGAATTCGATGGACACCCGGCGCTTCTACGACTCGGTGGCGTGGAAGGTCGTCGCCCGAGGCATCCCGGTCGGCGCGGGAAACCTCGTGCTGGCGCAGCAGCACCTTCTGGGGGCTGCCTCGGCGGGAAGCGAGCCCGCCCACGACGTGTTCCTCATCGCCCTGGCCGAGCTGGGACCACTCGGCCCGGCCGCGTGGCTCTCGATCCTCGGCAGCCTGCTGGCCGTTGCCTGGCTGCGGCGCGCCGACCGGAGCGCCCGCGCCGGTCCACTCGTCGCCGCGGCCGTGCTGGCCCCACTGCTTCTCTTCGATCACTACCTCTGGACGCAGTCGCCCGGTCGCGTGCTGCTCGTGTTGACACTCGCGTTGCTCATGAGCCTCCGAGCTGCGCAGGGCAGCGACAAGCAGCCCGGCGCGGCCGGCCGCCAAGTGGAGACATCCGCGGCGGCGTGCTGCCGGCCACCAGGTTCTCTGAATACGTTCGCTGGGAGTTAAAGGCGCAGCCGTAAGCAGGCTGAGTCGGCTACGTTATGAAACGCAGAACCTATTCACCGGGGAGGCCAGTTCATGCGTATACGTTCGCTCGTGATCGCCCTGGGTGCCGCAATCGCCCTCGGCGGTCTTTCCGCCTATGCGGCGAACTCCCATGGCTCGGCAGTCAGTAGCTTCGCCAGGACGACCACGCTCCAGGGAGCTCTCCGCGGTGACGCGGTCAGCGACCTTGCCAGCGTGCACGGTGCCACCAGTTCGACAACCTTCCGCACTGGCACGGCGAAGTCCAAGGACGAGGCGAACGAGAGCCCGGCTTGCGTGGCGGCTGAGAATGCCATCACGGCTCTTCGAGCCGCGGACCGGACCGAAGACCAGACTGAGCACGGCGCCACCGGGGCGACCACCATCACCAGGACGGCCGATCGCGCGGAGGATCGGACCGAGCGAGCGAGCGCTGAAGCCGCGCGCGACGCCGTCCAGGCAGCCTGCCGTCCGGCGCGCACCGTGGCGTGTACCGCGGCCATGGATGCCCTGAGGGCCCTGCTTACCGCCGATCGGGCGGAAGACACGGCCGAGCCGCGCCCGGCGACTGACGCCGCGCGGGCGGCCGACCGGATTGAAGATGCCGCGGAGAAGCAGGCGCACCGGACCGCCATTCAGGCAGTCATCGCGGCCTGCGGCGACCGGCGCTAAGTCCGGCCACCACTACCTGAATCTTGGGGGGAGGGGTCCCCTGCCCCCGTTTACGAGCTGATACCCCCTCCCAGCCCTCGCCCAAGGGGGACGGAGATTTGCCCCGTCGCAGTCGGGAGAGCTCCGAAGGGGTAGCTATGCAGGCTGGGGTTCGGGAACCTCTGCCCGTAAGCGAACTCAACTGTTTGCGTTAGTAAAGGGCAAGACCGGTAAAGGGAGGATTCCTCATGCGTTTCCGATCCATCGTCGTTGCCGTAGCTGCCATCCTGGCCCTGGGCGGGCTCTCCGTCTACGCGGCCAGCTCGCACAGCCTCGCCACCGCGACTACTCAGGGGCCCCTGCATGCTGACAGCACGGACCTCCAGGCGACGGCGACCCCGATTCCCATCGTCAGCTTTCTACCCAGGGTCTCCACTTCACTTCCATTGACCAACACGACCACCACGACGACCACCACGGCGACCACCACGGTTGCCCAGCAGGCCGAGACCTGCGAAACCGCCGAACCCGCGGAAGCGGCTGAAACCGGCGAAGACGCCGCTGAGGCGACCGAGCCGGCCGAGACCGCCGAGACGGCGGACCAAGACACCGGCGAGAACGCGACGACCGAGGAGGATAACGACCAGGCGGAGGCGGCCTGCACGCCCCCGAGCGCGGCGTGCGTGGACGCCCTGGCCGCCCTGAAGGCCCTTCAAACCGCCGACCGCACCGAGGACGCGGCGGAAGTCAAGCCCACGACCGACGCCACCAGGGACGCGGACAAGATCGAAGATGCCGCAGAGAAGCTAGCCAAGCGTACCGCCATGCAGGCTGTGATCGCGGCCTGCGGCCACGGCGAGCACGGCGACTAACTAGCGTTCGACTTCTTCGATGAAGGGAAGGAATCACCGCTGGTTCCTTCCCTTCGAACTACCTAGGGACGCCCTACGCGCGACACCCTCCCCTGCCCCTCCCTGGAGGGAGGGGACAATCTCTAGTCGGCCACTCCCTTTCTGCCGACAACGTCGTCCGGCAGCAGGCGCACCAGCAGCTCACCCGGGACCGCGTTTCTAGCCGCGTAGCGGTCGGCGACCGCCTCTCCCATGTAGCGGGCCGCAATCCGGCGGGCCCACAGCCGCATCTCGATGAGGTCTTCACCCAGGCGCGCTCGACCGTTGATGCGCACGAAGGCGTAGGGTGGGCGCTCTTCGTCGACGCACATCGAGACCCGGTCATCGCGGCGCAGCGCCCGGCCGCGAACGGTCTCGGCCCCGGTCGTGAACACGACATCGTCCCCGTCCAGGACAAACCAGACCGGAAGCACATACGGCTGGCCATCAAGCCGCGTGATGGCAATCTTGCCGGTGCGCGTCCCCTCCATCAGGAACGCACGCCGCTCAGCCTGAGTCATCTCTCGCATCGCCCGCGCCTCCTCTCCCTAGAAGTGTTCCCGAAGCTGGGCAAACCGCTCCAGCACCAGCAGCCGGCCATTGGCCGGAACCAGCTCTTCGAGCTCGAGGCTCCAGGTGACCGGGTGCGGGATGAAGACGGCGTTCAGACCGGCCGCCAGGGCGGCGTTGATATCTGACCGCGGCGAGTTGCCCACCATCCACGTCCGTTCCGGCTCCATCTGACGTTCGTCGACCAGCACCCGGTAGGTTTCGGGATTCTTCTCACCGACGACCGCCGTGTGCTGGAAGTAGGGAGCCAGACCCGACCGCTCGATCTTCAGCTTCTGCTCCTCGGCGTGGCCCTTGGTGAACAGGGTCAGATCATGGCGATCAGTGAGATACGCCACCGTCTCCAGGACGCCGTCCAGCAGCCGTAGCGGTTCCTGCCTGATGCGCTCGCCAAAGCTGACGACCGTGGCCACGTCCTCCGGCCGCAGCTCGC
This sequence comes from Chloroflexota bacterium, assembly GCA_005880615.1. Classification (GTDB taxonomy): domain Bacteria; phylum Chloroflexota; class Dormibacteria; order CF-121; family CF-121; genus CF-121. Next base: position 33,764 of record VBID01000129.1, read on the forward strand.
GCTCGCAGAGCCGCTCGTAGCACTCGCGCAGGTTGCGCGCGAAGGCGACCGACCCGTAGCCGTGCACCCGGCTGTTGAGTCGCTCAATCTCATCGAGCGACGCTCGCACCTGTGCCCGAGTCATCGACGAGTGAGCCAGGAAGTCAATGAAGGCGTCGATCGCCCGCTCGAAGTAGATGTTGTTTTCCCAGAGCGTGTCGTCGGCGTCGATGATCAGGTCGCGGCGATCCATGGGCTCAGCGTAGCGCGCGCCAGCCGGGACCGCCGTCCGCTGGGATGGACTGTCCCGGCAAGCTCACGGTGGAGACGGAGAGTGAGCTGATGCAGCACGTCCAGGTGCATGCCAAAGCGGTTCACCCCGACCTGCAGGTCACCCCGGAGCTACAGCGCCAGATCAAGAGCCTGACCAAGACGTTCTAAGCCCGGATTCGCCCTCGTTACGACCAGGGGGTCTTCGGTTTCGCCTGCTTCTCGCCGTCGACGATGATGTCCACCTTCTCGTTGTAGAAGGCGAGCAGATTGTCGATCCGGGTGCATTCCGGGATCGGCGGCGAGTAGCTCCACACGAAGTCCGGGTAGTCGCGGTCGCCGACCCTGACCGACCAGTACATGGCTTTGCCCTTGTAGGGGCAGCGTGACTGCGTCGCCGTCGGTGTCAGCAGGTCCATGCGGATGTCCAGCTTGGGGATGTAGTACCGGGTGGGGAGGCCGGTCTCGAACAGGAGGTGCGGCCGGTGGGTATCCGCCACGGTCACCCCGTCCACCACCACCTGGACATGCCGCGAGCTAGTGACGACGTCCACGCGGTGATAGGGGTCCCGCGGGTGGACCCAGACTTCGTCGTCCTCTTCGAACCAGGCGTCCATCAGGTCCCACTTGAAGGCGACGTAGCCGGGGTACGCCTCACGTTCCCAGGCTGCGCGCTCCGCCACCCGGTCGCCTACCTTCACGGTCCAGAGCCGCTCGCCCGCCCTGGTCAGCAGATCCATCCGGACGTCGGCCTGGGGAAAGTAGTAGATGCCCAGCTTCTTCGGTTCGAGCAGCAGCATGACTCGCTGGCTATCGGCCACAAACGTATTCCCGAACCGCACCCGCACCCGGCGGGGACTCAGCTCGAACCGCGCCTCCGCGCCCCAGGGTCGCTCGATGGTGTTGATCGTCCGCTCTTCGAGGGTGCTAGCCATGAGAGTCCCCTTCTTTTCCTAGTACTGCTGGTTTTCTCTATACGGACAGCCTACCCCCGATACGTGGAGACGGCGCGGGCTGAATCCGGATTCGAGCCGGGCTCAGGCAGCCGGAGCGTAACAATTGCGCCCGGAGCTGTAGGCGGGCGTCTGAGCTGAGTCGGCCCACCGCCTGTTACTTTGCCTCAACTTCCGGACAACCTCCGCAAGAGCATAATTTTCGAAACACGATCATTTTGGGAATACGGGAGGTGTGCGCCATGGCTCAGCAGCTGGACACGAGTAAAGGCTGGTGCTGCGACGGGAGGACGTGGATCGAGCACGCGCAGACGGACGGCCAATGCTGTCAGCCGCAGGGCCAGAAGATCGAGGCTCTGCCAGCCGATGGCCAGCGGAAGGCACGGGAGCGATTGGCCAAAGCGTAGCCGTGGCTAGTGTCCCTTTCGCAGGCTGCCGATCAGGATTGGGGTGGTGGTGGGCAGCTGCTGCTCCCCTGGCTCGATCGTAATCGCCAGCTGGTCAAACCGGGGCACATCACCGGAGATGGGGGCCGCCACGTTGCCATTGGGATCGGCGCTGATCCCTTCGTCCACCGGGACCCCACCCTTGATCAGCCAGATCTCGTAGACATGGCCGGCCGTCAGCCTGGGCAGCCCGCTTACGGTGAGCACGGCTTGCTGGCGGTCTCTGAAGTAGACCAGCCTAGCGTCCGCGCCCGGTGCTCGAGTGGGGTCGCCCTGGAACGTGTACGCCAGCGGCTGCTGACTCTGCGATAGCTGATAGCCAATCAGCCCGCCGACCCCCAGGGAGACCAGCAAGGCGGCCGCCACTGCCAGGTACGCGCGTCGGGGGGCCCACCTCGGCATGCGGGAGGCTCGCCGGATGGGCACTATCGCGGCCGCCGGGCCCGAGACCGTCCCGGATTGGGATGGATTCGCCGCCACCGCTTGCCTGATGCGCTGGCGCAACTCGGGGGGCGGCTGCACCTCGCCGGCGGTCAGCGCCAGGAGGGACTGGGTGGTGCGCAGCTCGGCCGCCGCCGCCGCCTGTTCGGGACACCCGGCCAGATGCTCCTCCAGCCGTCGGGCCTCCGCAGCGGTCAGGGCGTCGAGCGCGTAGGCGCCCAGCAGCTCGTCGGCTTCGGCGTGGGTTATGGTCATGGCGTCACCCCGCGGGCCTGGAGATAGCTGCGCATCTTCTCCAGCCCCATGCGCAGGCGGCCCTTGACCGTCCCCAGGGGGAGGTTCAGGTGCCGCGCAATCTCCGTGTGCGTGTAGCCGCGGAAGTAGGCGAGCTCCAGGGCGAGCCGCTGGGCTTCGGGAAGCTGCTGGAAGGCCTCCAGGATCTGCTTGCGCTCCAGGTCCAGCGCCACCGTTTCCCAGGGGTCGGGCATTCCGGCCGTGCGCTCAATGGTCTCCAACTGCGCCTCCTGGCGGGTCTTCGCGGTTCCCCGAAGGCGGTCGATGGCGCGGTTGTGGACGACCGAGAGTAGCCAGTTCCGGAGGCTACCGCGCGACCCATCGAAGGATCCGGCATTCCGCCAGACTCCAAGAAATGCGTCCTGGACGACGTCCTCCGCGGCATTGCGATCGTTCAGAATCCGCAGCGCCAGTCCGTAGGCGAGGCGGCCGTATCGGTCATAGAGGGACTCAATCGCGGTGGCGTCTCCTCGCTTGAGCTGAGCAGCCATTTCCCCATCCTGGTCGTTGGGCTCCCCGCTCATCCCCTATTCCTCGTATACGCAAGCCGAGCCCCCTCAGATCACCAACCTTATCAATCCGATTGATCCAGAGGCGCCCAAAAGTCGTATGGAAGGGTGACACGTAGAACTAAGGAGGGAGGGATCATGTCCGACCATCTCGACTCCCCTGGACCGATCACGCTCACGATAGGGGACGATTCGGCCTCCGTCGGGCCGCCGAT
>VBID01000072.1 GCA_005880615.1 Chloroflexota bacterium
AATGTGAAGCCTGCCGGCTTCGGCACGAAGTTCCGCTCTTTGCCGGCCACGTACTCGGCGAACGCTCCGCTGCGCATGCCGAAGACTTCATCGCCGGGTTTCAAGCGCGTCACGTTGCGGCCGACCGCTGCGACGGTACCCGCCACGTCGACACCTGGGACGGGGCTCTTGGGTCGGCGCAGGCCCGTTGTCAAACGGATGATGGAAGGGATGCCGCGCATGAGGTGCCAGTCGAGGGCGTTGACGGATGCCGCTCGAACCCGGACCAGGACGCCCTCATCATCGACCGCGGGCTTCTCGATCTCTCGGAGCTCGAATACGTCCGTGGAGCCGTACCCGGTTTGGACGATTGCTTTCATGAATCCCGCTCCCCCGTCCATCGCACGTCCGCGGGGTACTTAGTCTTACCCTGGGACCACCCCGGCATCCACGGTCCTCGTGGGGTCCGATGAGGCGTCGAAAGCAAACTACATAGGCTCGAGAGAGCGTGCGGAACCGGAAGGGAGGAAATGAAACGGCAGGAGCTTCTCGAGTTGATGACGACGCTGGACGACGCATGGAATGCCGGACCTGGAAGTCCGTTGTGGGAGACCTTCCGAAAACGTCACACGGATGACGTAGCCGTGTACTGGCCAGGCGGGGCTCCGCCCACGAGAGGGCGGCACAATCATGACCTCGAGGCCGTTGAGTTTTTCAAGATCTTCCCGGACAACCACTTGATCAACCGGCCGTACAAGATCCTGTTTGCGGATGGCAACCATACGTGCTCCGTCGCGGACTTCCGCGGGACGATGAAGGGACCGATGAAGATGGGAGACAGAGTGATCCCACCGACGGGCAAGAGCTTCCAGGTCGAGTTCTGCACCGTTGCCACCTGGAACGACCAGGGAGCAATCACGGAGGAGCGGCTGTTCTACGACCAAGTCGGGCTCATGAAACAAATCGGGCTCGGCTGAGCACTGACAACTCCCGGGGTCCCGGTGAGTGGAGGGTGAGCCGTCGAAGGCGCCCGCGACTCGAAGTCATCGCTGCGGACCCGGAGGATGCGGACTCACGACTTCTCTTCCCAGAGCGCTGCGGAGCGGCCCTGCTTGTCGACTTCGAACGTGCCCGGCTCGAGTTTGCCGGCCCTCTCGTACCGGTGAATCACGACGCCGGTCGTCGACACCTTCGTATCCACGAGTCGAAGGGCCCCGGGCAGGGTGCCGGCACCGAAGAGGCGCTTGCCGGAGCCAACGGAGACCGGAAAGACCCACAGGCGAAACTCGTCGATGAGGTCATGATTCAGCAACGTCTGGATCAGGTTCGAGCTCCCCGTCACGTGGATTTCTCCACCGGCTTGCTCTTTGAGCCGCGCGACGGCTGCCCCCGCATCTCCGCGCAGCAGCGAAGCATTCTGCCATTCCGCTTTGCGAAGCGTTCGGGAGGCGACGTACTTCCGCATGCTGTTCAGCTTGGCTGCGACCGGATCCTTCGGATCGGTGACGCGGGGCCAGTGCGCCGCAAAGATCTCGTATGTCTTTCGGCCAAGCAGCAGCGCATCGGCTTGCAGCGTCTGCTCGACGATGAGCTTGCCCATCATGTCGTCCCAATACTTCACCGACCAGCCGCCGTTCTCGAATCCGCCATCGCGGTCTTCGTCGGGGCCCCCTGGCGCCTGCATCACCCCGTCAAGGGTCAGAAACGTGCCGACGACCAGCTTTCTCATCTCTTGTTCCTCCTGTGAGCCGGGTGCGGGCAAGTTTGTCGCAGCGTCTTCAGATCAAGGATCTTCATTCGGAGCACGGCCTCGATCATGCTCCAAGCCTTCAAATGGTTTCGCTCGACCATCAGCCGCTACCAGATCGTCGGGAATGTCCTGGCATGAAACACTGAACCGAACGGACTGAAAGACGCGAGATATCAGTGGACGAATTTCCAAAGGAGGACGCCAAACATGATGATCATGAGCAGCAGGACTAGCACTTCCACGAGTTTGAGCTTCATCGGGTCAACCAGTTCGGGTTACGGATGGTGAACGCTGCGTAAATCAGTAACCAGGACAGGACGAAGGTGGAAATCAGGCTCATCAGCGGGCGGTACAGCCAGTTCGTGGAATCTGGATTCCGGAGTTTGTAGTCCAGGCCGTACAGGAGCCCGACGAACGTCACCCCGGCGAGATACAGCGGGGCCGAGAGAAAATCCCCACCGGCGGTAAGGAAATAGATGGCCCGGAACGCGATGAGGGGGCCGACGAGCACGAACAGGATCCCGAGGTAGAACGCGAACGCTGCGAGCTTGGGCCGACGCCAGTAGAATCGTCCCGTGAAGAACAGGTTCCGAATGAAGCTCTTCTTCCACCGGGTCTGCTGCCGCAGGAACTTCTTCCACGTCGGCGGGACCTCGGTCCAAACGCGGGCGCTCTCGGAATACAGGACCTCCCAGTCTTTCCGGACCGCATGGGTCCCGCCATTTGCGGCGGCGTGGACCGCCTTCCTGGTCGGATGTGGTTCTCCGCGAAGGACGTAACCGGTCATCTGGCGGTCCGTCGCGAATCGGAATTCTTCTCCCAGGAACGTGTCGTGGGCCCAAGCGTGGACGTACGGACCGATCGCCTCCCGCCGAAATGCCGAGAGGCAGCCGGATGCGCAAGTCACGGCGCCGTATGCGCTCTCCAGCCCCTTCGAGAGCCGGAACTGTCCCTCATACCAGGTGTCCTGAATCCTCGTGAGCACGCTCACATCTGCGTTCAAGGCTCTCCCGTGGGCCGAGACGGCGCCTGCGTTCGGGTGTGCGTTCAGCGCGCGGACCAACCGTTCGATCGCGTGGCGTCCGAGTACAGAATCGCTGTCCGCGAACGCGAAGATCGATCCGGTTGTGCGGGCGATGCCAGCCTCGACGGCTCTCTTCTTCCCGAGGTTCTTCGGCAGATGGATGACAAGGACCTCCGGGTGGGCGACTGCAATCTCGTCGAGGATTGCGGGTGTGCGGTCCGTGCTCCCGTCGTCGACGACGATCACCTCGAGGTTATCGTAGGTCTGCCCGAGGATGGACGAAACGCACCGCCGGATCAAACGTTCCTCGTTCTTCACCGGGACGATGCACGACACCTTCGGCCGGAGATCCGCGACGCTCGGGTCCGGAGGCTCGAGGGCCGGATCCTTGTAGTAGCGGTATGCGCTGAAGAAAGTGGCAAACGTGACGAGTGTCACGAGGACGCCGTACGTCCACAGGAACGGGTCGACGGCCACGTGGAAAAGGAGCTTTCCGGCGAGGATGACGGCGAGGGCAGAGACGATGAGGCCTTGCACCAGGCGGGAGCGGATCACTCGACTTTCTCCTTGGACTCGCGGTACAACCGGTCGACGTCGCGAGCGCCATCGAGGAGGTGGCACACCTCGGGCGCCGCCGCCTTCAGGTACAGGATGTCCTTCGGGAGACATGTCCCCCCGATCCCGTCCCGGGCCTCGAGGACCTCGACGTTCCATTTGGTGTTCATCGCCTGCCGGAGCTGCTCGAAGTCCAGACGGTTCTCGTCACACGCGAGCTTCAGGAGCTCCGCATACGCGATTTTCAGATAGCGGTCGGTGTTCTCCGCGATCTTGCAGAGTTCCGCGAGTCGGATGTCGGCGACCGGGATGACCGGGATGCCGGCGCGATTGTAGAACGGCAGTGCGACCCGGACGCTCGCTTCGTCGATGCCGCCGATCACCCTCGCCTGCCGGACGCCGTGGGTCTGCGTCTCCTCGGCCCACCAGCGGTGGGGCACGTGGACGAGCCGCTGGTCGCCGCGGAATACCTCTTCATGGAGCCGCTTGCACGTGCCGACCGGGACCGTGCTCTCGATCGACACGAGCTTCGGGCGGCCCCGTCGGGCAATCGCTTCGCAAGCACGGAACACGTTCTCCGTGGACGGGTTGTCGCCGCGAAGGCCGGTGTCGACCGTGACGATGAACACGTCCGCGAGAGGAAGCGCCGACATAGAGGTGGAAGCACCTTGCAAGGAAGGCCTCAACCGCTCGAGTGCGGAGGGATTGAGGTCGCATCCGTACGTCGGGATTTTCCGGGAGATGAAGTACTCCGCCGTCGGCTGACCAACGGTCCCGAGTCCGACGACACACACGGATTCCTGTTCGCTTTGGACGCGCTCCTGAGTCTGTTCCATGGTCTCCCCCTACCGAACTGCGATTGCGGCTTTCCCTGTGGGCTGGACCCGATGAGAGTTGGCAGCGAGGAGGCCAGACGCAACGATCGCGGTTCGCTTGGTGACTGGAAGGCCTGTTGTAGGCTCTTTAAGCAGATTGGACGGTTTTCGAATTCGCGAACCACGCTTTCCCGAAATCCAGCGAAGGTTGCGACTCGAGCTCCCAGAGCGGTGCAGAAAACCCGTTCTCAGCTTTGATTCCGATATGCCGATCCAAAGTGCGTCACGACATGATTCAATGGGTTCTTTCAGAACACTCATCGCCGGTTCCTCTTCGTATCTCTGCCGGGAGAGGCTCACCGTCGAGCGCGGAGCGGAGCGTGTAGCCTGAATCGGGAAGGAGCGCCCGGCGGCCCTCCCATCGCCCGACGCAGAGTTTATGTACCCACAACCCCACACACTCCATCGGAACAGGGGGAGGGGGAAGTGAAGCTCGGCAAGAACTTGTGGCTTGTGAGTCTGTTCGTGATCTTGGTGGCCGTTGGATTGGTAGCCGCTTCGATCCTGATGCAACAAACGCAACCGGCGGTCCCGGTCGCGGGATCGATGACGAAAAATTGCGACCCGACCTTCCCGACGCCGGTGAACGTGACACTCGGTAGCAGCGGGCAAATCACGTTCTCGTGCAACACGAACTCGCCCACCACAGCCCCCGCGTTCACAACCGGGGGACCGGTGGTTGTCACGCCCACGCTCACGGGCCTCGTCGCGCCCTGGAACACAACCGGTCTGTACATCTACACCTCGGATGGGGCGGTCAATACGGGTAACTGTGGGAGTCGCTCCGGCGCCCTGAAAATCACCGGCGGCACTCCCATGACGGTGCCCCTCGGGCCGTGGAACTACTGTGCCAAGTTTGAGTCGGTCGGCCTTACGGGCTTGCCGACCTTCACCGTCACATGGAACCTGATTTAGGATCCAAGCGCTCCCGATCGAAGTGAGACGCGTCGGGCCTCGTTGGTCCGGTGCCGACGGGAGCGCCGTCCCCTTTTGACGAGCACCGATTCGAGCGTTTCCGTGACGCTGCGGATGCCGCGACGACGACCGAATCCTTCAGAGCGATCCGATTCTCTTCTGAGATCCCGCGAGGTCGAGGAATGGATTTTCCCCGTAGTCCACGGGGATGTCCACCACACACGGAGCATTCGACTCGAACGCCTCCCCGAGGACGGAATTGAGTTCCGATGGATGGTCGACTGCGAAGCCCCGAACTCCAAAAGCCTTCGCAAGTTCGGGAAAGTCCGGATTTCCGAAGTCCGTGCCCATGGTTCGCTGGAACTTGGCCATCTGCTTCCATCGGATGCTTCCGAGTCCACCGTCCCGGAAGACCAGGTTCACGGTGGCCGCGCGCTCCCGTCGCGCGGTCTCCAGCTCATGGACGCTCATGATGAACCCGCCGTCCCCGCTCAGTGTGACGACCCGGCGGTCCGGGTCCAGAAGCTTTGCGGCGATGCCGCCCGGGAGCGCGATGCCCATGGGCGAAAGGCCGTTCGAGATGATGACCGTCTTGGGCTTCACGACTCGAAAGAATCGGCTCAGCCAGAGCTTGTGCGCCCCCACGTCCGAGATGAGGAGGTCGTCCGGTTCAAGGAGGTCGCGAAGGGACCACAGAATCCGCCGCGGGTTCAGGAGCTTCTCCCCGTGAACGCCGAGTTCCGATTCCAACGTTTTCCGGATCGTCTCCGAGGATGGAACCGACCGGCTCGACCTTCGAATCTTCCGGACGCGCGCTCCCAAGGCCTGCACCGATTCGCGGATTTCCCCGATGACCTCGACCTCGGGGAGGTAGTGGGCCGAAATCTCCGCGGGGAGCGCATCGATGTGAACGATCCGTCGGTCGCCTCCGGAGTTCCAGGTGCGCGGGTCGTACTCGACGAAGTCGTATCCGATGCAGATGACGAGGTCGGAG
>VBID01000130.1 GCA_005880615.1 Chloroflexota bacterium
ACCCCGAGGCGCACCTGCATGTCGAGTTCTATCCCATCCTGCGCGATGCCGGGAAGCAGAAGTACCTCGCTGGTTCCGAAGCGGCGGCGGGGGTCTTTGTTAACGACACGCTTCCGGAACAGAAGGCTGCCGAGCTTCGCGAGGCTATCCCCGGTTAGCGGAACGACACCCCCACCCCGACCCTGCCCACGCGGGAAATCCCGCGACCCTGACGTCAGTGGCTCCCCGCAAGGGGGAGGGAGAATCCTAAGCGTCCCCGCAGGGGGAGGGAGAGTTCATGGAAAACACCCCCGCGACACTGCGAACCAAGTTGTAACAGGCGGCCGCGGCGGGCTGGCGAATCGCTGGCGTTCTGGCTTGCGTGGGGCCACGGATCGCGCTGGCGGTGTTTGCCCTGCTCAACAGCGTGTTCTGGGGATTCCTGGCTGGCTGCTGGCGCTGGCGCCCGGAGCTGGTCGAACGCCTGGCCATCAGGCTGGGCACGCGTCGCGGCCATGAGCGCTATCTGAAGAGTGCACCTGCCTGGGGCCGGCTGGCCGCCGTCCTCACCGGCTTCTGGATCACGGCCGCGGCCCTCTACCTGGTCGGCGACCGGACCAAGAGTCCGTTCGCCGTCATCGTGCTATTTACTATCGCCGCCTGCTTCCTGATCATGGCCATCGTCGCCGGGGGCATTCTGGTTCGGACGGTCGGCTTCGGCGACAGCTCAGCGACGGATTCTGGCCAGCAACCGGTCTAGCTCTTGCGCCGTCTCCGCCAAGGCAGAGGCTGACTCCTGGAGCGCGCGAGCGTCGTCGGGTGGAAACTCGCCGGCCAGCAGGCGGAGCCGGTTGGATGCGCCCATGACGGTGTTCTTTAGGCGGCGGAGCTGTTCCAACGTCTCCTCGTCGCTCACTGGGTGAGCTCCACCGCGAGTCTCGCGGCCAGCGATGCGTTGCGTCCAAGGAGCGCCAGGTTGGCGTCGATGACCGCAGGTCCAAGCCGGTCGCGCAGGACGGCCAGCTGCGTCGGGGTAACCTGCCAGCCCGTGGCGGCGTCGGACTCGAGCGCGGCCAGGGCCGCTGCCAGCTCGTCCTCCGGAAGAGCCAGCTCTTCAGGCAGTGGTTGGCTGATCAGCACACCCGCGCCGCCGAACGACCAGTGGTCACGCAGGATGGCGGCCAGGTCGTGCAGCGTTTCCGCGCGGGCGGTTACCGGAAGGTCGGTGAGGGAACGGTAGAACCCGGCCAGCCGGTCCGATCGCCAGCCGATCACAGGCACCCCCAGCGTCTCCAGTCGCTCCAGCGTACGGCGCACGTCCAGGACCGATTTTGGCCCGGCGCAGACCACGCCCACTCGTCGCCGCGAGAGTTCGAGCAAATCGGCCGAGACGTCCTCGACTTCGCCGGGATGGACACCGCCGACGCCCCCCGTGCTCATTACCGTGATACCGGCTCGGGCGCAGGCCATCAGGGTGCCGGCGACGGTGACGCCCCCATAGCCGGGGCTGTGCAAGGCGGCGGCCAGGTTCCAGGGCGACACCTTGGCGGCCCCGTCGCGGCGCATCAATGCGTCGGTCTGCCCGGGCGTCAGCCCGACCCACAGCCGACCCTCGTGGACGGCCACCACCGCCGGCACCACGCCGTGCTCCTGGCATGCCTGTCGCTGGCGCCGGAGCGCCTCGCGCCCGGCATCGGGGGGTAGTCCATGGGTAAAGACGGCCGACTCCAGGGCCACGACCGGGCGCCCAGCTCGCAGCGCTTCGGCAACCTCGGGGGCGATCTCGAGCTGGCTCACTCTAACTTGACTGCTTGACTATAGTCATGGGCGTTGCGGGCGTAGCCGAATTGGTACAGGCGCATGCTTTAGGAGCATGTGGGGCAACCCGTGGAGGTTCGAGTCCTCTCGCCCGCACTTCCGGCTTGTCGAATTGCACATCGGCGTTCCTTCGGGCGGTCCTCCGATAATGGAGGCCCGTCGCCGCAGTCCTTCACGAGGAGAACCCGAATGAAATTGCTTGGCCTGCAGATCCCCAACTTCACCTTTCCCGGAGTGCCGGACGATCGGCTCTTCGAGCGGGTGGTCACCCTCGCCACCGCGGCCGAAAAGGCGGGGTTCGACTCCGTCTTCCTGATGGACCATCTGTATCAAATCCAGGGCGTCGGGCCGCGCACCGACCCGATGCTGGAAGGCTACACGGCGCTGGCCGGGATCGCGGCGCGGACGAGAAAGGTCCGGCTCGGCACGCTTGTAACCGGAGTGACCTATCGCAACCCCGCCTTCCTGGCCAAGGTGGTGACCACCCTCGACCTTGTGTCGGCCGGTCGCGCCATCCTCGGGATCGGCGCCGCCTGGAACGAGGAGGAGCATCGAGGCTACGGGTATCAGTTTCCGCCCGTCCGCGAACGGCTCGATCGGCTGGAAGAGGCGCTCCAGATTTGCCGGGCCATGTTCACCCAGGAAGCGCCCAGCTTCGAAGGCCGCTACTACCAGATCCACGAAGCGCTCAATTTCCCCCGCCCCATTCAGCCCGGCGGCCCATCGATCATGATCGGCGGCGGCGGCGAGCGGCGGACCTTGAAGCTGGTGGCCCAGTACGCGGACATGTGCAACTTCTTCGGCGATCCGAAGACGGTCCGCCACAAGGTCGACGTCCTGGAGCAGCATTGCCAGGCGGTTGGCCGCGACCCCAATACCATCGTCAAGACGCGACTCGGGTCGCTGATCATTCGCGATACGCAGGCGGAAGCGGAGCGCGCGCTGCAGCGACGGCTCCAGGTCCCGGGCGCCAATCCCGAGTGGGTCAGAAACTACCTGGTGGGTTCGCCGGACCGGGTGGCCGAGGGGGCCCAGACGCTTCTCGATGCCGGACTCGACGGCCTGATTTTCAACATGCCCTACGTGGAGGACGAGCACGCGATCGAGCTCGCCGGCAAGACGCTGCGCCAACTCTCGCCGGCGACGGCGGTGCATTAGCCTCACCCCCACCCTGCCGTTCCGCTGAGGGGGAGGGCCATCGAGGCATGGTGTTAGCGTTATAGCCAGCATGGCGGTCAAAGTCGAAACGGAGAAGAAGCCGGGCTCCCAGGTAATCGTCAGCGTGGAGGTGCCGGCCGACCAGGTGGGGAGCTCCATCGAGCGCGCCTACCAGCGGCTCGCCTCCCGGGTCCAGATTCCGGGCTTCCGTCCGGGGAAGGCGCCCCGCCCCATGGTCGAGCGGGAAATCGGCTGGCCTGCTCTCCGGCGGGAGGCCATCGATCTGCTGCTGCCGGAGGCCTACAACGCGGCCCTGGACGAAGTGGGCCTGGACCCGATCGACCTACCGTCGGTTGAGGTCCAGCAGTTCGATCGCGGCCAGCCATTCAAGTTCACGGCCACCGTCAGCGTCCAGCCCGAGATCACGCTCGGGGATTACCGCGATATCCGCGTCGCCCGCCCCAAAACCGACATCGGCGAGGACGACGTCGACCAGGCCCTGGAGCGCCTCCGGCTGCGCTTTGCCGAGCTGCACGACATGGACCGGCCGGTGCAGCAGGGTGACTTCCTGGTGGTCGACACCCACATCATGAAGTCGGGCGCCATCCTGATCGGGGAAAGCCAGACCAACGCCCAGATGGAAGTCGACAAGGAACGGCTGGTGCCCGGGCTGGCCGAAGGCCTGATCGGCCAGCGGCTGAATGAGACCCGCGACATCCGGGTCAGCCTGCCGGAAGACTATCCGCGCAAATCGCTGGCCGGACAGGACGTCGTCTTCCGGGTCACCCTGAAGTCCAGCAAGGAGCGACGGCTGCCAGCCCTCGACGACGACTTCGCCAAACAGGTCGGCCGCGGCCAGACCCTGGCCGAGCTGCGCCAGGAGGTCCAGGATGACCTGCAGGAGGCCGCCGCCCACTCCGACCAGCAGCGGTTCGAGAACGACGTGTTGAAGGCGCTGGAGGAGCGGGTGCAGGTCGAGGTGCCCGAGGCCATGATCGATCGCGAGGTCAGTCGGCAGGTGCGCGACCTGGAGCTCCGGCTGCAGACGCAGGGCATCCGCCTCGACCGCTACCTGGAGTACACCAACACCAGCGTGGACGTGCTCCGGGCTGAGCGCCGGCCCCAGGCCGCCCAGAAGGTCCGTCTCGAGCTGGCCCTGGAAAAGGTGGCTGAACGGGAAGGGATCACTGTGTCCGATACGGAGGTCCAGGAGGCGGTCCAGAAGGCCGTCCAGGAGGATCCCCACCCCGAGCACCAGCGGGAGGACTTTCAGACCGCGGACCCGGTGAAGGCCTACTTTGGGCACCAGTTGCTGATGCAAAAGACCGTTGACTATCTCAGTTCCATTGCCGCGCAAGAATCTTCCGATACAATGGGATCACCCGCCGCACCCGTCTCCGACACCGCGGCGAGCCGGTCTAAGCGCGAGGGGAAGCGAAAGGTTGACCGACCTGGAACTCGGAAAACGTGAGTACCAGGGGGACTGGTTCGTAAGGTAAGCGGCATATAATGGCCAGCAAGCAGGAGACTTCGATGAACATCGATCGCCGTCCCCGGCGTCCGGAAGCTCTCATCCCGATGGTCATCGAGACCACCAACCGGGGTGAGCGCGCGTTCGACATTTACTCCCGCCTGCTGAAGGACCGGATCATCTTCATTGGCACGCCCATCGACGACCAGGTCGCCAATGTGGTCATGGCTCAACTCCTGTTCCTGGACAGCGAGGATCCGGACAAGGACATCAGTCTCTACATCAACAGCCCTGGTGGCATGGTCACCGCCGGGCTGGCCATCTACGACACCATGCAATACGTCAAGCCCCGCATCGTGACGGTGTGCATGGGCCTGGCCGCCAGCATGGCGACCGTCCTGCTCGCCGGTGGCAGCAAGGGGATGCGGTTCTCGCTCCCCAACACCCGGATCCTGATCCATCAGCCCTCGGGGGGCTTCCAGGGGCAGGCGACCGACATCCAGATCCAGGCCAAGGAGATCCTGCGTCTTCGGCAGACGCTCAACGACATCCTGGCCAAGCACACCGGGCAGCCGGTGGAGAAGATCGAACGCGACACTGAGCGCGACTTCTTCATGAGCGCGGCCGAGGCGAAGGACTACGGCATCGTGGACGACATCATCAGCAGCCAGGTCAAGGACGGCCCGGGCGTCAGCAGGGACGGCAAGCTGGAGATCGCGGCCGGCGCCGGCATCCGGCCCAACGTCCAGCCCGAGCCAGAGCGAGAAGGACCCAAGACCTCGCGATGAACGAACGCGAGGATCGGCGCCGGCACACCCGCTGTTCGTTCTGCGGAAAGGACCAATCGCAGGTCCGCAAGCTGGTGGCCGGCCCCGGGGTTTACATCTGCGATCAGTGCATCGACCTCTGCCAGGAAGTCCTGGAAGAGGACACCAAGACCTCCTCCCAGAAGCGAACCAAGGGCGGGCTGATCCCCAACCCCAAGACCATCTGCTCGGCCCTGGACCAGTACGTGGTCGGCCAGGATCACGCCAAGCGGGTGCTCTCGGTCGCCGTCTACAACCACTACAAGCGTATTGCCCACAGCAAGATGGCGGGCGACGTGGAGCTGCAGAAGTCGAACGTGCTGCTGGTGGGGCCCACCGGGTGTGGCAAGACCCTGCTGGCGCAGACGCTGGCCAAGATCATCGATGTGCCCTTCTCCATCGCCGACGCCACCTCGCTGACCGAGGCCGGTTACGTGGGCGAGGACGTGGAGAACATCCTCCTCCGGTTGATCCAGGCGGCCGACTTCGATATCGCCCGCGCGGAGCGGGGCATCATCTACATCGACGAGATCGATAAGATCGCGCGCAAGTCCGACAACCCCAGCATCACCCGTGACGTCTCGGGTGAGGGCGTGCAGCAGGCCCTGCTGAAGATCCTGGAGGGCACCGTAGCCAACGTGCCGCCCCAGGGTGGCCGCAAGCATCCGCACCAGGACTTTATCCAGATCAACACCACCAATATCCTGTTCATCGTCGGCGGCGCCTTCGACGGCCTGGAGCGGATCATCGAGCACCGGATCGGGCACAAGCAGATCGGGTTCAACTCGACCGTGATCGGCCAGCGCAACAAGGAAACGAGCAAGATCCTGAAGGAGCTGCAGCCGCAGGACCTTCTCAAGTACGGGCTCATCCCCGAGTTCGTGGGCCGGCTTCCCATCGGGGTCACCCTCGACTACCTGGACGAGTCCGACATCATCCGGATCCTGACCGAGCCCAAGAATGCGTTCGTGAAGCAGTACCAGAAGTTCTTTGCGCTGGACGACGTGCAGCTGGTGTTCGAGCCGGCCGCCCTGATCGCCATTGCCCGCAAGGCCCTGCAGCGCGGCACCGGCGCCCGCGGGCTTAAGAGCATCATCGAGGACATCCTCCTGAACTCCATGTTTGAGGTCCCGTCACGGCCGGAGGTCAAGCGATGTGTCATCACCGAAAAATCCGTCCTCCTCAACTCGGAGCCCGAGATGTTCGTCGAGGAAGACCTCGAAGAGATAGCCCCCGAGCAGACGGCCTAGCCCCACGCTGAGCTAGTAGCTGCCGGTCCAAATCCGGAGTGCCGGATTCGGGCTGAGCCCGAATCCACCGAGTCGAACTTGCATCTCGGGCGCGGATGCGGCCGATCCGGGCGTCGTCTCCTGCGCGCGTTCAGTCACGCATCGACGGATGCGCTCCTTCACGTGCTCGTCGCCTCCTTCGGCTCGGCGCGCCCCGCATCCCGATCTGCGTCGTCCGATCGGTGGATCCGGGCTCATTTAGACTGGTGCCCACCATGGAGATGGCCAGTCGGTACGATCCCAAGAGCGTCGAAAGCCGCTGGTACCAGACATGGGACGAGCGCGGCTACTTCAAGCCGCGGCCCAGCCGGACCGGCAAGACCTTCGCCGTCTCCATGCCGCCGCCCAACATCACGGGCGAGCTGCACATGGGGCATGCCATGTACACGCTGCAGGACCTGGTCATCCGCTGGCACCGCATGCTGGGTGACGAGTCGCTATGGGTGCCGGGCACCGATCATGCCGCCATCGCCACCCAGAACGTGATCGAAAAACAACTGGCCCGGGAGGGGACGTCCAAGGAACAGATCGGACGAGAGGCGTTTGACCGGCGCGTCCAGGAGTGGTACGCGAAGACCGGCGACACCATCCTGCGGCAAATGCGCCACCTGGGCTTCTCCGCCGACTGGAGCCGCATCCGGTTCACCATGGACCCGGACTACGTGGCGGCCATCCGGCGGGTCTTCGTCAACCTCTGGAAGGAGGGGCTCATCTACCGGGGGCCGCGGATCGTCAACTGGTGCCCCCGAGACTTGAGCTCGATTTCTGACCTGGAAGTCGAGTACGAGGAAGCCGATGATTTCCTCTACTTTCTGCGCTACCCGATCGAGGGCGGCGGGTCGATCTCCGTGGCGACCGCCCGGCCCGAAACGATGGTGGGGGACACCGGCGTCGCGGTCCATCCCGATGATCCGCGCTACCGCTCGCTGGTGGGCCGGACCGTGGTGCTCCCCATCGTGCACCGGCGGGTGCCCATCGTGGCCGATGCCGCGGTGGAGCGGGAGTTCGGGACCGGGGCGGTGAAGGTCACGCCCGGCCACGACGCCACCGACTTCGAGATCGGGGAACGGCAGCGCCTGGAGATCCGCAACATCCTGCATCCCGATGGCCGGATGAAGATCCCGGAAGTGCCGGCCCTCGATGGGTTGCCGCTGACCGAGGCGCGGGCGCGGATCGTGGAGATGCTGCGGGCCGAGGGGGCGCTGGAGAAGATCGATCCGTACCATCACTCGGTCGGGCATTGCGATCGCTGTGGGGCGGTCATCGAGCCGCTGGTGTCCGACCAGTGGTGGGTGAAGATGAAGCCGCTGGCCGGCCCGGCCATCGCGGTGGCGGACGGGGGCGAGATCGGCTTCCATCCCGAGCGCTGGAAAGAGCAGTACCTGCGCTGGATGCGCAACATCCGCGACTGGAACATTTCTCGCCAGATCTGGCTCGGTCACCGGATCCCGGTGTGGACTTGTGCCAACGGACATCAGCTCGCCTACCTCACCGATCCCACGGCGTGCAGCCAGTGCGGGGATCGCCAGCTCACCCAGGACCCCGACGTACTCGATACCTGGTTCTCCTCGGCCCTGTGGCCATTCGTGACCCTCGGCTGGCCGAAAGGCACCGACGACCTGCGCCGCTACTACCCGACCCAGGTGCTCGACACCGGTCGGGACATCCTCTACCTGTGGGTGGCGCGGATGATCTTCATGAGCCTGCACTTCACCAGCAAGATCCCCTTCTCGGAGGTCCTGATCCACGGCAACGTGCTCGACGGCGAGGGGCGGCGGATGAGCAAGTCCCTGGGCAACGGGGTCGACCCGCTGGTGATGATCGACCGCTACGGGGCCGATGCCACCCGTGCCTGGTGCGTCTACAACGGGACCACCGGCCAAGATATCCGGTTCTTCGAAGACAAGATCAAGGGGTACCAGTTCTTCGCCAACAAGCTCTGGAACGCCGCCCGACTCGTGCTCCTAAAGCTTCCCCCCGCGCCGCTACCCGCGCTGGAGGTCGCCCGGCTGGAGCCGGCGGACCGATGGATCCTGGGCCGGCTGTCCCAGCTCACCGCACAGGTGACGCGCGCCTTTCAGCAGTTCGAATTCGGCCCGGCCGTGCAGGGGATCTATGACTTCATCTGGCACGAGTTCGCAGACGATTACCTGGAGTTGATCAAGGCCCGGTCCGACGCCATGGTGCTGTCGGTCGCGGTGCGGGTGCTGGAGCAGACGCTCAGGCTGCTGCACCCCATCATGCCGTTCATTACCGAAGAGCTGTGGCAGCGGCTGCCGCACCAGGGGGAGACCATCATGTACGGGCCCTGGCCGGAACCCGAGCCCGCGCTCGAGGACGAGGGGGTGTTGGCGGAGATGGCGCACCTGCTCGACGTGGTGCAGAAAATCCGCAACCTGCGCCAGGAGTCGGCCGCCGGCGTGGGCCGCGCCCGGGCCAGCCTGACGTCAACGCATCCCCTGCTGGGCCAGCCGGTCGGCCAGCGCTACGTTGCGACTCTGGCGCAGCTCGACCTGGATGGCACCGGGACCCTCAAGGCGGATCGGCGGATCGTGGTGGGCGAGACCGAGGTGGTGATTGAACTGCCCCACGCGACCGGGCCGCAGGAACGCGCGCGGCTCAGCCGCGAGCTGGAGGTCAAGGAACGAGAGATCGACGCGCTCCGGCAGAAGCTACAAAACCCCGGCTTCACCAGCAAGGCGCCCAAGGACGTCATCGAGAAAGAGCGGGCCCGCCTGGCGCGAGCCGAAGCGGCCGCCGAGCGGCTCCGCCGACTCCTGGATGAGTTAAGGTAAATGGAAATCGTGCCTGCAAGGAGGCCTCGGTGCCCGACCTGAGATCCATTCGTCCGTTTCTGGTCATCGGCGGCATCTACGTCGTGGTGTTCTGGCTGGCGCTGTCGTACTGGGCCTTTCGCGACGCCCGCGAGCGCTCGCCCAACCTGGTGTTTCACATCTTCGCCACCGGCATCTCGCTGATGCTGCCCATCTTCGGATTGTTCATCTACATGATCGTTCGGCCGCCGCTGACCATGGCCGAGCGGCGCGCGCTGGAGCTGGAGACGCAGGCGCTGTCCGAGCCGGGCGGTCCGATCCGGGAGCTGCGCCCATGTCCGAGCTGTGGCGAACCAATCGATTCCCAGTACGTGCTGTGCCCGCACTGCAAGACGCAGTTCAGCAAGCTGTGCCCGCGCTGCAACAAACAGCTCAAGCTGGGCTGGAGTGTGTGCCCGTACTGCGCGGAAGAGGTGGGCCTCGACGCGGGACGGCGAAAGGAGACCGTGCAGGTCTCGACCTTCCGTAGCAGCGGCGGTTAGCCCGGCACCGATCCGCCACACAATGGGCTGAGCCATGCCCCTGGTTTACCAGGCGCTGCTCCCATTCGCCATCCTGCTGGGCGCTGCTGGCCTGGCCTCGCTGCCCGATCTGCGGCAGCGGGTGGGGGCGATCGCGCCGGCGGCGACCGGGCTCGCCGGGGTGGCCGCCCTGGTGGTGCTCCTGGAGCTGAAGCCCAGCGAGCGAGTGGACCTGGTGTACCTGCGGGCCTTCCCGGGCGCCGATCTCGCCGTCCGTCTTGACGGGCTGTCGCTGGCCTTCGGGGCCGTCCTGCTGGCCTCCGCCACCGGGCTGATGCTGGCCCGGCTCCGAGCCACGGGTGACCGCCGGAATCCCTGGCGCCGTTGGTTGCTGACCGCCGCCGCGGCCCTGGGGGTCGTGCTGGCCGGCAACTTGCTCCTGACCTACATCGCCCTCCAGGTGCTGACCCTCGCCTGGAGCGGGGCGCTCGACGAGACGGCACCTCGCACTCGAACGCTCCGCCTGGTCCAGCAGGCCGGCGACCTGGCGCTGCTGATCGCGGCCGGGTCGGCCATTCGGTCCGCTGGCACCAGCGCCTTCGCTGGGATGCCCGCAGATGCCATCGGGCCACTGGTCCTGCTCCTGCTCCTGGTGCCGGTGGCCACCCGGGTGGCGACCGTGGTCCTGGCACCGCCCCCGCCCAGGGGAACGGTCGCGTTCGTCCCGGCCGTGGCGTGGGTAGCACCCGGGGCTGCATTGTTCTTGCGTGTCCTCTCCCTGGCCGCCGGCCGCCCCTTCAACCGGCCCGTCCAGGTCGTCGTGTTCGGCGCCGCCCTGCTGGCGGCAGCAGGCCTGAGCCTGTGGGCGGTGTCAGCTCACAGTTGGCCGCGCTTTGCCGCCGCCATGGTGGGGGCACAGGCCGCGATGGTCGTGGCCATCGGGGTGCTGCAGAATCCGCTGGCCACGGTGGGGTGCGCCTGGCTGGCTCTGCAACTGGTGTTGGTGGCCGGTCTCGCCTCGATTCAGCCCTCGGAGGAGTCAGCCGCTCGCGGCATCGCCACCCTGAGCCTGGGCCTGATTCCACCGGCGACGGCCTTCACCGGCGTCTGGCTGGCCGTCGCCAGTTTCTCCGGAGGCCGGTTGCTGGCGGTCGGAATCCCCCTCGCGCTGGTCGCCGGGTTGGCCACCCTGGCAGTCGGGCGCCACCTATCGCTGCCGCGTCTGAGCTTCCGGTGGCCGGACGATCTGTGGGCGGCGATCATCCTCGTGCTGGCGCTGCTGCCGGCGCCCTTTGCCTGGGGGTTGGTCCTGCCGACTGCGCGTACGGTGCGCTCTATCCCGGCGAGCACTCTTGGGATCGACTGGCTCGGACTGGTCGCGGGCAGCCTGCGCTGGCCCACCCTGCTAGTGGGGCTCACAGCCCTGGCGGTGTGGGCCGGGCTGGCCAGACTGCGGCTACCCGCCTTCAGCGGTTTACGACTCAGCCTGGCGCTGCCCGCCCTGCCGCGGCTGACGAGGCCGGTGCCTTCCGCGGGCATTTCCTGGCTGACCGTGACCTGGGTGGCCTACGCGATCCTGCTGGTGATCATGGTGCAGCGATGAGCACGCTCATCGCCTGGGGGTTGCTGGCGCTGTTCGCGGCGGGCTTCGCCGCGTCGATTCTCAGGGATCGATGGGTCCGGCTGATCGGCATGCTGGCCATGTTGGGGGCGGCCACCGGGGCCTTGTGGACGGCCATCGGTCCAGTCGCCGGTCTCTGGGTGGTCGCCCCCGGGCTGGCCACGGCGGTGCCGGGCCCCGGCCCGGCCCGGCGGCGACTCGTCTTCGACCCACTCGTGCGGCGGGCGGCGGTCATCGGATTCCTGGCGGCGGCGGCCACCCTGGCCGCCCTCAAGTTCCCGATCGGCGATCTTCCCCGGCCACTGGCCGTCGTTCTCTGGAACCTGGGCGCGCTGGGAGTGAGCTGGATTGTGGTGGCCGAGGACGCCCGGGAATCTTTGTCGGGCACGGTGCTGGCCATCGCCGGGGGGGCTGCCCTCCTGTTCCTCGGGTCGGGTCCAGGGGGCCTGACCGTCCTGATGGTGGGGGCACTGGCGGCGGTCCCGGCGCTCACGGTCCTCCCGGTGCCAGGGAGGGTACGCGGGCAGGAGTCGGCGCTGTTGGCGGCCGCCGGGCTGACCGTGCTCCTGCTCCTTTGGGGTACTCCGTCTGCTGCCGGCGTCGGTGACCTCACCTTCAGCCTGCGCCCGCCGGCGCTGCTGGCCGTAGCCATCCTCTTTCTCAGTGCCTGGGCACTCCAGCCCGGCGCCCGGGGCTTGGCCGTCCTTCCGGCCGCGCTCATGGTGCTAACCACGTCCCCGGCCCTAAGATGGGCCGCCTTGGCCGCCACCGTGGCTCTCCTGCAGGAGCCCGAGGGGCGCGACCGGCAGCTGGCCTGGGCTGGCCTGACGCTGCTGGCCACCAGTGTCGTGCTGGGCGACGCCCTCGATTCGGCGCCGCGGCTGCGCCTGGTCCTGGTCGGGCTCGCGGGTGGTTGGCTGTTGCTGACAGCCGGCCGTCGGACCAGCGTGCTCCAGGCCACCGTGGCCACGCTGTTCTTGCTCATACAGACGTCGTCGGTCGCCTCCGGCGCCGCCGAACGCTTTCAGCTGCTGGCGGTCGCCACCGGGGCGCTCCTGTGTGTCCTCCTGCTGATTGAGCCAGGGGACCGCCGCCGGCGAGGGTCGGCGGGCCTGACCATTGTGGCCCTGGCGACCCTGACGCCGACCGGCACGCTGGCCACCATCTTGCTCGTCCTGGACACGATCTTGATGGAGGCGACGGCCGACGCGGGCGGCGCAGGCGCCTGGCGCCATCTTCGAACACTGTCTCGCTCGGGATGGCCACCGACCATCGCGTTTGCCGGTCGCACTCTGGCCGTGCTGGCCGCCATTGAGACCAGCACCCTGCTGGCGGTGGTTTCCCTGGTGCTGCTGCTGGCCTTGCTAGTCGTGCCGCTGTTGGAGCCTCAGCCCGCCCAAGCGACGGCACCGGCGCCACGGCGTGGCATCGTCATGGCAGCCGCTTCGCTGGCCATTGGACTGGTCCCCGGCTGGCTGGGACGGCTAGGCCACCTATAGCGTGGTAAGGCAGTACAATGGGCGCGCCCTCGCGGCCGACGTCCGCCCATCAACGCCGTCGTCCTGAAATGACTGTGAGGTAGCCCAATGGTCGCACGCGGACAGCAGACGTTCCTCCTGGTGTTCTTCCTGCTGGGTGGCGCGCTGGTCGGCAGTATCCTCTCCGAGGCGCTGGCCCGGTCCTTATGGATCTTCGCCAGGTCTGCCGAAGCGGGGCTTCGTCCCTCGACGTTGAACCTACTCTTCCTCAACGTGACCTTCGGCTTTCAGCTGCGGCTCAGTCTGGGTACCGTGCTCGGCATGCTGTTGGGGCTGCTGCTGTTCCGCAGGCTGTAAGGGCCGGGAACCATCAAGCTGGTCCTGGCCTCGTCGTCACCGCGGCGGTTGGACCTGTTCAGCAGCCTGGGCCTGCCCTTTGTGGCCATCGATCCGGCGGTCGACGAGCGGCCGCCCCGACCACTCTCACCGCTGCAACTCGCCCGTTGGGCGGCGGCAACCAAGGCCGAGGCCGTCAGCCGGCGGCACCCCGAGGCCACCGTGGTGGCCGCGGATACCACCGTCGCCCTGGACGGCCGAGCGTTCGGCAAGCCCACCGGCCCGGCGGAGGCGGCGGAGACCCTACGCGCTTTGCGCGGCCGCACCCACCGCGTGTACACGGCGGTCGCCGTGATCAATGGCCCGGCGCGACGGCGGGCCAGCGGCTATTCGCGGAGCCAGGTCACCATGCGGAAATTCTCGATGCAGGAACTCGAGGCCTATGCCCGTTCTGCAGAGGTGCGAGACAAGGCCGGGGCGTACGCCATCCAGGGTGATGGGGGCCGCCTGGTCGCCCGGGTGGACGGGCCGGTCGATACGGTCATCGGTCTGCCACTGCACCTGGTCCGCCGGTTGCTGCGCGAGGTCTTGGCGTGATGCGGACGCTCCCTCGGCTGGCGCTGGCCGGCATCCTGCTGGCCGCGCCGCTCGGCGGCTGCGGCGCGACCGGGACCGCCCATCTGGTGGTCACCCAGTCGACCGACGCGGCTCTCAACTCGGCCGACCACCTGGGGCACATGGCGCCCGCGACCTTTGCCGGGATCACGATCTCCATCAAGAACATCGGGACGGGCCCGATCCGCGGCTTGACCGTCACCGACCTGCTGCCGGCGGGCTTCCATTTCTACCAGGTGACGACCGTGACCGGGAACGCCATCCGAACCGGCACGCAGGATCCAAGCGGGCCGGCGAACCCGACCTGGGGACTGTGGACGCTGCCGGCGCCGACCAGCGGGAAGGACAGTGAGCTGGTGCTGAGCTTCAAGGTCCAGGTGGCGACCAAGCCGGGCTCCTACGACAACACACTCCGGATCAGCGGGGTCAACAGTGGCGCGATCGATCAGAGCCCGCTGACGCTGATCGTCGAACCCCGGCCCTCACTGACCGTGGCCACCGCGGCGGCCACCGGCCAGGTGGTCACCGGCGGGACGGCGACCTATGTCATCACCGTGGCCAACGTGGGGTCGGCGGTGGCCAAGGGCGTAGCCGCGTCGGTCAGCCTGCCTGGTGGATTCCTCTACCTGTCGACCACCGGCTTCGAGGGCAACAGCGCGCGGGTCGAGTACGTCGACCCCACTGGCAGCAGCCTGTTGCCCGTGTGGGGCACCTGGAACGTGCCCGGGGCGGTCAACGGCGCGCCCGGGGTCCTGCGGATCACCTTCCAGGTGCGCATCCTGCCCGGGGTGCAACCCGGCATCTACGACATGACGACCGCGATCACCGCCAGTGCCGACGTGCCGGTCCAGGTGCTGGGCGGCCAGGCGCCGCTGGCCGTGGGGAAGGGCACCTCCGTCCCCATCAGCATGCAGGTGGGCGCCACCAGCCTGTACGCCGCCCGGGGCGGGCCGGTGATGTATGTCATCACGGTCGAGAACGACAGCATCGATGCTGCGCAGAGTGTGGCTGTGACCGACTCGCTGCCGTCGGATCTCACCTTCGCCAACACCAACAGCATCACCATCAACGGCGCCCCGGTCGGCTCTAACCTGGTCCCTGCGCCGGGCAGTGCCACCCCCCAGTGGGGGCCGTTCACCATCCCGGCGGGGGGGTTCAGCGGCTCGATCCTGGTCATCACGTTTACCGCGCGGGTGTCGGGGTCGGCCGCCCTCGGTCCGCATCCCAACGTGGTCTCGGGCAGCAGCAGCAACGCCCAGATCACCGGCGGTTCGGACGCGACCCCGGTAACGATTACCGCGGGCTAGCGCCTGGAGACGCACTGGGGGGCAGATCCCCCCAGCTGGCCGATGTTGCGGGCGGTCAAAAGCCGCCACGGCTACTTCTTTTGACCTCCCGCACCGGCGCTGCGTGGATCGCAGCGCCTACCGGCCGCTCCCCCCTCGGCCTAAAGGCCGACCCAGCTCCGCTGAGACTTGGCGTGTGGATCGTTTGCGTAACATGAACGGGTAATGTCGAAGCCGGAGCGAGAACTCAAGGCGATGCGGCAGGCCCAGCGGGCAGAGGCTGCCCGCCGTCAGAAGGCCGCCGAACGGCGCAGCCTGCTGATCATCGTTGGGGTGCTGGCGGCAGCCGCCCTGGCGATCTCCATCACCGCCCTCTACCTGTACAACTCCACGCCCCGCCATCTGAAGTTTCAGCCGGTTGCCCAGGACGTCGGGCAGGTCGTGCCCGACGAGGGGCGGCAGCACGTCCAGGCCGGAACCCAGGTCACCTACCAGCATCAGCCGCCCACTTCCGGCTCGCACTATTCGCAGACCGGCGTCGCCCCTGTGGCATGGCAGACCATCGGCACCATCCAGCCCGAAGTTTGGATCCACAGCCTGGAGCACGGCGGGATCGTCGTGCTCTACAACTGTCCGAGCGGGTGCGACGACCTGCAGAAGCAGCTCACCACCTACGTCAACAGCATCGTGCCGGCCGAACCCCAGTACGGCGAGTACAAGATCATCATGAGCCCGTACAGCGAGGGCATCGGCACCCACAAGGTCGCGCTGCTGGCCTGGGACCGGATCGAGTTTCTGGATGGGTATGACCAGGCCAGGATCACGCAGTTCTACGAAGCGCACGTGGACCAGGGACCCGAAAGGATCCCGTGATAGACTTCCAAGTCGCGCCCGCGGGCGCCTAAAGCCATGTTTGCCATTGTCGAGACCAGCGGACGGCAGTTCCGAGTGACGGAAGGCGACCGGATCGTGGTTGACCGCGTCGCCGCCAAGGTGGGCGAAACGGTGCGCCTGGATTCGGTGCTGATGGTTGCCGGTGGGGCGGACCCCGCCATCGGCACGCCGTTCATCGCCGGCGCCGCAGTGGAGGCCACCGTGGTCGCGCATCGGTCCGGCGACAAGGTGATCGTGTTCAAGTACCGACCGAAGAAGCGGGAGCGGCGAAAAGTGGGCCATCGTCGGCTGCTCTCCGAGATCCGGATCGGCGTCATCCGCCGGCCCGGGCAGGCCGAGTCGACCCGCGAAGAACCAACCCAGAACGCACCGGCGCCGGCAGCTCGGAAGCGGACGACCTCGCGCAAAGAAAAAGGAGAGACTCATGGCGCATAAGAAGGGAGCCGGCAGCTCCCGCAACGGCCGTGACAGTGCCGGCCAGCGGCTGGGCATCAAGACCGGCGCCGGCCAGACCGTCCGGGCTGGGACCATCATCATGCGGCAGCACGGGACCGTCATCCGGCCGGGCGTCAACGTCGGGATCGGTCGCGACCACACCCTGTTCGCCCTGGTCGACGGCGTGGTTCGGTTCGAGCGAACCGGCCACGACCGCAAGCGCGTCTCCGTGCTGGCCGAGGCGAGCAGCGAGAAGGCGACCGCGGCCAGCGGCGTCGGCTAGCCCAACGGGGCGACACGCGGAGGCATCCGCGTAATCTCTTCTCGTGTTCACGGATCGGGCGAAGATCTTCGTCAAGGGGGGCGACGGCGGGGCTGGCGCGCTGACCTTTCGCCGGGAGAAACACGTCCCCCGCGGTGGTCCTGACGGCGGCAGCGGCGGCAAGGGTGGCGATGTCGTGATCGAGGTGGCCGGCCATCACAACACCCTGCAGGACTATCGCCACCGCCACCACTTTTCGGCGGAGAGCGGGGGCCGGGGTGCCAAAAACCGCCGGCATGGCCGGCAGGGCGCCGACCTGGTCCTGCGCGTGCCGCTCGGCACCGTGGTGGTGGATGAAGCCGGCGCCGTGCTGGGCGATCTGGTGGTCCCCAAGCAGCGCCTGGTGGTGGCGCCGGGCGGGCGCGGAGGGCGCGGCAACGCCACCTTCAAGACCTCGACGCACCAGGCGCCCCGGTTTGCGGAACTGGGTGCGCCCGGCGAGAGCCGGTGGCTCACGCTGGAACTCAAGCTGGTCGCCGACGTCGGCCTGGTCGGCCTGCCCAACGCCGGGAAGTCCACGGTGCTGGCAGCGGCCAGTGCCGCGCGACCAAAGATCGCCGACTATCCATTCACCACCCTGGAACCGGTGCTGGGGGTGGTCGAGATCGATCCCGAGACCAGCTTCGTAATGGCGGATGTCCCGGGTTTGATCGAAGGGGCGCACCAGGGCGCGGGATTGGGACTGCAGTTCTTGCGGCACCTGGAGCGGACGCGCCTCCTGATCCACGTGCTCGATGTCAGCCAGGGGTCCGCCGAAAAGCTGTGGGACGACTACCAGCAGGTGCGCGCCGAGCTGCGCAAGTACAGCGCCCAGCTAGCCCGCCGCCCTCACCTGCTGGCCCTGAACAAGATGGACGCGGTCCAGGATCAGGCGGCCGTAACGGCGCTGAGGCAGCGGCTGATGCGCGCCCGCCGGCGGACCTTCACCCTCTCGGCCGCCACCGGAGAGGGGGTCCGGGAGCTAACGCAGGGTGCCGCCGCGGCCCTGCACCGCGCCCGGACTCAACCGGCGGAGAAGCCAGTGCCCGCGCTCAAGGTCTATCGCGGGCCAGCGACCGCCGAGCCCTTTAAGATCGAGCCGATCGAGGGAGGATTCACGGTCTCGGGCAGCCAGCTGGAACGGCTGATTGCGATGACCGATCTAAGTAACCCCGAGGCGCTGGCCCGATTCCAGCGGACCCTCGATCGCTGGGGATTGACCGAGGCCCTGGAGAAGCACGGCGCCCGCGGTGGCGAGACTGTGCGGATTCGCGACGCGGAGTTCATCTACGACCCCCGCCGCTGAGCCGGTGACCGGCATCCTGGGGGGGACGTTCGATCCCATTCACGCCGGCCACCTGGCCGCGGCCGACGCGTTGCGCGAGGTGGCGCGGCTGGATGCCGTCTGGCTGATGCCCAATGCCCAGCCGCCGAACCGGCCTGCCCCAACCGCCTCCCCGAGCGATCGCCTGGAGATGGTCCAGCGCGCCATCGCGGGCCACCCGGGCCTGCTGGCCTCGGACCTCGAGATCCGCCGGGGCGGCACCTCGTACACCGTGGACACGGCGCAGGAGCTGGCCCGCCGCTTCCCTAAGACGCGGTTCGCCTGGCTGATCGGCTCCGACCAGGCGCGGGCCATCCGGAGCTGGCGAGACCCCGACCGGCTGCTGGACGCCATCGACTTCGTGGTCTTCAATCGCCCCGGCGTCAGCGTGACGGCGGACCAGCTGGCGGCGCTGGGGTTCAAGGATTCGCGGGTGCGGCTGGTGACCATTCGTACCCCACCGATCGCCGCCCAGGACATCCGGGACGCGCTGCGCAACCGGCGCGCCGTGGATGGGCTGCTGCCCCCCCCGGTGCTGGCATATGTCGACGAGCGCGGCCTTTACCGGTGAAAAATGCGCATGCGATAATAGCGTCTGAATGACGCCCCTTCAGCTCAGCCGGCTGGTTGCGGACGCCGCGGCTGAGAAGAAGGCGCGGGACATCGAGCGGATCGACATCCGCGAGCGCACCACCATGGCCGACTACTTCGTCATCTGTGAAGGTGACACGGACCGGCAGGTGCGGGCCATCTCGGATGCGATCACCGCGGCCGCCGAGGCGAAGGGGATCCGACCCTTCCATGTGGCGGGGTATGCCGATGGGTCGTGGGTGGTGCTGGATTACTCGTCGGTGATCGTCCACGTGTTCTTGCCCGGCGAGCGCGCCTACTACGACCTCGAGACCCTGTGGCGATCGCCCGCCATGCGCGAAGTCCGCTCGCGGCGTTCGGCCAAAGAACGGGTGCCAGCCACCACCAGTTCCAGGCGACGCGCGGCCGGCCGGTAATCGGTCTCCTCACCTGAGCCCGAGGCCGCCGGCACAAACTCGACTCTTGGGCGCGGATGCGGCCTGAGCCCGAGGCCGCCGGCACAGACTCGCATCTTGGGCGCGGATGCGGCCTGAGCCCGAGTGCTAGCATTCGCGCACAAACTTGGCTCAAGGAGGGCGCGATGCCAGATAAGGGGAAAAGCAAGAGCGGCGGCAGCGTCAAGAAAAAGAAGGCCGCCAAGAAGAAATAGTCGGGTCATCGTGACCTAGGGCCTGCCTGAGGCGGGCCCCTTTTTTGAAGCCTTCCCGAGTTAGGCATTTCGCCTAAGTCGACCGGGTCGCTGTGCGATAATGCCTTTATCCGGCCGGGCTTTCGGTCTGCCGGCACAAGGAATGGCGACAGCACCCCCCAGAACCTCCGGATTGCCCCACCTGAGCGTGGAAGATGTCTGGCGGGGCGCCCTACCGGAGGGCACCGAGCTGGTCGCCGGCAGCGCGGGGGTGCAGCGCGAGGCCGTCTGGTGCAGCTCCCTCAAGGCTCGGGCTCCCGCCTTCGAGCCCTTGCGAGGCGGGGAGCTGGTGCTGGTCGACACCAGCCTGCTCACGCTGGTCGATCCGCGATTGACCCTGGTCCGGTTGCTGGACGCCCTGGCAGCCCAGGGCGTGGCGGGCCTGGGCCTGTCTGGCGTCGCGACCAGCGAGGCCCGGCAGCGGGCCGACGCCCTCGGGCTTCCTTTGTTGGTGCTGCCCCCGGGACATGTGGTCGAGGAGGTCGCCGACCGGGTCCTGCGCTTTATGGTCGAGCGACGGTCGGAGCTGCACGAACGGGCGCAGGACTTGCACCGGCAGCTCAGCGAGCTGGCCTTTGCCGGCCGGGGGCTGGCGGCGGTGCTGCGCCGCCTCACCGAGCTGATCGAGGCTCCAGTCGTCCTGGAGCACGGCGGAACTATCGAGTACGTGGCCGCCGGCCGGGACCGCACCCTGCCGGAGGCCATCCGGCAGGCCATTGCCGCGGAGCGGCCGGACCTGGAAGCCCAGCTCCGGGAGGTGCCGCTGAGTGCCTTCGACCCGCCCGTGACCGCCCGCCCCCTTCCCGGAGGGACGAGCCGCCTGGTTGCTCCCATCCTGGTGCAGGGGACAATCGCCGGCTTTCTCTCGATCCTGGGGCAGGACGGCGAGCTGTCCGAGCTACACCGGCTGGCCGTGGGGCGAGCGGCCAGCGCCTGCGCCATCGAGCTGGTGCGAACGCACGCCGCCCGCGATGCCCGCGACGAGCTGGAAGAGGAGGTGCTCGATGTGCTGGCCGGCGGACGGCCCGGGTCCATGGCGGCGGCCACCGAGCGCGCGCGGCGCAAGGGGGTCGACCTGAACAGTCCCTACGTCGTGTACGCGGCGGGGTCAGCGGCGCCCGGACAGGCGGCGGCCATCCGGGGGGCGTGGGATCGAAGCCTGGCCAGCCGGCGGTTGGCCGCGCTGGTTCGGGAACGGGGCAGCGTGGTGATTGCCCTGGTTGCCCTGGGCCGCCGGGCCGCCGACCCCAGCGGGCTGGCCCATGATCTGCAGCGGGCCGCGCAGGGCGGGAGCGCCGCCGAGATTGCGGTGGGGCACGGGCGCGTCCGCCAGAGCCCGGCCGACGTCAGTGCCGCCGTGCGGGAAGCCGAGCAAGCCCTCAGCCTTGGCCGCCGGCTCTTCGGTGCGGGCGCCGTGGTGCCGTTTCGTAACCTCGGCCTCTATCGGCTGCTGGCCGGACTCGAGCCGTCGGCACCGCTGCGCGAGTACCACGACGAGATGCTGAGCGAGCTGACCCGGCGGGATCGGGGCGGCGTGCTCCTGCTCACCCTACGGGCTTACCTGGCCTGCAACGGCAGCCCGACCGACGCGGCGGAACGCTTGCATCTCCACCGAAACACGGTCCTCTACCGGCTGGGGAGGATTGAGGAGATCGCGGGCCTGGATCTGCGCGACCCCGAAGTGCGTCTCAGCCTGCACCTGGCCCTCAAGATCGAGGACGTCCTGACGACGGGATCAGCCGCTATTCCAGCCGAGCGCGCAGCGACGCCGGAAGCTCCGGGAGGTAAGGCCCGACCCTGACGCTGGGCTGGTCCGCGACCCCCAGGGCTGCCAGCACGGCCTGGGCAATGGCGGCGTGACCGGCCGCGCTGGGATGGAACCAGTCGGCCCGGTTGGGCCCACGGACGCTGGGGCCGCCGTCCTGCGCGTGAAAATCGGCGGTGGCATAGAAGCCGTCCAGGCTGACGAAGGTGCCGCCATGGCGCAGACAGCTGTCCTGGATGATGGCTCGGATGGCCGGGCTGGGGAGCCAGCTATCGATGCAGACCACGCGGGTGGACTGGCTGGTCACACCGATCATGATGGCCTCGTACTGTTGGGCGACGGTATCCAGCGGCGTGGAGAACCCGACGTCGTTGGTTCCCAGCTCGATGGTGACCAGGCGGGGATGGGCCGCCAGCACGTCGGGCACCTGCGCCGCCCCCCATGCCACGCGGGTTCCGCTGTGCGCCACCAGGGTCAGATTCATGGCCAGGGTGCGCGCGATGACAGCGGGGAAGATTTGGCCGAGGGCCGGCGCGTCGTAACCCACGCTGATGCTGTCACCCAGCGCGACATACGTCTGACCGCGCAGGTCTTCGGCTAGCGACAGCTGGGTCGCCTCCAGCGAGCCCGTGACCGCGGTCAGCTGCGCCGAGCTGGCTGCCTCGGTCTGCGTCACCGCCATCAGGGCCGCCACCAGCCCCGGTACGACCCGGATCGCTGCGGGAAATCGAATCGTGTCCCTCCTTTACCTGCGAGTGTACCGGAGGCGGGTGACTCGACCCGGAAAAATGCCCTACGCCAGGCCGGCTTCGAAGGTGGTCGCCATGTCCCCCAGCGCGCGCACGGCCCAGTTGGGTCGTTCGGTCATCGCGAACAGGCTGAGGCGGGCTTCGGCCAGGTGCTCGGAAGCCTGCCGGCGGCAGTAGGCGTGGGCGTTGGCCTGCGCCAGCACAGTGCGCGCCACCTCCATCTCGGAGGGCGTGAAGCTGGCCCGCGTCAGCAGTCCGCGCAGCTGGCGCCGACCGGCGGCGGGGCCGGCCTTCAGAGCCACCAGCGTGGGCAACGTCTTCTTGCCATTGCGCAGGTCGCTGCCCTCGGGCTTTCCGGTCTGGGCCGATGAGCCCCAGATGCCCTGGATGTCATCGATGATTTGAAAGGCCATCCCCAGGTGGCGGCCGAAGTCGGCGGCGCGCTCGGAGGCCGCTTCGCCGGCACCCGCCGCCAGTGCCCCCAGGCGGGTGGCACAGGCGAACAGGCCGGCGGTCTTTAGCTCGATCATCTGCAGATACTCGTCCACCGAGACATCGACCCGCTGCTCGAACTCCAGGTCCATGACCTGGCCCCGGCACAGCCGCAGTGTGGCTTCCGACACCACCCGCAGGGCGGGCGCCAGCCGCTCCAGGTGGCGGGGCGGCATCAGCTCGGCGATGGCTTTGGGGACCAGGGCCTGCAGGGCCGCTCCGGCGTTGATCGCCTGGGGAGCGCCCCAAACTCTCCACACGGCGGCCCGCCCCCGCCGCAGCTCGTCGCCGTCCTGGATGTCGTCGAAGACCAGGGAGAAGTTGTGGGCCAGCTCGACAGCGACCGCCGCCCAGATGGCGTCGGCGTAGCGGCGGCCGAAGGCCTCGCAGGTGAGGAGCGCCAGGTTGGCCCGCACCCGTTTCCCCGGACGCGCCCCCGCCCCGCGCAGCCCGAGGTGGTACTGCACCATCTCGGTGAGCAACGAGGACTCGGTGGACCCGACGATTTGGGAAAAGCGGGTGAGCTCCCGGTCGAGGGCGCCATTCATGGCCTCCAACCGGGCGGAACGGCTGGCAAAGGGTTTGCCCGTGTCGCCCGACGAGCCGGCGAGCCGTCTGCTGGGCGGCCGGGCCCTCATCGCGACTCGATCAGCCGGTCCAGCGTCAGGGCGTCGAGAGACCCCGCGCCCGAACAGAACATGGCGACTCGCAGCTGCCAGCCAAAGCCATCCAGCAGGCGGCGCGCCGGTTCCTCACCCTGGGCCGCGGCCGCCAGCACGGCGTGGGCAAACCCCACCAGGCGAGCGCCCATGGCGAGCGCCTTGGCAGCGTCCAGGCCGTTCTTGATGCCGCCGCTGGCGATGATGGGGGTTGCCGGCGCGGCTGCCTTCGCCTGCAGGACCGCCTCGGCGGTGGGAATGCCCCACTCGGAGAACGCCAGGGCCAGCTCGACCTCGTCGGCGCTGTCCCGGCGGAACGCCTCCACTCGGGCAAAGCTGGTCCCCCCGGCGCCCGCCACATCAATGGCGGCCACCCCGGCCTCGGCCAGCTGCCGGGCGATGGGGCCAGAGATGCCGCTGCCGACCTCCTTCACAATGACGGGTACCGGCAGGGCGCGGGCGATCAGGCCGATCTTCTCCAGGAGCCCCCGAAAGTTGTGATCACCTTCCTGCTGCAATGCCTCCTGGAGCGGGTTCAAGTGCAGGACCAGGGCGTCGGCGCCGATCATCTCCACCGCCTCCAGGCACTGGTCGATCCCGACGCCGTAGTTGAGCTGCACGGCGCCCAGGTTGGCCAGCAGCAGGATGTCGGGGGCGACGCTGCGCACCTGGTAGGTGGACCGCAGGTCCTTGTGGGTCAGCCCCGCCCGTTGGGACCCGACCCCGAAAGCCAGGCCCATGGTCTGAGCGACCAGCGCCAGCCGGCGGTTGATGTCCCCAGCGGCGTGAGCCCCGCCGGTCATGCTGGAGAGCAGGAAGGGCAGTCGCAGGCGGCGGCCCAGGAAGGTGGTGCTGGTATCGATCGTGTCCAGATCGAGCTCCGGCAGGGCCTGGTGGACAAAGCTCCACCGCTCGAAGCCGGCGCTGCGGGTGGATTGCACCGACTCCTCCAGCGACAGGCGCAGGTGTTGCAGCTTGCGCTCGGAAATGCGCGAGACGGGCTTGCCGGTGGCGTCCTGCATCATGCGGCGCCTTGCTCCGCAGTCACGGCATGGTCGTGCTGCTCGTCTTCCGGCGGCCGCTTGCGCATCATCTGGATGAAGTAATCAACGATGATCGGGTCGAATTGTGTGCCCTTGCCCGCTTCCAGCTGGGCCAGGGCGAACTCCTGGGTGCGCTTCTGGCGGTAGGGCCGAGTGGAGGTCATGGCGTGATAGGCGTCGCACACGGACACGATGCGGGCGTGCAGGGGGATGTTCTGCCCGGCCAGCCCATCGGGGTAGCCGCTCCCGTCGTACCACTCGTGGTGGTGGAGGACGACGTTCAGGATCTGGCGGAACGCCTTGATGGGCTGCAGGATGCGCGCTCCCAGCACCGGGTGCATGCGCATGACGAGCTTTTCGTCCTCGTCCAGCTTGCCCTCCTTGAGCAGCACCTTGTCCACCACGCCGATCTTGCCCACGTCGTGCAGGATGGCCGCCAGGCGGAGCTGGTTGCGGTGCGCCGGGGACAGCTGCAGCATCTCGGCCAGATCCTCCGCCAGCTGGGCGAC
Source organism: Chloroflexota bacterium (assembly GCA_005880615.1). Classification (GTDB taxonomy): domain Bacteria; phylum Chloroflexota; class Dormibacteria; order CF-121; family CF-121; genus CF-121. The sequence continues at coordinate 24,603 of VBID01000130.1, forward strand.
ATACTGGGAGTGACCGCTGGTGTAGGGGTCCTTGGCGTCGATGCTGGCGGCCAGCGCGTTGAGCGCCTCCAGCGCCCCTTCGCTGTTGGGCGAGAGGGTACCCTCGGCCAGTTCTTCCAGGTGCTTGGAGTTGGCGATCTGTCCCAACCGCTTCTCGAGGGTGGCGACCATGCCGGGTCCCACCGTGTCCGCGGTGCTGAGCTGGGCGACGACCTCGGACAGCACCGAGTCCAGGGCGGCGACGCTTTCCAGCTCGCTGGCGCCGCAGATGCAGTTGCGGCCACGCTTCTTGGCCATGTACATCGCCAGGTCGGCCCGGTTCAGCAGCTCGTCCCGGGTCCGGGCATCCACCGGGTAGGTGGCCCAGCCGACGCTGGCCGTCAGCGGCGCAAAGATGGTCTTGGGGTTGTACATGAACACTTTGGAGAGCGTGTCGCAGATCTCCTGCGCCCGGATGGGCGCGGTCTGCAGGTCGACACCTGGGAGGATGGCCACGAACTCTTCACCGCCGTATCGGGTGACGACATCCTCCCGCCGCATGGTGGAGGAGATCGTTCGAGCAGCGGCCTTCAGCGCGACGTCGCCGGCCGCGTGGCCGAAGCTGTCGTTGTAGACCTTGAACCGATCCAGGTCGACCATCATCACGGTGATCGACCCACCTTTCTCCTTAACCTTCTCCATCTCCTCATCGAGACGGGTGTGGAAGTAGCGGTGGTTGGGCAACCCGGTGACGGAGTCCGTCACCGACAGCCGCTGGGCCTGATCCAACGTGTGGGCGTTGCGCATGGCGATGCCGGCCCGCTCGGCGAACGTGAGCAGGAGTTCCTGCTCGGTGTCCCGGAGCGGTAGCTCTCGTCCGGCGAAGCCCATCACCAGGTCCGCGATGGCACGCGCGCCATGGAACACCGGGACTCGCACCCAGATGCCCGCCGGCAGCGCCTTGTGCTCCACGGTCATGAACACATTCGGGTCCGCGACCGGGATCACCTGCTCACCCGAGACGGGGTTCAGGCTGAGCCGGGCGGCTGAGAGGTCGGTGCCGGCGTGGGCCTGGGCCAGCTCGGGGCTCCAATCGATGAAGAGCTTGGGCGCCACGGTGTCGCCCTCGGTCCCCAACAGGGACGGCATCTGCACCTGGAGCAGCACCACGTCTGCCTGCAGCAGGGCTCGCCCCTTCTCGGCCGCCAGCTGGCAGGTCTGTTCGAACTCGAGGTCGCGGTTCAGCTCCACGGTGACCTGCGAAAGGGCGGCATGGGCGCGCTCCAGCTCTTCTTGCAGGGCGTGCTCGGCCTTGCGGGCGCGGTCGCCCAGGAAGGCACTGAAGAATCCGGTGAGCCCCACGAAGCCCATCTGGATGACCACGTTGGTAAACCCCGCCACCGGGTCGGCCAGTCCGCCCGAACGGAAGTTGACGTAGTAGACGACCGCCAGGTAGCTGACAGTGGTCGTGGTCACGGCCATGATGGTCGCCAGGCCGCCGAACCGCACGGCGACCATGGCCACCACCAGGAAGTAGGCCAGCGAGAAGGGGGAGGTGATGCCCCCGCTGATGGCCACCCCGGCGGTGCAGATCAAGACGTCGCCGACCGATGAGATATAGCCGGCGTTCAACCAGCGGGGCCCGCGGGGCACCAGCAGCTGCAGCGCCAGGTTGTAGGCCGCGGTGAACACGACCAGCGCCATCAGCGGGATGGTCTCGTTCCCCAGCCGGAGGAAGGGCAGCGCCCCCGTGGCGACGATGATGGCCAGCCAGCGGATGAAGACGACGCGACGCTCCATCTCGACGGCGGCCTGGGCAGCCGTGGAGGACTTGGCCGGGGCCCCGCGCTTGGAGAACGTCAGCTTGAGGGCGCCGCTCATTGCGACTCCTTAACCCGCCTTCTCCTGGAGCATCCAGGTCTGGTCGCGCAGGGCCGAACCCGAGCCGTGGGTGGCGAGGGAGTCATAGAAGTCGATGGCGGCGTGAGTGCTGGCCACCAGGCGGCGGAGGAAGTCCTGCGTCGGGCCGGTGCGGCGCTCGCGGGACACGCCGCGTTCCAGGATCTCCAGCTCCCGCTCCATCACCAGCCGGGCGTCCTTCCGAGGGTTGGCCTGGGAGGCGCCGTTCAAGGCCTCGGCGGCCAGGTCCAAGGAATTGAACCGGCCGTGGGCGTGCTCGTGCTCGTAGCTGTGCAGGTCGTTGGCGATGCGGACCACCCGCGAGGCCTGGCAGATGTGCCCGAAGAGCCGGTTCTTGAGCTCCTGCGGCACGTCCTGGTAGGCGAAGGCGAGGATGCTCACCTGGACGATGGGGAGGGCGATGGTATAGAGGCCGTTGGCCAGATAGGCATCCAGGCTGACCTGCTCCTGGTGCTTCACCCAGTGGTTTTCCTGCAGGAGGGTGAAGATGAACTTCTCCCAGACCAGGCGGCGCATCGGGGTCCACTCTTCGGACACTTCGTCCTCCGCGAACTGTTCCTCCATCTTTCGGGCGACATTGGCATGGGCCACCGGCATCTGGCTGAGATCGCGGTTGTGCCAGATGAGGAAGAGCTGGCCGACGCGGCGGTAGTCGACCATGTCCAGCTCGGGGTGCTCTTCCTCGATGTAGTCGTCGATGTACTGGGCGTAGGCAATCGTTCGGACCAGCGCCAGCGCCTGGTCAAAGCTGGCCGATGGATGCAGCACCAGGGAGAGCGCGCAAGCCTCGGCCAGGCGCCAGCCCCGCCGCTCATCCTCCTCGAGGTGCTGGATGATCTTGGTTTCGTCGGTAAAGCGGAGCAGTGCGTCCTTCAGCTTGGTGATACGGCGGTCAAACATGCGGGTTCGCCCCCTTCAGGAGAGTCCGAGCGGACAAGATGGCCGATTCAACGATGTGGACGGGGGTGTACAGGCCCTTGCCCACCCAGAGCGGGATGCGTGGCTCGCCGGCCGCCTCCGCCAGGAAGGTCTCCGCCGCGCCCAAGTTCACGCGCAGCCCTTGGCGCTGCGCCGGTGGCACCGCCAGCCACCCCTGCACGGCGTAGGCGGTCTCTTCCGCCGTGCCCTGCTCAAACCAACCCCATGACCCGTCCGAGCGTTGGGTTTCGGCGAGCCACTTGAGCGCGGGGAGGCAGAGATCGGGTGCCGACGCGGTAAGCGCGAAGACGACGCGGGCGGTGGCATAGAAGGGGGAACTATGCCACTTGTCAACCCAGTGTGCGCCGTCTACGCGCTGATCGCGCAGGAACCGAACGACCTTTTGCTCCATGCTGGCGCGGGTGGGGAACGGTTGGCAGGCGGCGAGCGCCTCCAGCACGTGTGCGTTCACGGTTGGCGATGGCTCGCGCTCCAGGGGGAAGGTGTGGAAATACTCGATGCCTTCGAACGACCGCAGCGGCCCGGCCACCGGGGACTGACCGTAGCGCTGGAGCACGGTGAGCGTCATGGCCGTGTCGTCGGCGTCCGGACGCAGTCCTGTCCGGGAGCACCCCACCCCGTCGTCGGTGAGGGTGGAGGCCAGGTAGCGGATGTGCCGGTCGGCGTCGGGAACGACGATCCCGGCACGAGCCAGGTTGTAGAGCACCCAGGCCCGCTCGAACACCTCAAATGGCGCCACGTCGGGGACGCCGCCCTCGGCGTCGACGACGCTATCCAGGTAAGCCCAGGCGGCCGGGGCGGCGCCCCCCCGCTCCAGGAAGTACGCGGTCGCGGACGGGGAGTTCCCGAATGATCCGTTCTCGGAGAGCTGGGCGGCGGCCGCGCCGACGTCCAGCCGGCTCCCCAGGTACTCCAGCGAATGGAGCAGGAGGGTGGGCATCTTGTAGATCAGGGTGGGCGGGATGTGGCCGAGCTTGGCTTCCCGCTGGGCTGTCACCCCGGCGAACCGGTCGAAGGGCAGCGGCAGTTGGCGGACGCGGCCATCGTCCATCAGGGTGGGGAGGATTTGCTCAAACCCGACCGGGGTCAGCCCCGTCTGCCAGTCGGCCGTTTTCTCCCAGAGATAGGTAAGCGCCGCCAGCCGAGCGCGGTGCGCGATCTCCTCGTGCTCGCCGGGCGGCAGCGCGGCCAGGGCCAGCACCGCACTGACCGTGGAGAGCACGCGCTCTTTGGGGATTGGGAGGGTGGTGCCAAAGCTGCCGTCGGCGTTTTGCGCCCGCAGCAGCCAGCGGAGCGTTGCGGGATAGGCCAGGGCGTCCGGGGCGCCAGGCTTGCGCAGCCGGGCCAGGAAGGCCGTGTCGTAGGCCACCGCGGACATGGTCCCGGTGCCCAGCACGCGGAGGAGATTGGCGGCCTCCGCCTGAGGCGACGGCGCCGTCTCGGGCGCCGCCGAAGGGTAGCCAGTCTGCCGAATCGCGTTCAGGTCCGTGTGTGACCCCCTTGTGGCGGGCACATTCCGGGTGCCCAAGCGGAGCCTAGTGGCGGGCCATTGCGACGGACGTTGCGGGATCCGGCGTCGGGTGACGGAACCTTACGCGAGGTCACGCTTCCGTCACAACCTGCGGGCCCGTCCGGTGCGCGGCAAGGGGCCCATGGTACCGGCCGTTTGCTCTTGTGCGACGTCTGCGCGTTTTCATTGGGGGACCAGTCCAAACTTGGTGCTGCGACCGCCGGCGCTGATCCGATTTCACTACCAGCTCGAGCGGCAGGCGTGGCGCATGCTGTCGGTCCATTCCGCCTACACCGCCGCCAACCTGTTCGCCGCCACCTTCCTGTCCATCTTCATCTGGCGAGCGCACCACGACCTGGGCCAGGTCTGCCTGTTCAATGCCGTGTACGCGCTCGGCGTCCCGATCGCGTTCCTGGCCAACGGCTGGCTATTCCGGCGCGGCGACGCCGGAACCTCGATCCGCCGCGGTCTCCTGACGCTGAGCTTCCTCTATGTGCTGGTGCTCTTCCTGGGCAACGCCAGCGCCGGCGCGCTGCTCCTGTTGGGATTGATGCGCGGCCTGGGTGAGGGCTGGTACTGGGCCGGCTATCACCTGGTCACCTACGACGCCATCGCCCGCGGAAACCGAGACCGGTACTTCGGTGCCACGGGCGCCTCAGGCGCCTTCCTGGGTGTGGCCGTGCCGCCGCTGGCCGGGACCATCATCGTCCTGGGTACCCATGGGGGCGGCAGCTACGGCGGCTACCAGGTCACGTTTGGGGTGGCGGCCGCCACGCTGCTGGCTGCCGCCCTGCTGGCCGGCGGCCTCCAGGCGGGCCGGCGCCAGGGCTTCTCCCTCCGCGGGATGCTACAGTTGCCGCACCGAAATCCGGCCTGGTCCTACGTCACCTGGGCCCGGCTGGCCGATGGCTCGACGGGATTCGTGCTGGGGATGGTGGTCAGCATCCTGACCTTCGTGACCCTGCGCAACGAGCAGAACGTGGGCGGCTTCAACGCCCTGGTGGGCCTGCTGACCATGGGGCTCAGCCTCGGGTTGGGCATGTGGCTTCCCGCCCGACACCGAATGCGGTGCGCCCTGCTGGGCGGGAGCCTGCTGGTGGCCTCGACGCTCGTGTATCCCCTCTATCTCTCGGTCGGCGCGCTGGTGCTGTTCGGGCTGCTCCGGGCGCTGGGTGGTCCGCTGCACGGCAATGCGCTGGCCCCCCTGTGGCTGCAGGTGATCGACCGGGATCCCCAGGCGCAGGAGCTACGCTACGAGTACATCGTGTCCCAGGAGCTGACGTTAGGGATCGGCCGGGTGCTCAGTGTGCTGGCCGTTATGGCGCTGGCGGCCCCCATCGACCAGCTCACCCTGGCCCGAGTGGCCCTGGTGGTGGCCGGCGCGGCGCCCATTCTGATCTGGGCGGCTTTTGCTAGGATCGGGGCGCCGGTGGCGGTTGCGTCACGCCCCCTCCAGGTGGCCGCCTGATGCTGACCGCTGAGCTGGCGGGCATGCTGCCGGTTCTGGCGGTCCGCACTGCCAGAGCCACCTGGCTAATCGTGGTTCTTCCGTTTGCGCTGGCAGTGTTGTTCGTGATTCCGTTTGCCATCCTGTTCCAGGTTTGGATCGCTGCGGTCCAGATCCGCCGCTTCTCCCACTGGTTCGCCGGGCGCCCGGAAGCCGAGGAGGCGCTCAACCGAGTGTTTGACGTCTATGGGTGGCGGGCGCGGCTGGCGGTCAGGCTGTTTCGGATTCCGCTTCCGCCGGAGTTCCAGGAACGAGCTCGGCAAGAACCCAGCCCGGTGTCGGGCATTGCCGAAGTCTTTGGCGTGACCCTGATCTCGCTGGCCTTTCTGGCTGGGATGTGGTTGGTCGTCTACGCGGTCATCCGGGCGACGACGGGATAGATCGCCCCGCCCAACCACTTGCCGGTCCATCCCGACTAGGCGAGGCCCGAATCCGGCTAACGCGGCTTTGAGTTTCGAGAGGCCCCCGCTTCCCACCAATCCCGGTCCGCCCGCTCCGCGCTCGCCGACTGGATTGCGCGGGCGGCTATTTCGACGCCCGAGCCACTTCCCAGGCCGACGCAAAACTTCCATAGCTCGATGGTGGCGCGCTGGTAATGATGGATGATCTCGTCAAGTTCGAAGGCATCGATGTGGCCGGCGTCGTATGCCGCAAACCCACCTCGGACGTGCTCCAAGAGTTCGCCCAGTTTCTCGCGGTGGTAGTCCCCAACCAGTGCCCGATCGGCGCGGCGTTTCGACTTTGTGGGAGGCCCCTGCTCAGCCATTCGAAGAACCTTGTGGAGCGAAAGAGACTCGAACTCTCGACCTCCGCGATGCGAACGCGGCGCTCTGCCAGCTGAGCTATCGCCCCGCTGACGATTATACGGAGGGGTCTCCGCACCGACTGTCTTCGGGTTCCGGATCAGAAATTCGTTGGAAGGAGTAGACGAGACCCCCTCCCCGACCCTCCCCGCAAGGGGGAGGGAGAACTCGATAGGTAGACGAGACCCCGTCCCGGCCTCTCCTGGCAGGGGCAGGAGATAAAGAGGGAAGACGAGACGCCTCCCTGCCCGCAAGGGGAGGGGAGAGCGAGGGAAATGTGTACGGATTTCAGGTTTGGGGAAGAGTCGACGGTAGACTGAGACGACATGGCACAGCTCCGCCCCGGCAACGAGCCTAACCTTCCCCAGCGCCCCGAGGCGCCCAAACCGAGTAACTCGCGCCTGCGCCTGGCTCTCCTGATCGGGGCCCAGGTCCTGTTCGTCGCCATCTTCCTGGTCCCCCTGCTCCGCAATCTCAGCGGGCAGCCCGCCCTGGACGTCCCGTACTCGTTCTTCAAGGCCCAGCTGGCCGACGGCAACGTGGACAGCATCACGCTGCAAGGCCATGACGTGACCGGCGAGTTCAGGATCGCCGAGAGCTACGGAAGCCAGCCCTCGAACAAGCAATTCGCGACGCGGGTGCCCGATATCGGCGATGCTCAGCTCCAGCAGCAGATAACCGACCAGCACGTCACCGAGAACGTCAAGGCCGCTAGCAGCGGTCTCCTGAGCGGCATCCTGCTCAACGTGCTGCCGCTGGTCGCCTTCGCCGCCGTCTGGTTGTGGATCCTGCGCCGCAGCGGGCGCGCCACGCAGGGTATCTTCGACTTCGGCCGCAGCCGGGCCCGGCTGCAGCTGCCCACCGCCCCCAAGACCACCTTCAACGACGTGGCCGGGGTCGAGCAAGCAGTCTTCGAGCTGCAGGAAATCGTCGAATTCCTGCGGGACCCCAATAAGTTCCAGCGGCTGGGTGGCCGGATGCCAAAGGGGGTGCTCCTGATCGGCCCGCCGGGGACGGGCAAGACGCTCCTGGCCCGAGCCGTGGCCGGCGAAGCCGGCGTGCCCTTCTTCAGTATCTCGGCCTCCGAGTTCGTAGAGATGTTCGTCGGGGTCGGCGCCTCCCGAGTTCGCAGCCTGTTCGAGGAAGCCAAGAAGCACAGCCCCTCCGTGATGTTCGTGGACGAACTGGATGCCGTCGGCCGCCAGCGCGGCGCCGGCCTGGGCGGCGGCCACGACGAGCGGGAGCAGACACTGAACCAGCTGCTAGTGGAGATGGACGGCTTCGACCAGCGGGAAGCGGTGGTGGTGCTGGCGGCCTCCAACCGGGCCGACGTCCTCGACCCGGCCCTGCTCCGCCCCGGGCGGTTCGATCGCCGGGTAGTCGTCGAGCGGCCCGACCGTCGCGGCCGGCTCGGCATCCTGAAGGTGCACACCCGCAACGTGCCGCTGGCGGCGGACGTCGACCTGGACGTGCTGGCCCGCTCGACGCCCGGCCTGGTGGGCGCCGATCTCGCCAACCTGGTCAATGAGGCCGCCCTTCATGCGGCCAGGACCAACCGCTCGTCCGTGGTGATGGACGATTTCGAGCAGGCCTTTGACCGGGTCATCCTGGGGGCCGAGCGGAAGATCGTCCTGAGCGAATCCGAGCGCCGGGTGATCGCCTACCACGAGGCCGGCCACGCCCTGGCTGCCTGGTACCAGCCCCAGTCGGACCCCGTCCACAAGATCTCGATCGTCCCCCGCGGCCAGGCGCTGGGCGTGACCCAGTCGATGCCCACCGATGACCGCCACAATCTCTCCGCGGAATACCTGGAGGCCCGCATCGCCATGGCGCTAGGGGGCCGGGCCGCCGAAGAGCTCGGTCTGGGCAGCATCACCACCGGGGCCCAGAACGACCTGGAAACGGCGACGGAGCTGGCCCGCCGGATGGTGGTCAGCTGGGGCATGAGCCCCCGGATGGGTCTGTTCTCCTACGACGATTCGCCCCAGGCTGTCTTCCTGGGGCGGGAGCTGGCCGGCAATCCGCACATCAGCCAGCGGACGGCGGCCATCGTCGACGAGGAAGTGACCCGTATCCTGAACGAGGGATTCGAAAAGGCCAAGAGCATCCTGCAGGCCAACCGGTCGAAGCTGGACGTGCTGGCCGAGGCGTTGCTCAAGGACGAGGTGCTGGACGAGGACCAGATCGCGCGGCTGATCGGCCCGCGAGCCCTGGAGGGCGGGGCGGTGGCGCCGCCGCGTCCCTTCCGGCGAGCGGTCGGGACCGCGACCCTGGCTTCCGAGCCGGATCCAACGGGTGACGTTTAGGCCTGCCCCAAGCGGGGAACCGCATCTGTAGGCAGTCCGGCGGCTTGACGCCGCTCGGGTTGCGCAGTAGCTTCCCAAGGATACCTTATGGTTGAACTCAAACCCGAATCCACAGCACCGGCGCCACGCAGGATGCCGCTGGTCCCCCTGCGCGACGATGTGGCGGTTTTCCCCAAGCTGATCGTGCCGCTGTCGGTGGGCCGGCGCACCTCGATCGCCGCTATCAGCACGGCCATGGAGGGCGACAAGCAAGTCCTGCTGGTGGCCCAGAAGGACCCGCAGGTGGACGACACTGCCGAAAACGACCTGTACAGCACCGGCGTGATCGCCGAGATTAACGGCATGCGCCAGACCCCGGCCGGGATCCAGATGCTGGTAGCGGGGGTGCAGCGGGCGCGCATCGTCGGATTCGTCCAGTTCAAGCCCTACATCGCGGTGGAGATCGAGCCGATCCAGGATCACGTCACGCCGGGGCTCGAGCTGGAAGCCCACATGCGGTCTGTCAAGAGCCTGTACGAACGCTACGTCGAGGCCGGGGCGGCCATCGCCCCCGAAGTGGCGGCCACGGTGGCCAAGACCGATGACCCGGTTTACCTGGCGGACCTGGTGGCGGCGGCGCCCGATCACACGCTGGAGCAAAAGCAGCACATGCTGGAGACGCCCAACGTGGTCGAGCGGCTCAAGCTGCTCGCCGTGTTCCTGGGCAAGCAGATCGAGATCCTGGAGCTCAAGTCAAAGATCCAGAACGAAGTGCAGAGCACGATCGGCAAGCTGCAGCGCGAGCAGATCCTGCGCGAGCAACTGAAAGCCATCCGCAAGGAGCTGGGCGAGGATGAGGAAGGCGCCGACCTCAATCAGCTGCGCGAGAAGATCGAGAAGTCGGGCATGCCCGAGGCCGTCAGGGAACGCGCGCTGAAGGAGGTCGACCGGATGCAATCCATCCCGGCGGCCTCGCCCGAAGTGGGGATCATCCGCACCTATGTCGACTGGCTGGTGGCCCTCCCCTGGGGCCCGCCCGAAGCCGAGACCTGGGATATCAAGACGGCCGCCCAGGTCCTGGACGAAGACCATTACGGCGTCGAGAAAATCAAGGAACGGATCCTCGAGTACATGGCGGTGCGGCAGCGCTCCCAAACCCTCCGGTCGCCCATCCTCTGTTTCGTGGGGCCACCCGGCGTGGGGAAGACCAGCCTGGGTAAATCCATTGCCCGGGCGCTGGGCCGCAAGTTCGTACGGCTGTCGCTGGGCGGGATCCACGACGAGGCCGAGATTCGCGGCCACCGGCGCACCTACATCGGCGCGCTGCCGGGACGGATTCTGCAGCAGATGAAGAATGCCGGCACCCGCAATCCGGTCTTCATGCTCGACGAGATCGATAAGGTCGGCGCCGACTGGCGGGGTGACCCGTCCTCCGCCCTGCTCGAAGTGCTCGACCCGGAGCAGAACAGCACCTTCAGCGACCACTACCTGGAGGTCCCCTACGACCTGTCCCAGGTGCTGTTCATCACCACCGCCAACGTGGTGGACACCATCATCCCGCCGCTGCGCGATCGGATGGAGATCATCCGGCTGCCCGGCTACACCGAAGAGGAGAAGCTCCACATCGCCCAGAAGTACCTTCTTCCCAGACAGCTGCGGGAACATGGGCTGACGCCGGACAATCTGGACCTGCCGGCCGAGACCCTGCGCGCCCTGATCCGTGAGTACACGCACGAGGCCGGAGTCCGGAGCCTGGAGCGGGAGATCGCCAACATCTGCCGGAAGATTCCGCGTCGGATCGTGGAAGGGCAGACGGAAAAGGTGGTGGTGGCGCCCGCCGACCTGGGGAGCTACCTGGGGCCCACCCGGTTTGAATTCGGGATCGCCGAAGAAGTGGACCAGGTGGGCGCGGCCACCGGCGTCGCGGTGAATGAGTACGGTGGCGACGTGATGACGGTGGAGGCCATCGTGATGGAAGGCAAGGGGGACTTCGTCCTGACCGGCCAGATCGGCAAGGTCATGGAGGAGTCGGCGCGGGCGGCCCTCAGCTACGCCCGGGCCCAGGCGTCCGAGATCGGGGTGCGGCCGGGCTTCTTCGATCACCACTTCCTGCACATCCACGTGCCGGCCGGGGCCATCCCCAAGGACGGGCCGTCGGCCGGGATCACCATGGCCACCGCCATCGTCTCCGCCCTAACCGAACGCCCGGTACGCCGCGACGTCGCAATGACCGGGGAGATCACCCTGCGCGGCAAGGTGCTGCCCATTGGCGGCTTGAAGGAAAAGATGCTGGCCGCCCACCGCGCCGGCATCAAGACGTTCATCCTGCCGGAACAAAACCGCAAGGACCTGCCCGAGGTACCGGACGAGGTCAAGCAGGCGATGGAGCTGGTGATGGTCAGGCACGTCGACCAGGTGCTGGAGCGGGCTCTCCTCCAAGCTTCGCCCAAGGCAGCCACCCAGGCCATCGGCTACCGGACGCCGCCGGCCGTCCCGCCGCCGGCTCCAGGCACCGTCAATCGCCTGGGCTAGCCCAGATCCACCGAGTCGAACTTGCATCTTGGGCGCGGGGCGAGCTGAGCCCGAGGCCGCCGGAACAAACTCGCATCTTGGGCGCGGCTGCGGCCGATCCGGGCGTCGTCTCCTGCGCGCGCTCGGTCACGCATCGACGGATGCGCTCCCTCGCGTGCTCGTCGCCTCCTGCGGCTCGGCACGCCCCGCATCCCAATCTGCTTCGTTCGTCCGACGGCCCCGGGCTCCGGGTGTCGTCTCCTGCGCGCGCTCAGTTACGCACCGACGGGTGCGCGCCTGCGCGTGCTCGTCGCCTCCTGAAGCCCGAATCCACCGGCTCGAGCTAGGATCTCGGGTGCGGATGCGGCCGATCCGGGCGTCGTCTCCTGCGCGCGTTCAATCACGCATCGACGGATGCGCTCCTTCACGTGCTCGTCGCCTCCTTCGGCTCGGCACGCCCCTCATCCCGATCTGCGGCGCCCGACAGGTAGATCCGGGCGCCGCTCATCTCGCCGCGCGTCCCAATCTGCGTCGCCCGATCGGTGGAT
>VBID01000016.1 GCA_005880615.1 Chloroflexota bacterium
AGGTCCACTGTTGGAGCCACGAATTTACCGTGCGCCGCGTCATGGCGTCTCCAGAGAGAGCGCTCGCTTACCCACGCTCAGTCTCAAACTCGGGCTTCCGCTTTTCGACGAAGGCCGTGACCCCCTCCCGGAAGTCATCGGTGGCGAAGGACTCGATGATGAGGCCGAGCTCCATCCGCACCTGCTGCTCCGCATCGTGGGATAGGCTGGTCTGCAGCAGCGCCTTGGCCCGCCGCAGCGCGCCACTCGGCATGCGCACAAGGCGCTCCGCCAGCTCCTCGGCGGCCGTGGCGAGCTCGGCGGCCGGGTGGACCGAGGCGATGAACCCGAGGGCGTGGGCTTCCTCGGCGTCCATGGGCAGATTGGTCAGCATCATCCGGGTGGCGACCGCGCCCAAGACCATATCCGATTGCCGCGCCCTGGATGGCGGCCAAGACGGGAGCCGGGCTTCGGTGCAGGCCCAGCAGGCCCTCGTGGACAATGTCGCCGTTCGGCAAGCTCCCACTGGCGAAGGCCCTGAGGTCGCCCCCGGCACAGAAGACCGGACCCTCGCCGGCCAGGATCACCGCCCTCACCCGGGGATCCTTCTCGATCTCCTCGACAGCCAGCACCAGCCCGTCGGCGATCGCATTGCTGAGCGCGTTGCGTGCTTCGGGCCGCGTCAGCGTGACCCGCGCGATCCGATCTCTAAGCTCGTAGGAGACGTGCTCCGTCAGCTGCATGTCCGTCATATTACGGGCGTACTCGATTCCTGCAGGTTGACGAGACCCCCTCCCCTACCCTCCCCGCAAGGGGGAGGGGGAGGTGGCCGAAGGCCCGTCCTCGACCCTCCCCCGCAAGGGGAAGGGAGACGCTCCCGCTGCGGCACAGGGCCCGAGACCCCTCCCCCATCCTCCCCCCAAGGGGGAGGGAGAAACTAGCGTCGACGTTCGAGCGTGGCTCTGGTGACCTCGTCGGCTAGGTCGAGGAGCTCCTTCGGCACCGGCGCTGGCCGGCCGTCACTGAGCCGGACCCAGACCCATTCAGTGAGCACCTCGGCCAGCAGCTCGCCGTCGGCGACGCGCCGGATCCAGGTGCGGCGCACACCGCGCACGCCCTTGACCAGCTCCACCCGGACCCGGACTTCGACCTCGTCGCCGTAGACCGCCGGCCGGTGGTGGGTGATCTCGCTGCGCCGGATCACCCAGCCGCCACCCCGGCCGATCGACCAGGCGCGTCCGTAGCCGGCTGCCTCAGCGTGACGGCTGGCGATTTCCTCGGACCAGCTGAGGTAGACCGCGTTGTTGACGTGCCCGTTGCTGTCGAGCTCGTAATTCCGCACCAGCCAGCGGGCCGCGTACTCGATCGGGTCGGCCGGCGGCTCAGCCATCGTCCCCCCTATTCTCATCACTGATGCCCAGGCCCCACCGTCCGGCGTTCTTGTTCGATCTCGACGGGACCCTGGTCGACAGCGTCTACCAGCACGTCCTGGCCTGGCGCGAGGTGCTGGAAAAGGTGGGGATCAACCTGTCGGTCTGGCGGATCCACCGCCGCATCGGGATGAGCGGCGGCCTGTTCGTGAACGCGCTTCTTCGGGAGACCGATCGTCCCGTCACGGCAGACGAAATCGCCCGCCTGCGTGAACTCCACGTGGCGGCCTACCTGAGCCGGATCGGCCAGATCCGTCCGTTGCCCGGCGCCCGCGAACTCCTGGCTCGGTTCGCCCAGCAAGGGGTGCGCTGGGCCATCGCCACCAGCGGCAACGTTCGAACCGCGCAGCCGATGGTGGACATGCTCGACGTGCCGAAGGGAACCATTGTCATTACCCGGGACGACGTGGAGCGGGCCAAGCCGGACCCGGACCTGTTCCTGGCGGCGGCCGAGCGGCTGGGGGTCCCGATCGAGGAGTCGATGGTGGTGGGCGACAGCGTCTGGGACCTGCTGGCCGCCCAGCGGGCCCGAGCTCTGGGCATCGGCGTCCTGTCCGGGGGCTACGGCCGCGAGGAGCTAGAACTAGCCGGCGCCTATCGCGTGTACGAGGACCCCGCCGATCTTCTCGGTCACCTGGACGAGGTGGGGGTCAGGCCCGACGTTACGGGCTGACCGGCTCGGGCTGGGCCCGCATCGCGATCACCGGGCCGCTGAGCAGCCAGAGCGGCGCCAGCAGGCTGATCAGGGCGCCCAGCACGATGGTCTGGGGCACACCGATCAGTCCGGCCAGGGTGCCGCCCAGTAATGATCCGACCGGGAGCGCGGCCCAGGTCACGGTGCGGACCGTGGCGTTCATCCGCCCCTGCAGCCGGTCCGGGGTGATGGCCTGGCGCAGGCTGATCTGATTGATGCTGAAGATGGGCGATGGCAGGCCGATCAGCAGCCACATCGCCACCAGGATCGGCACGGGCGATCCCAGGAGCGCCAGCGGGATGCCGAGCAGGCCGAGGCCCGTAATCAGCGGCGATAGGGCGAGGGTGCGACCCAGTCCCAGGCGGCGCGGCACCGCGGAGGCGGCCAGGGCGGCCGGGATGTAGCCGAGGGCGCCGGCGCTCAGGATGAAGCCGACCTGGCCCGCCGTCAGGTGCAGCTGCCGGTAGGCCAGCAGCAGCCAGACCGAAACCACCATGTACGTGCCGATGTTCTGCGTGGCGCTGCAGGCCGTCAGGCTGCGCAGGACAGGACTCTCCATCACAAGCCGGATGCCGTCGCCCAGCTCGCGCCGAAAATCTGGTGCGTGGAGTGCGCTGGTTTGCCGTTTGGGCTCGGGCTTGCGGATGGAGAGAATGGCCAGGCTCGACAGGAACAGGGAGATGGCGCCGCTGAGGGTGGCCCCGGGTGCGCCCACCAGCTGGATCAGGAACCCGCCCAGCCCCGGTCCCGCGACGTGCGAGGCCGAGTGGCTGAGCTCCAGCTTCTGGTTGCCCTCCACCAGGTCCTGCCGGTCGATCAGCGCCGGTAGATAGGACTGGTAGGCGACCTCAAAGAAGACGCCGAAGACTCCCAGCAGCAGCGCCACGGCAAAGACCTGATAGATGGTCAGCGCGTGGAAGGCGTACGCGAGGGGGACCGACGCCAGTGCCAGCATGGGCCCCACGTTGGCGACCAGCATCATCGGCCGTCGCGGTAGCCGGTCGGCCCACACCCCGGCGATCAACCCGAGCGCCGGATAGCCGACGAACTCCAGCGCGATCAGCAGGCCGACCTGGAAGGGCGAGGCATGGAGGAGCAGGATGGCGAGCGTCGGCAGGGCCAGGTCCGTGACCTGACCCCCAAAGAGGTCGACGGTCTGGCCAATCCAGAGTTTGAGGAAGTCCGGATGCCGCCAGAGCCGGCCCTGAAGGGGTACCTTCACTCAGCCGCTGGCACTACATGCAACCTGTCATCGGATCGGCTCTGGGCCAGCGCTCGGCCCCCGCGGGGGCGACCAGGTAGACGGCTTGATCCTGATCGGAGGGGCTGAAATAGATCTGAATCGAGCCAAGTTGGTATCCCGTCGGTCGCGCATCGTGGGGAATTGTAGCGTTCCGGATGAGACGTTCCCGGTATCCGACCACGTCGTTGGGGTCCCGGATATAGAGTCGCGACTGGTCCGCGCGACTGGCGCGCGTGCCAAGCGGCCACCCAATGTTGAGGAACGTTGCCGACTGCCAACTGCAGTGACGTGCGCCTTCGAATGTCACGAGCTCCTGCCACGGGACTTTCCAGCCATTGCGCGCCCACTGGTATCCCGGAAAAGCTGGCGGGCGGTCAAAGGCCGCCGCAACTGAGTCGGTTTGGACACCAATCAGAGGACCGGCTCGATGGGACCAAATCAGGATAACGCCAGCCTCGATTGCCAGTAAGGCCACCAGGGCGATCAGCGACCCGAGAACGAACCTGCGCCGCGA
>VBID01000012.1:0-13425 GCA_005880615.1 Chloroflexota bacterium
AGACGGCATAGGCGACCGCGGCGCCCAGCAGCTCGCCGGCCCCCACCGTCAGGCGCAGCCACGGATCCCGGTTGGCGAACCACCGGGTCGCCTCGATGGCGCCGGTCCAGGGGGCGCTCAGCCAGTGGAACCAATGGCGCCGCTGGACGTCCACGAAGGCCAGCGCATCGTGAAGGACCCACCAGTTGACGGCCAGGTAGCTGACCAATCCCAGGGGGACGAGGGCCGCGCCGGCCAGGGCGCGCCGGCGCTGGCTTGGCACCAGCGGCAGCGTGGCCATCTCCACCAGCAGGAACGGGAGGAGGGCAATGCCGGTCACCCGGGAGGCCGCGGCCAGGGCGCCCAGCCCGCCGGCTGGGAGCCACCGCCCATGGCGGGCGGCTAGCACCGAGCCGAAGGCCAGGGCGCAAAACAGGCCCTCGCTGTAGCCGTTAAACAGGAAATAGGCCGTCGGAAACAGGACGAAGAGGGCCGCCGCCTTGAAGGCGGCCACCTCATCCGAATCGAGCCGGGCAATCTCGTAGAGCAGAACCGCCGCCACCAGCGAGCCCGCGTTGGAGATGGCCAGCGCTCCCACGGCCAGCGGGACACCGGCCAACCCCAGCAAGGCAATGGCGGCCGGATAGAGCGGAAAGAACGCGATCAGGTTGCGCAGGTCGCCGCTGGTGGCATAGCCGTGGCCCGCCAGGTAGAGGTAGTGGGAGGCATCCCACTGGCGCCACTGGAGGAGCACCGTGGTCGCCGGGTCGGCGGTTCGGCCGGACGCGACCAGGGCGGCCAGGACGATCAGCAGCTTGACCACCAGCGCCAGCCCCACGATGCCGGCCCACGCCCGCCACCGCGCCTGCGGGCTTCGGAGGGCGGGTTTAGTACGATAGCCAATCGACGGCGTCGCGGCCGTCTGTGCCATTGCCCGTGAGTCCATCAGCGTGGCTTCCAATCTTTCGTGGGATCGCCGCGGAAGTCCGCCTCGGTATTGCTCCCCTGGTCGGCACGCCCCGCGGCCAGGAAGTGGTGGGGCGCGGGGCGGGCGGCGACCGCACCGTCTATCTGGACGCCATCGCCGAAGGGATCGTCCTGCGCCACCTGGAAACAGCGTACCGTAGCGGTCTGCGGTTCCGGCTGCTCTCCGAGGAGCTCGGCGCGCGTGACTTCGGCGGCTCGGACCTGGTGCTGGTCGATCCCCTCGATGGCAGCTTGAATGCCAAGTTCGGCGTTCCCTATTACGCCATCACGCTGGCGGTCAGTGCCGGCGACCGGCTGAAAGATGTGCGCGTCGCCTTCGTCGTGAACCTCGTGAGCCAGGAGGAGTTCTCCGCCGAGCTGGGCCAGGGCGCCTTCCGCAACGAGACGCGCCTGCACGCCGCGGGGGGTTGGTCGAATGGGCGCTTTGGCATCGTCCAGGTTGACGCGCCGCACCCGCTGGACGCGCTCGACCGGGTGCGCGCCGTCCTGGCCAGGGCGGACCGTCTGCGCATCCTGGGCTCCGCCGCGCTCAACCTGTGCCATACCGCTACCGGCGGGATCGCCGTGCAGCTGGCGCCGCTTCCCGTCCGGACCTTTGACCTGGCCGGACCCTTGCTCATCCTCTCCGAAGCCGGCGGGCTGGCAACGACGCTCGAGGGCGGGCCGCTGGACGACCTCTCGTCCGGGCTGACCACCCGATCCACGCTGCTGGCCGCCGGTTCTCCGAAAGTGCATGCCGACGCGCTCCGGCTCCTGAGCGCCGCGGCAGCCTGATGCTCGAACCAGAAAGCACGCTGTTCGTGCTCGTCTCGTTCGAGGGTCCGGACGTCTACTCGCAGGCCGGCGGGCTGGGGGTGCGCGTCAAGGAGCTGTCCCGGGCGCTGGCCGACCGTGGCTATCGCACCCATCTCTTCTTCATCGGCGACCCCACCCTGCCCGCCCAGGAGGACCTGGTCGATGGCCGTCTCACGCTGCACCGGTGGTCGCAGTGGCTGAGCCAGCGATTCCCACTCGGGGTGTACAGCGGGGAGGAGGCCAAGATTGCCGACCTGAACCGAAGCCTGCCCGATTACCTGGTCCGGGAGATCGTCCGGCCGGCCGTGGCGCAGGGGTGGACCGTGGTGGTGATGGGCGAGGAGTGGCACCTGACCCAGTTCATGAGCATCCTGTCAGACGCCCTCTACTTCAACGATCTCCGTGATCGCTGCCTGCTCCTCTGGAACGCCAACAACCATTTTGGGTTCCATCGGATCAACTGGGGCACCCTCGGCTTCGTGACCACCATCACCACCGTCAGCCGCTACATGAAGCACATCATGTGGCGTTGGGGGGTCAACCCGATCGTGATCCCGAACGGCATCCCGGGCTCCATGATCGCCAAGGTCAGTCAGCTCCAGGTGCGGGCCATCCGAGCCGCTGTCGACGCCCCCGCCTTCCTCTTCAAGATCGGCCGGTTCTCCCCGGACAAGCGCTGGCACCAGGCGGTGGCGGCGGTGGCCCGCCTGAAGGAGCGGGGGGTGCGCGCCCGGCTGCTCATGCGGGGAGGGCTGGAACCCTTCGGCGGCGAGGTGCTGGAGTTCGCCGCCTACCAGGGCCTGCGGGTGGCCCAGCTGTCGCAGACGATGTCCGATGTGGCCGGCCTCGCCCGCACGGTGAAGGAATATCCCGACGCCGACATCTGGAACGTCACCGCCTTCCTCCCCGACGACCTGCTGCCTCCGCTGTACGCCTCGGCTACGGCCACCCTGGCCAACAGCGGGCATGAGCCCTTCGGGCTGGTGGGTCTGGAGGCGATGGCCTCTGGCGGCGTCGCCTTTGTGGGCGCCACCGGCGAGGACTACGCCGAGCCGTTCCAGAACGCCATCGTCATCGAGACCGAGGACGCGTCCGAGATCGTGGCCTATGTCACCTGGCTGGCGGACCACCCGGAGAGCACCCGCAACCTCCGGATCGCGGCCCAGCGGACCGCTCGCGAGTACACCTGGCAGCGGGTGATCGACATCCTCCTGCGCCGCCTGGAGTTCATTGCGCTCCGCCAAGGGCTCCAGAGCGTGCCGGTCAGCACTGCCGCCCCGGAGAGCTCGCCCCCGAGCACGTCCGTCCCAAAGACACTGGGCAGGGAGTCCACCGACGTCCCCCAGAGTGCGCCCCCCAGCACCTCCGTCCCTGAGACACTAGGCAGGGAGTCCACCGAGCATGCCTAACGCCCTCGTCATCTACATGGTCGCCCACCAGCCTCGCCGGGTGAAGCTGCCGGCGCAGGTGATCCCCCGCGGCATGAAGCCGGAAGCCATGGACGCGCTGATCTTCGACGAGGCCATGGATCGCCGCTACTTCGAGAAGGTCGCCCGCTATTGCTACCGGCCGGCCACCGAGATGTTCCAGACCCTGGTGGAGGGCGGAATGAAGATCTCGCTCGGGTTCTCGTTTTCGATCATCCGCCAGATGCGGCTGTTTGGGCCGGACGTCCTCATGGGGTTCCAACGGCTGGTGCGCCACCCCAACGTGGAGCTGGTCAATGTCGAGCCGTACCACTCCTTCATCTTCTATCTCGACATCGAGACCTTCGGTGAGCGGATGGCCTGGAGCAAGGCCCAGCTCGAAGAGATCTTCCAGAAGCCCATCGCCATCACCGACACCACCGAGATGTTCATGGCCAACGACGTCTACTTTGCGCTGCAGCAGGCCGGCTACAAGGCCGCGGTCATGGACGGCCGCCCCTGGGTGCTCGGCTGGCGGGAGGCCAACCACATCTACCGGTATCCGGGCCACGACATGCGGCTCTTCACCCGGCACTACGAGCTCAGCGACGACGTCGGTTATCGCTTCACCAACCGGGAGTGGAGCAGCTGGCCCTTGATGGCCGACACCTATGCCGAGTGGGTGCGCTCATCGATGGGGGATCTCGCCTTCCTCGCCTGGGACTTCGAGACCTTCGGAGAGCATCATCGGGCCGACTCCGGGATCTTCCCGTTCATGCACGCCATGCACGCCGATTTCAAGCGGCACAAGATGAACTACTTACTGCCGTCGGAGGCGCTGACCGCCTTTCCCACCGCCCATGAGATGCCGTTGCCGGACTACGGCTGTACCTGGGCGGGCGATGGGGGCATGGATTTCTTCCTGGGGAACCAGGCCCAGCAGGGCATCTTTCGGCTGATGCATCACGTCTACAACAAGGCGCGACTGACCGGCGACCCGCACCTGCTCGATATCGCCCAGTGGCTGCTGCAGTCGGACAACCTGCACCTGATCCAGTGGTTCTCCAAGACTGGAAGCCAGGCCGAGGTATCGGCCTACTTCACTCCTGACGAATGGTGGGAGCTGGGTGGGCTCGGCATTTTGCGCGAGCAGCAGCGCGTCTACCTGAACTTCCTCCGCGCGATGGACGCCTTCGTATAAACAAGCCCCTTCCCGCCTTCGCCATGGGGGGAGGGGACAATCAAGGGCAGAGTGTTTACCGTCGGGCACGGCACCCGGCCGCTGGACCAGCTGGTGGCGTTGCTCGCCGAACACGGCATCACCCAGCTGGCGGACGTCCGGCACTTTCCGCGATCCCGGCGCAACCCGCAATTCAACCTGGACGCACTGACAGCCGAGCTGCCCCGGCAGGGCATCACGGTGGTCTGGCTGGGGGAGGACCTGGGTGGCTTGCGCGGAGGAGGCTACCGGGCGTGGATGGCGACCGCCGCCTTCCGGCGTGGGCTGGCCCAGCTCGAAGAGCTGGCACAGCGACAGGTCACGGCGGTCATGTGCTCGGAGACCCTCTGGGTTCGGTGCCACCGGCGGTTTATCGCCCGCCAGCTGGTGGCCCGCGGGTTCCCGGTTACGCATCTGTTGCAAGTTGGAAAGGAGGGCGATGAGGAGGGAGCCCCAACCCAGGCCCAGTTTGCACTGAGCGTGAATTCAGGCTGAATTCGGGGCCTGCAAGAGGCCCCTGCCTAGCCCGTCATATACAAAAGGTCCTACGGGTGTCCACCACTGCCTTGTTCGACCTCTCGCTGGTCGGCATTGGGCTCGGCGCGCTCCTGCTCTTGCGCCTGGCCGGTGGCTCCCTGCCCTGGGGCCACCTGGTGATCGCGGTTGGCCCGGACGGCCGGCCCATGCGGCCCCGGGTGAAATGGCATCTCTGGTCGGTCAGCCGGGGGGAATCGCCCCGGTCGGCCGCCCTGGCCGGGTTCACCTCCGTGGCCCTGGGTGTGACCTCCGTGGCGGCGGTCACGCCGCGCATTGCCCAGCTCGTCCTCCGTCCCGTTCCGTCCAAAGAGACCTCCCTGCTGGTCTTCATCGCAGCCATGGGCTGCATCCTGATCCCCCTGGGCGTTACCGTCCTGCTCCGCGGCCTGATGGACGTGCTGGCCCGACGGGCGACCATGAGCGGCATGGTGGTGGGGTTGCGCCGGGACCTGGGCATGCTCGGCCATTCCTACCACGTGGCCATCCAGCCCGGCAGCCGCTCGCTGGCGCCTGGCCTCTGGGCGGAAGCCTTCCGCATCAATCGCGCGGCGTTCAAGTCGATGAGCCCCGGGGACCGCGTGACAGTAGAGTATTCGCCCCGCCTGCACTACGTGTATCGGATGGAGATCGCGCCGCCGGCCGCGCGGGCGTCCACCGGGTAACGGGGTAAGATAGCTCCCCGTGGCGCCTCCCCTGCATGTGGCCCTCGTCTGGCACATGCACCAGCCCTACTACAAAGATGACCTGAGCAACACGTTCCTGTTGCCTTGGGTCCGGCTGCGCGCGGCCAAGGACTACTACCGCATGGCGGCCTTGCTCGACGCCTACCCTGAGGTCAAGGTCACGTTCAACCTGGTGCCGTCGCTGATCGACCAGCTGGAGGACTACCGGTCGGGCAACGCCTCCGATATCTACCTCGACCTCAGCCGGCGGCGGGCCGATGAGCTGAGCGAAGAAGAGCGGGCCTTCGTGGTTCGCTGGATGACCGAATCGCCCAGCTTCCGGCGAGTGCGAGATGCGCCCCGTTACCTGGAGCTGGTCCAGAAGCGCGAGCAAGCGTGGCCCAAGACCTCCGCGGAGCTGGCCCGCCTCTTCACCGATAGCGAGGTCCGGGACCTGCAGGTCTGGTTCAACCTGTCCTGGATCGACCCGCACCAGGCGGAGACCGATCCCACGCTCCGGGAGCTGGTGCGCAAGGGGCGGGACTTCAGCGAAGAGGACAAGGAGCCGATCCTGCGGGCGCAGCTCGACCTCCTGCATCGGGTGCTGGGGAAGTACCAGGACGTCCAGCGGCGGGGCCAGGCGGAGCTGATCACCAGCCCCTACTACCACCCCATCCTGCCCTTGCTCTGCGATGTGGCCTCGGCCAAAGAGACCCGGCCAGACCTGAAACTCCCCCGCCGCCCGTTCGCCCACCCGGAGGATGCGGCGGCCCAGCTGGGGCTGGCGCTGCAGGCACACGCCCGCACCTTCGGGGCCCGGCCAAAAGGTCTCTGGCCGCCCGAACAGGCGATCAGTGACCCGGTGCTGGACCTGGTCTCGGCCCAGGGGCTGACCTGGCTGATCAGCGATGAGGGCCTGCTGGCCCGCTCCCTGGACACCACCATCGGCCGCGACGGCGAAGGGCGAGTCATGCGGCCTGACGTCCTCTACTCGCCTTACCGGGTCGATCGACAGGCACCGCTGTCGGCCGTCTTCCGCGACGCGAAACTGTCGAACCTGATCGGGTTCGATTATCAGACCTACGCCGCCGACCAGGCCGCGTCCGACCTGGTCGGGCGCCTGCACGCCATCCGAGAACGGCAGGATCCGTCGGCCGCCCCGCTGCTGGTGACCCTGGCCCTCGATGGCGAAAACTGCTGGGATTTCTATGAGGCCAACGGCAACGCCTTCCTGGCCGCGCTCTACGCGCGGATCGGCAAAGACCCGGACCTACGCCTGGTGCACATCAGCGAGTTCCTCGCTGGCAACCCGCCGGGACGGTCCATGTCCAGCGTCCGGGCCGGGTCCTGGATCGACGCCAGCCTGGCGACCTGGGTGGGTGACAACGAGCACAACCAGGCCTGGGACCTGCTGGCCGAGACCCGCGACATCCTGGCCCAGCACAAAGACAGCCCGGCCATCGAGCAGGCTCGTCGCGAGGTCCACATTGCGGAGGGCAGCGACTGGTTCTGGTGGTTCGGCCGCGGTCACGACTCGGGCATGGACGTCATCTGGGACAACCTGTATCGGCTCCACCTGCGCAACGCCTATAAGCTGCTGGAGCAGCAACCGCGCTCCGCTCTGTTCCAGCCGATCGTCCGGCCCGGGGATACGGCGGCGGCCAAGCGCCCGGAACGGATGATCAGCCCCCAGCTGGATGGGACGCTGGACGAGTCCGAGTGGACGGCGGCCGGCTACCTCGACGTGACGGCCCTCTACGGCGCGATGCATCCGCCTCGCGGGATCATCCGCCGCGTCTGGTTCGGCCGCGACGACGCCCAGCTCTACCTGCGCCTCGACCTATCTGCGGCCGCCACCCGACCGGCCGACCTCTGCATCTACTTCTCTGGCGGTGCCCAACAGCCGGCGCAGGCGCCGGCCCTGGCGGGGACCGCCCATCGGGCCGACTTCGGCTTCGAGCCCGCGTATGCCCTGTCCGTCCGCCTCGAAAACGGCCGGGCGGCCCTCGCCCTGCGGGCGACCCGAGCGTCGGACGGCGCGGCTCCCATCTGGACCGGGGCGGCCACCGCGACCGGCGACACGCTCGCGTTGGGTATCCCGTTTGCGGCCCTGCAGCATGACCCGGGCGAGACCCTGGAGCTGGTGGCCGCGGTCCAGCGGGGCGGGACCGTGGTGGAGCAGGTTCCACCCGCGGGGTCCATCCGCGTCCGCGTTCCCGGCGACATCTTCAAGGGCCAGCCGCCCAAACCGCTCAAGATTCTGCTGGTGTCCGCCGAGGTGGCGCCCTTTGCCAAAGTGGGTGGGCTGGCCGACGTGGCGGGCGCCCTCCCCAAGGCGCTCAAGCAGCTGGGTCACGACGTGCGAGTGGTGATGCCCCGCTATGGCACCATCGATCCGGAACGGTACGAGCTGAAGCCCGTCGTCCGGGACCTCCCTGTCCCTCTGGCCCAGCAGACGATCTCCGCGGATGTGCTGGAAGGCCGCATCAGCGGAGGCGTCCCGGTCTACTTCATCGAGAACCAGCAGTTCTTCGGCCGGGAAGGCATGTATGGGTTCTGGGACGACGACGCCCGCTTCATCTATTTCAGCCGGGCGGCGCTAGAAATGCTTCGGCCGCTGAATTTCATCCCGGACGTGGTGCATGTCAACGACTGGCATACCGCGGTCATTCCCAACATGCTGGCCAAGCTCTATGCGACCGACCCGGCCTATGCGGAGATCGCCACCGTGCTCACGATTCACAACCTGGCTTTCCAGGGCGTGTTCGGCTATGGCACCCTACACCTGGCCAACCTGGATCCGTGGGGCCTGATCAAGCCGGGCATCCCCGGCCTGGACGACATCGTCAACCTGCTGGGCCGTGGGCTGTATTACGCCGACGCGGTGAACACGGTCAGCAACCGGTACGCCGAAGAGATCCTCACGGCCGAGTACGGGGAGCGCATGGACCCGCTGCTCCGCCTCTACCGGTCAAAGCTCTACGGGATCATCAATGGGATCGACTACGAGGTCTTCAATCCGGCAACCGACACCAACCTGGCCACCCGATACGACATCGACAGCATCGAGCGCAAAGTCGAGAACAAGCTGGCGCTGCAGAAGGAGCTGGGCCTGCCGCAGCGGCCAGAGGCGCCGCTGATCGGGTTGATCTCACGCCTCTACGACCAGAAGGGGCTGGACCTGATCGCCAACATGATGTGGGGCCTGATGCGGCTCGACCTGCAGCTGGTCGTGCTGGGGGCGGGCGAAGGCCGCTACGAGGACCTGTTTCGGGTCAACGCTCGCGACAACCCCCAGAAGCTCTCGGCGACCATCGGCTTCAAGCCCGTGCTGGCCCAGCACATCTACGCCGGATCCGACATGTTCCTGATGCCCTCCCGCTTCGAGCCCTGCGGCCTCGGCCAGCTCATCAGCCTGCGCTATGGCACCATCCCCATTGTGCGGGCGACCGGCGGGCTGGCCGACACCATCCACGACTGGGACCCGGTCAAGCAAACGGGAAACGGGTTCGTGTTCGACGCCTACGACCACTGGGACCTCTACGCCCAGGTGGTGCGCGCGCTGGAGAATTTCCGTCAGCCGTCACTCTGGCGGACTCTGCAGCGGAACGCGATGATGTCAGATGTCAGCTGGGCCAACTCCGCCCTCCAGTACGTGCGCCTCTACCAGCGGGCCATGACCAACCACGAGGAAGCCCGCGAGTACGCGGCCGCGCCGACCGGACCCTATACCTGGTAACCGGCGCCCGTAACTACAGCCAGCGCTAGCCTGTCCCTTCCCGAGGGGGAGGGGGCGGTCGGTGATACCGTGAATCCACCATGACTCCCGACCGGCTCGCCGCCCTGGCGATGTTCGCCGTGCTGATGGTGAGCCTTTTCTGGCTGGTGCGATGGGTTCGGCAGAGCCTGTCCTGGCGGCCGGTGTGGGACCGGTTTCGGCGGGAACCGCTGGCGCTGGCCGGCCTGGCCTTCATCCTGCTCCTGGTGTCGGTGGCCATCCTGGCCCCGCTGCTGCCGCTGCGCGACCCCAACCACGGCTACTACGAGTTGCTGCCCCTCAACGGGCGGCCGCTGCCGCCGGGCGCCACCTTCCTGCTGGGATCCGATGCCAACGGCCGGGACTTGCTGAGCCGGACCCTGTGGGGCGCCCGGGTCTCCCTCATCATCGGGTGCCTGGCGAACTTCTCGGCCCTGGCGCTGGGGATCAGTCTGGGGTCGGTGGCCGCCTACTTCGGCGGCTGGATGGACATGGTCCTGATGCGGTTTACCGACATCATGATGGCCTTCCCCGTCGTCCTCTTTTCCATCGCCCTGATTGGCATCCTGTACTCCAGCGGGCTGCATGGCAACCTGCTGGTGATCGCGGCCGTCATCGCCCTGTTCTACTGGACGGCGGTGGCGCGCATCGTTCGGGCGCAGGTGCTCTCCATCAAGGAAAAGGAGTTCGTGGAAGCCGCCCGCGCCCTGGGCACGCATCCGATCCGGATCCTGGCCAAGCACATCTTCCCGCACCTGATGCCGATCATCATCGTGTACGGCACCATCGGCATCGCCACTACCATCACCGTTGAGTCAATCCTCAGCTTCATCGGGATCGGGGTGCAGCCACCCACGGCCGACTGGGGGGTGATGGTCAATGAGGGGGTCACCTTCATGCAGATCGCGCCCTGGCTGGTGATCGTCCCCGGCCTGATGATCCTGTTGACCGTCCTGGCCTTCAACTTGCTCGGCGACGGCCTCCGGGACGCCCTGGACCCCCGCGAGCGGGCGCTCTTCCGGGGTGCGATCGGCGGGGTGGCGGCAGGCGGCGGCGGGCTGGCTATGGGCCAGCGGGCCACCCTGGAGCCGGGCGTGGAGGTGACGGTGCCGGGCACATTCGAGGTGGAGGAGGCCTCGGGATAGGGGCGAACCCAAAGGGCTCTTTACAAGGACCGCTGGGCGCGGTAGTTTCTTCGACAAGTTTCGATCGGAACGGGAAGGAGGGACGCATGAAGCGACGACCCACAGCCTGGCTGGCCGTGATGGCAGCCGGGACGATCCTGCTGCCGGCGTGCGCGAACACCACCCCAACTGGCGGGGAGACACCGACCTCAGGCGGCACGCTCACGATCAGTTTCAAGGACGACCTGAAGACGCTCGACCCCGCCATTGGCTACGACACGGACTCCTGGTCGATCGAGCGCCAGATCTACAACGGGTTGCTCGACTACGACGGCTTCACCACCAACCTCAAGGCGGACATCGCCGAGAAGATGCCGGTCATCACCAACGACGGCAAGACCTATACGTTCAAGATCCGCAAAGGCGTCAAGTTCAGCAACGGCCGGGAGGTCACGGCCGACGATTTCAAATACTCCTGGGAGCGGATGCTCGACCCCAAGACCAACGGCCCCATGACCGGGGGACCGTTCTGGGGCGTGCTGTCCGGTTCTGCGGACTTCTTCAACGGCAAGGCCACCAGTATCTCGGGGATCAAGGTCCTCGATCCCAACACGCTCGAGGTGGATCTTGACAGCCCGAACCAGTCCTTCTTGAACATCGTCGCCATGCCCTTTGGCTTCGTGGTTCCCAAGGAGGCGGTGGCCGCCGCCGGCACTGACTTCGCCCACAAGCCGATGGGCACCGGTCCCTTCGTCCTGGACAAGTGGACCGCCGGCCAGCTGATCGTGCTCAAGAAGAACCCCAGTTACTTCGGCACCAAGCCCTACCTGAATGAGGTCGACGCCCAGATCGGTGTGACGCCGGAAGTGGCCATCCTCCGCATGCAAAGCGGCCAGATGGATCTCCCGCAACCGGACATCAACATCCCGTCGGCGCAGTACGTGCAGTTGAGCGCCGACCCCAAATGGAAGAACCGGATCGTCAGCACGCCGAACGTGGATATCTGGTACCTGGCGATGAACCCCAACATGAAGCCCTTCGACAAGGTGGAGGTGCGCAAGGCCTTCAACTACGCCATCAACAAGGGCAGCCAGGCGAAGATCCTGGCCGGCAGGGCGGTCATCAACAACGGGATCCAGGCACCGCCCATGCCGGGCTACGTCCCGAACTACAATCCCCTCGGCCTGGATGCCAACGGCCAGAACGTCCAGAAGGCGAAGGACCTGCTGGCGCAGGCCGGCTACGGGCCCGGTAAGCCCTTCCCGCCGCAGACGCTCGTTTATACCAAGTCGAACGCGGACGCGGACCGGGAGGCGGCGGCCGTCCAGCAGGATCTGGCCGCCATCGGCGTCACCGTCAACCTGCAAGGCCTGGCGTTCAGTGCCTTCCTGGACGTGACCGGCAAGCCCAACACGACGGCCCTCAGCTACAACGGCTGGATCCAGGACTTCCCCGACCCGTCCGACTTCATCGACCCGATCCTGACCTGCTCCGCCGCTAACGTGACGGCCAATGGCTCCAATGTCGCCTTTTACTGCAACAAGACGGCCGATGCCCTGGCGGACAAGGCGCGCGGCGACACCAACGGCACCGAACGCCTGAACCTGTACAAGCAGTTCCAGGACGTTGTCGCCGGCCAGGATTTCCCCTGGGTGCCGATGTACTCGACGGTCGAGGCCAACATCTCATCCACGCGGGTGCACGGCTACCACCTGCACCCGGTGTGGCCGCTCATCGTTACGAGCATCTGGGTGACTGGCGCGGCGGCCAGTGCCTCAGCCAGCTAACGGTCGCCTGACGAGAGGGGAGCCGCGGCTCCCCTCTCCGGCGGGTCCGGCGGACCCGTGACCGCGTACATCGTTCGCCGCCTACTCTGGATGGTCTTTGTGCTCCTCGGGGTGGCGGCCATCACGTTTGTGGTCGCCTTCATGGTCCCAGGCGATCCGGCCCGCCTCTACGCCGGCACCAACGCCTCGCCGGCTGCCATCCGCAGCATCCACCACCAGCTGGGCCTGGACCGCCCCCTCATCGTCCAGTTCGTCGATTACATCTGGCGAGTCCTGCCGCCCATTCCCATCATCAAGCCCCACGGTCTGGACTTCGGCTACTCCTACCGCTACGCGGCTCCCGTGCTGCCGGCCATCCTGCAACGCTTCCCGGCGACCGCCGAGCTGGCCATCGCCGGCGTCTTCTTCGAGGTCATCATCGGCATGCCCATCGGGATCCTCTCCGCCATCCGGCCGGGCAGCTTCTGGGACCGGGCGACCATGGTGTTCACCTTTGTCGGTCTGGCCGCGCCGCCGTTCTGGTTGGGGTTGATTTTTCTGTTCGTGTTTGGCTTCCTGCTGCCAATCTTCCCCATCGGGGGATACGGGGGTCTCTTCGCGCCCCAGTACCTGGTGCTGCCGGCCCTCACCCTCGGCCTGGGCGGGGCGGCCTACTACGCCCGGCTGCTACGCGCCTGCCTGCTGGACATCCTGGAGACCGATTACGTCCGCACGGCGCGGGCCAAGGGCCTGACCGAGCGCCAGGTCGTGCTCCGGCACGCCATCCCCAACGCGCTCACGGTCATCGTCACCCAGTTGGGGATGGACCTGGGGTATTTCCTGGCCGGCGTGGTCGTCATCGAAACGGTCTTCGCCTGGCCGGGCATTGGCAAGCAGGCCGTCGACGCCATCTTCACCCTCGACATTCCACTGGTGATGGGGACCGTGCTTTTCGGGGCCATCCTGATCGTCACCGCCAACCTGGTAGTCGACATCTCCTACACGTTCCTCGATCCGCGCGTCCGCTACACGTAAGGAACTAGAGGTTCCCCTGCCACCCCCGGTTCCCCCTCCCTTCGGGGAAGGACTCAGGATTTTCCCCTCCCCTCTGGGGAGGGGTAGGGGAGGGGCGCCGAGACTCGAGCCCGAAAGTATTCGACGACGCGCCGGTCAGTCTGGCCGTCGGTGCGCAC
>VBID01000012.1:13466-20604 GCA_005880615.1 Chloroflexota bacterium
TGCCGAATCGATGGGCACTAGCTCGCTGGCCAGGGCCTTTTCGAAATAGAGCTGCCACAGGACAAAGATTCGGCCCAGCTCAGCGACCGGATCGGGATGGTCATCGACCCGCAGGTCCAGGTACCGGTCGTTGAACCCGCCATAGCCGGCTCCCGGCTTGACCACCAGCAGCGCCGCGGATTGCCTGCCCCGGCTATCGCCGCCAGCCTGGTCTCCCGCGGAGAGCGCCGCCAGCAGCCGGGCAGCCAGGCGGCCGGGGGTCCCCAGGAACACCGCGAGCATGGTGGCGACCGTCTCTTCCGAGACCAGGATGTTGCCCTGGACCGCCACTCCGGGCGCGGTCCGGCCGCCCGCCCAGGGCATGCACTGCTCTCCGGTGAAGGTCGCCGACCGGCCCTGCATGTCGACCACGCCGACCTGGCGGTGGGAAGCCATGGCGTCGGCATGCGTCAGCCGCTCGATCACCTCCACCGGAGCCACCCCTTGCGCCAGTAGCCGGAGGCCGTCCGGTCCGTACGAGAGGTTGGCCAACGCTTGGGTGGCCACAGCCCCCACGCCGGCCTGGGCCCAGGGCACCATCACCCCCACCGCCAGGAACTTGGAAGCCACCGCGACCCCGCACTCCTGGGCCTCCGGGTCGGCCGCCGCGATCGAGAAGGTGGCGATCGGCGAAAGCTTGGAGGGCAAATCCACCTTTGGGATAATGAGGCTCCCGCTGCCTCACGTAAAGGAAATGCCGTGCCCCAACTCCGCCAGGACCTGATCACCGGACGCTGGGTGGCTGTCGCCACCGAGCGAGCCAAGCGGCCCGATTCGTTCACCCAGGCGCCCCGGGACGCCGTGGCGGCCAAGGACATCTGTCCATTCTGTCCAGGGAACGAGAAGATGACCCCGCCCGAGGTGCTGGCCTATCGGGAGCCGGGCAGCGCGCCCAATGGTCCGGGCTGGTGGCTACGGGTGGTCCCCAATCTCTACGCCGCCTTCCGATTGGAGCCCGATGGGCAGACAGCCCACGACGGGGTCTTCGAGCAACGGGATGCGATCGGGGCCTGCGAGGTGCTGATCAGCAGTCCCGACCATCGAGCCACTACCCCACTCCTGCCCCGCCACCAGGTGGAGGAGATCGTGCAGTCCTACCTGGACCGCTACCACGCGCACCAGCGCAACCCGGCGCTGGAGTACGTGCTGATCCTTTACAACCACGGGCGCCCAGCCGGCGCCTCGCTGGAGCACCCGCACTCCCAGCTCTACGCGGTTGGCGTGGTGCCGCCCGCCTTCCAGGAGGAGCTGGCCGGCGCGCAACGCCACCTGGCGCAGGGCAGCGGCTGCGTGTTCTGCCGAATCATCACGGAGGAGCGCCGCGCCGGGGCGCGGATCATCATGGAGAACGAGGCCTTCCTGGTCTTCGCGCCCTACGCCGCCCGGACGCCGTTTGAGACCTGGATCATCCCCAAGCGGCATGCGGCGTCATTCGGCGACCTCGGCGGGCGTGAGAAGGCGCCCCTGGCAGAGGCGCTGCAGCGGACGCTCAAGGCGTTCCGCACCGGCCTCAACGACCCGCCCTTTAACTACTTCATTCACAGCGCTCCCCTCAAGGCCCGTGTCGACGACGCCTACCACTGGCACCTGGAGATCATCCCCAAGCTGAGCATCGCCGCTGGGTTCGAGATGGGTGCCGGCATGTGGATTAATGTCGTGAAGCCGGAGGACGCGGCGAGCTTCCTGCGCCAGCAGATCACGGTGGAGGATCGGGCGGCGGTCTAAAAAATGAAAGCCGTGGTCATGGCGGGAGGCGAGGGGTCGCGGCTACGGCCACTCACGAGCGGCCGCCCCAAGCCGCTGGTCCCCGTGGTCGGCAAACCGGTGATGGAGCACATCCTGACCCTGTTGCGCAAACACGGGATCACCGAGGTGGTGGTGACGCTCCAGTACCTGGGCTCCGCTATCCGCGACT
This sequence comes from Chloroflexota bacterium, assembly GCA_005880615.1. Lineage (GTDB taxonomy): Bacteria > Chloroflexota > Dormibacteria > CF-121 > CF-121 > CF-121. The sequence goes on from VBID01000012.1 coordinate 15,421, forward strand.
ATTTCGGCGACGGCTCCGACTTCGGCATGGAGATCACCTACGTCGTGGAGGACTCGCCGCTGGGAACCGCCGGCAGCGTCAAGAATGCCCAGGAATACCTGGACGAACCGTTCCTCGTCATCAGCGGCGATGCCCTCACCGACATCGACCTGGGCGCAGCCATCCGGTTCCATGAAGAGAAGAGCGCCATGGCCACCATCGTCCTCTACTCGGTGCCCAACCCCCTGGAGTATGGGGTGGTGATCACTCGCCCGGACGGGGCCATCGAGCGATTTCTGGAGAAACCATCGTGGGGCGAAGTCTTCTCAGACCAGGTGAACACCGGGATTTACGTGCTGGATCCCGGGGTGCTGAACTTGCTGCCGCCCGCCACCGTGGTCGATTGGAGTGGCGACGTCTTCCCGCGGATGCTGCGCGACACCCTGCCGCTCTACGGCCACCTGGCTCCCGGCTATTGGTGTGACATCGGCAACATCCAGACCTACTACCAGGCTAACTGGGATGCGCTGTCCGGGGCGGTGGACGTCCAGATCGAGGGCGAACGCCGCGAGGGCAACGTGTGGGTGGGAGAGAACGTGGAGCTTGGTCACGACGTCCGGATCGTCGGCCCGGCCTATCTGGGACAGGAATCCAAGATCAAGGCGGGGGCCTTCATCAACGGCCCCGTTTGCGTGGGCAAGTATTCGGTGGTCGACAACGGCACCAAGATCAGCAACTCGATCATCTGGAACTACTCCTACATTGGCGAGAATTCCCGCCTGCGCCAGGCCATCGTCTGCAGTCACTCCAAGGTCAAGAACAATTGCCTGCTCGAGGAGGGCGCCGTGATTGGCGACAACGTCTCGGTGGGCGAGGGCAGCACCATCGAGGCCGGCGTCAAGATCTGGCCCGACAAGGACATCCAGCCCGGCTCGACCGTGCACGAGAGTGTTATCTGGGCCGGCTCGTGGAAGCGCGGCCTGTTCACGTCGGCCGGCCTCGTCGGCCTGGTGAACATCGAGCTGACGCCGGAGTACTGCGCCCGGCTGGGCGCCTCGTTCGCCGCCCTGTTTCCCAAAGGCTCGAAGATCGCTGCCTCCCGCGATGTCCAGCGTCCCTCCCGCATGATCAAGCGGGCCCTGGTGGCCGGCATGATGTCTGGGGGCGCCTCGATCGAGGATCTCAGCGAGCTGCCCATCCCGGTGGCCCAGGACTATGCCCGCCGCCCCGAGATTGCCGGCGGCGTGCACGTCCAGATGTCGCCGCTGGACAGCCGCTCGGCCGACATCCGGATGTTCGACAGCAATGGGCTGGTCCTGGACAAGAAGATGGAGCGGAAGATCGAGAACCTCTTTTTCCGGGAGGACATCCGGCGGGTCCACTTCTACGAGATGGGCGACATCGACTATCCGCGCGATGCCATCGAGGCGTACATGGACGGCGTCCTTCGCCTGATCGACATCGAAGCCGTGCGTCGGGCCAAGCTCAAGGTGCTGATCGACTTCGATAACGGCAGTGGCTCGATGGTGGTCCCCCGGCTGCTCAAGGAGCTGAATGTCGAGACCGTCCCACTCAACGCCGGATTCGACGAGACCTATCAGCCACGGTCACCCGCCGCGTTCGCCGATTCGCGTCGCCAGTCAGCCCTGGTCACCCAGACGCTCAATTGCCAGCTGGGCGTCTACATCGACCACGGGTCAGAGCGCATTTTCCTGGCGGACGATGCGGGTGAGGTGATGGACAACCACGAGAGCTTCGCGGTCCTAGCCCTCCTCGGCCTCAAGGCCCGCCCCGGCGTCCTGGTGGCGCCGGCCAGTGTGCCGTTGACGTTCGCGCGGATTGCGGTCGACGCTGAGTCTCACTTCGTGTCCAGCAAGACGGACCCGAGCTCGGTCCTGCGGACGGCCCAGCAGCACCAGGCAGTCCTGGCCTCGGACGGGTTGGGCGGTTACGTATTCCCCGATCACCTGCTGGGGTTCGACGGCATCTTTGCGCTGGTCAAGCTGATTGAGCTGCTGGCCATCGACGGCCGCAAAGTCTCGGCCCTCCGCAAGGAGCTCCCCCACTCGGCCTATGAGCACCGCTTGGAGGACTGCCCCTGGGAGTCCAAGGGCCGGGTCATGCGGACCATGGTGGAGATGTTCCGGGACCAGCCGGTGGATTTATCCGACGGCGTCAAGGTCTTCGTGGACGGCGGCTGGGTGCTCGTCCTTCCTGATGCGGACACCCCGCACTACCACATCATCGTCAGCGTGGACGACCAGGCCAAAGCGACTGCGCTGGCCGACAAATACGCGGCGCTGGTGAAGGCCGCCGTCAACGGTTCCGGGACCGCGCCGGCCGCGCGGATCGACGCAGAAGGCGATGGTAGAATCGGCACTGCCGAGCGGGTGTAACTCAGTGGTAGAGTGCAACCTTCCCAAGGTTGAAGTCGCGAGTTCGAGTCTCGTCACCCGCTCCAGCCTCCACTTTCGGGCCGATTTCGAATACGTTTCCGGTCCTCTAAGCCCCATTTAGCCTGGACATGCGCTACGCCCGAAAAAGCCCGAATGTAGCGAACTAACCTGTGGAAACGTAAAAGTGTAGAATTGTCGTCTAAGGTCGGATTCGTATTCGGACGACAAGGAGACGGGTTGGCGCAGCCGGCGGTGCGGGGCAGGCGGTCACGGACGATCGTTAGCGGCCAGCAGGTCCAGAGACGCCCGACCTGGGAGCAGGCCGTGGAGGCTTTCCTGGCCGAGGGGCGACGCAGCAATCTCTCGGTATCCACCCTGGAGAACTATCGGTCCTACCTGCTGGGGCCGCGAACCAGGCAGTTCCTGATCGACCACGAGGTTACCGAACCGGGCCAGCTGACGCCGAGTGCCCTTAAGGACTTCGAGCGTGAGCTGTTTGAGGCGGGTGTCAGCGCCGGAACCGTGGCAACCTTCCACCGGGTCTTCAAGAACTTCGCCGGCTTCTGCATCCGAGAGGGCTACGCGGCCGATACCGGTGTGCGCGAGCTCAAGGCGCCCAAGCTGAGCCAGGTCGAGCCGGAGACGTTCAGTCCGGCGGAGGAGAAGCGGCTCCTGGCGGCCGCCAAGACACCGCGGGACCAAATGCTGGTTGAGTTCATGCTTCGCACGGGGCTTCGACTGAGCGAGGTGTGCAGCGTCACGGTGGATGACATCGTCGAGAGCCCACAGGGTTCCTATGTCCGAGTCCGGCAGGGCAAGGGGAGGAAGGACCGGATCGTTCCCCTGGACACGGCCGACTATAGGCTGAGCGCCAAGCTCCAGCGCTTCATCGGCAAGGTCCGGCCCAGGGATACCGCCGAGCCCGCGCTGTTCCTGGCCAGCCGGCGGGATCGTTCAGGGCGCGGGGACTTCACGCCACTCTCGCCGCGTGGTCTGCAGATCCTTCTGCGTCGCCTGGGGGAGGAGACCGGCATTCGGGTGCATCCCCACAAGTTCCGCCACACCTTCGCCACCCGGGCCCTCACTGCCGGCGTCGACGTCATGGCGCTCCAGAAGGCTCTGGGGCACACCACCCTGGCCATGGTCAGCCGCTACGTCCATTACCAGAAGGACGACCTACTGGCGGCCTGGCGGTCTCGCCGGGACTAGCGACGTCGGGACACTCGATCAAGGCCTCGAGCTCCGTTATCACGGGACGCGAGATGACGGCCCGGGTGACGGCTAGGGCCGTGGCTACATTGACCCGCCGCCCAGACACAGCGGCGGATATCGTGGGCAGTGTCAAACCCGTGATTCGGGCCACATCGCTCAAGTGCAGGCCACGGACCTGAATAGCGTGCGTCAGCTTGGATGAATCCAGGGAGACTCTCATGGATCTGAGAAGGCCATGTGGCGGAGACAAGAGCGACGAGCGGGATGCCTCATTGCATTCTCTCCAGTTGATTAATCACCTGACCGAACCCTCGAGCCAGCCGAAGCAAGCCGACGTTTCGCTACGAGTGAGGGGCGCGCGGCTCAACATGTCGCCGCGATTCCAGCCTGACGCGGGGTGATGAACGGTCTCTATTTCCTACGATGCGCGAGGGGCCGAAAATGTTAACGGTCCGAAGGAGCCGGTGCGACCAGACCTTCCCGGATGAAGCGCAGGAAGTAGCACCGGGTTGACATCGTGTTGACACCGGGTTGGTGCGGGGCAGGGGCCCCGCTTATCTTGATACAGCCATCAGGCTGGCCCCGCAGCGCCGTAGCACGCGTTCGTACGGTGTTGATTCGACGCCGTTACATTCGGGAGAATCGCTTCCCAAGGAGCCAGATGATAGGATCGGGAGGGCGGAGGGGTACGCGGCCGCTCGAGGTCCCGTCCACCGTTCCTGTAATTCTGTTTCACGATCCCGCAAACGCCGACCAGGTGGACGGTGTGACGTGGGATGGAGGTACCAGTGGGCGGGTCGCCGCGACTGGTGGGAAGCGAGGATTCGTGCCCGATCCAGCGGGAATCTTCTATGCCGCACTGTTCAACCGGGCTCTTTATGACCGATCGGGCCAGCTGGCTGATCCGAATCCCTTTGCCGGGCTCCAGGACTTCGGTACGTGGGCAGACGACGGCCGCCACTATTGCCAGCTCGATAGCCCACCCCCTGGTACGCTCGTGCTGGGCGCGGTGGGCGAACAACCGCGCAATGTCGCGCAATTCAGCCTCGCTGATCATCCTCCAGTTGTGGCCGCCTGCAGCGTCGAGCGTGACCAGGCGCTCTTCCTCGGCGACAATGTCGGTCATCCGGCTCTGTTGTGGGTCAGCCTTTCCTCTGGGCGAGTAGTGAGGACGCGTTCATACCCTCAGGTGCCGGAGGGTCCGGAAAAGTACTCGTGTCCATATGGCAGCGTCGTGCCTTCGCGCGACGGACAGTATTTCGCCGAGGTCTGCTCGGAGTATGTGGCCGACCAGTGGGTAGGGAAGTCAACCGTCTACGGCGCCGACGGATCAATCCTGGCGCACGTCGCCGGTAATATCATGAGCTTCTCTTGGGACAGCTCGCTGGCCGTGGTATATAACGGCGTGTCTCCCCCGTCGGTGGTTAGATGGCGTGATGGCCAGGTCGTCTGGAGGGCTCCGGATGGAGTTGTTCTATGGAACGCTCTCCCGGAACCGGGAGGAACGCACGTCGCGGTCGCCGTGCTGAATGGTATCGGGCAGTCGTTCGAGAGAGGCACATATCACGGATGGCCGATGGGCTTACCGCCTGAAGAC
>VBID01000101.1 GCA_005880615.1 Chloroflexota bacterium
CGGCCCGATTCGCCCGCACGTCGTGGGGTTTGCCGGTGGCGATCACCCGGCCCTGGTGCAGGACGACGACCGCGTGGCAGAGCTTCATCACGAAGCCCATGTTGTGCTCGACCAGCAGAAAGGTGACGCCCTGCCCGTTGAGCTGCCGGATGTGGTCCGCGATTCGTTCCAGCACCACCGGGTTGACGCCGCCGGCGGGCTCGTCCAGTAGCACCAGCTCCGGCCTCGCCATCATCACCGCGGCCAGCTCCAGGAGCTTGCGTTGTCCATACGACAGTGCGCCGCCCAGCGTGCCGGCGACCTGGCTGATGTCCATGGATTCGAGCATTTCCATTGCCCGGTCCTGCTCGTGGCTCCACTGCCGTTGGGAGAGCAAGGCCCGCCAGCCAGCGCGGCGGACCGGCACCAGCATGTTCTCCAGGGTGGTCAGCCGGGGAAAAATGCGGGCCAGCTGGAAGGTGCGCCCGATGCCGAGGCCGTAGATCTGGTCCGGTGGGAGCCCCGCGATCGACTGCGATTTGAACACTACGTCGCCACGGTCCCGCGGAATGAAGCCGGTGACCAGGTTGAAGACCGTGGTCTTGCCCGAGCCGTTGGGACCGATTAGGCCGGTGATGCTGCCGGCGGCGACGGAGAGCGAGCAGTCGTCCACCGCTACCACACCGCCGAAGCGCTTGCCCAGGTGTGCGATCTCGAGCAGGCTCATGGCCAGGCCAACCCTTGCGAGACCGGCGGCGGCCCAGCGGAATCCCTGGCTGGCCCGGGCGGCCCGGCTGCGCGGCTGTGGCGGCGGCGGGCGACGAGGTCGGCGAGCGATGGCACCACGCCTCTAGGGAGGAAGCGGATGACCAGCAAGAAGACGGCGGCATAGAAGATGAGGTAGAGGCGGCTGGCGCCAAAGTGGTAAGCGAACTGCAGCTGCGACCACTCCAGAATGATCGCCCCCAGGACCGGTCCGCTGAGCGTGCCGAGGCCGCCGAAGAAGACCATGAGCACCATGGAGATCCCGATCAGCGGATCGACGACGAATTGCGGATAGATGTAGGTGATGAAGTACGCGTAGACGCCGCCGATCATCCCCACCAGCGCCGCGCTGATCACGAACGCCGCCAGCTTGAACGCCCGTGTGGGGACGCCAACTGCGAGGGCCTTGTCCTCGTCGTCGCGGATCGCCAGCAGGCCCAGACCGAACTTCGATCGGCGGATCACCCAGGAGACCGCGACCCCCAGGATGGCCAGCGCCAGCATGGCGTAGTAGAAGGGGATGGCGAAGAAGTCCCCGCCCCAGGTGGGCACCGGAAGCCCCAGGCCCGCGCCGCCGCCGGTCAGGTTCACCAGGTTCTCGGCCAGCAGCTGGAGCATGAACATGAAGGCGATGGTCACGATCACGAAGGTCGCCGCCCGCGTGCGCAGCGCGATCCAGCCGATCAGCGCGGCCAGCAGCGCCGTCAGCGCTCCCGCGACCGGCACCAACAGGAACGGCTCATACCCGGCCGGGAGGCCAAGGTGCACCAGGAAAAGTCCGAGCGTGTACGCGCCGAAGCCGAAGAAGGCCGCATGGCCAAGCGAGATGTAGCCCGTGTAGCCGCCCATGATGTTCCAGGCGGTGGCCAGCCCGACGTACATGGTGATAAAGACCGCCATGCTCGCCGTCCCCGGGTCCGAAATCAGCGGCACCACGAGCGCCGCGGCGAGCGCCAGCCCCAGACCGGCCGGCTTGAGCGCCGGCAGCCTCAGCACCGTGGTCATATCCGGTCCCGGACCCGGAGGCCAAACAGCCCCTGCGGCCGCACGATCAGGACGGCTACCAGGATGACGAAGAAGGCGAAGCTGGCCCACACCGGCGAGACGACCACCGCCGTGATGTCCTCGGTCACCAGCATGATGAGGGCGGCGATGACCGCTCCGCGCAGGCTCCCCAGCCCGCCCAGCACGATGATGGTCAGCAGCCGCGAGATCAGGTCGTAGTGGCTGCCCGGGTTGAAGGCATTCGTGATCCCGAAGACCACACCGCCGGCCGCCGCCGTGGCCATACCGATCCCGAAGGCGAGCGCGGCGACGCGGTCGACGTCGATGCCAATGAGCTGGGCCGCGGTGCGGTTCAGCATGGTCGCGCGAATGGCGGCGCCGAAGGTGGTGCGGTAGAGCATCAGGAAGAGCGCGCCCAGGATGGCCAGGCAGAGCAGGAAGCCGAAGACGTACACGTAGGTGATGTGGAAGTCGACGATGGCAAAGCTCGCCGTCTCGTACCAGGCCCGCAGCTGGACGTAGTTGGTCGAAAAGATGTACCCGAGAATCCCCTCGATCCCCAGGGCGATGGCGTAGGTCACCAGCACCGAGAGCGCTTCCCGGTCGGTGGTAAGCGGGCGGATGAAGATGAGCTGCAGCGCGACGCCCAGGGCGAACATGACCGGCATGGTCACGATCAGGCTGAGAAAGGGATCCACATGCCAGGTGCGGAAGAGGACAAAGCTCAGGTAGGCGCCCAGGATGACGAGCGCGCCCTGACCGACGTTGATGATGCGCATCACGCCGAAGATCAGCGTCAGGCCCGATGCCATCAAGGCGTAGACGCCGCCCGTCAGGATGCCGAGCACCGCCGCCTCCAGGACAAGGGTCATCGCTGGGTCAAGGGTACGCGCGAGGGACGGGGCCGACGGGTCACCGTCCCTCGAGGCTTAGCCCGGATCCACCGATCGGACGACGCAGATTGGGATGCGGGGCGTGCCGAGCCGAAGGAGGCGACGAGCACGCGAGGGAGCGCACCCGTTGGTGCGTGACCGAGCGCGCGCAGGAGACGACGCCCGGATCGGCCGCATCCGCGCCCAAGATGCGAGTTTGTTCCGGCGGCCTCGGGCTCAGGCCACATCCGCGCCCAAGATGCAAGTTCGATTCGGTGAATTCGGGCTTACTTACGGCCAGTTCGGCTTCGGGTATTCCGGCTTGGCCGAAGCGACGGTCGGCGGGTACACGAAGATGGCTTGTCCGCTCTGCCACTGTTCGATGTAGACGCCCGCCACACCCTGCGGCTTCCCGACGCCGTCGAAGGAGATCGGACCCTGGATGGTCTGATAGGTGCCGGTGTGCAGCGCGGTAATCAGCGCCTTGTTGTCGATGCTGTTGGCCTTCTTCGCGGCCTGATCCACCACCTGGCCCACACTGTAGGCCTCGGCCGAATCGGCGCTGATGTCGCCCGGTTTCCCGCCGAACTTGGCGACGAATTCGGTCACGAACTTGTCGTTGCCATAGGCCTTGGCATCCGGCGTCCACCCGGCCGGGACCATGATCCCCTCCGTGTTGGCGCTTCCGACCTTGTCACTGAAATCCTTCCCCTGGTCCGGGCCAGTCGTCTCCACCAGTGACTTGGGGTTGTAGTGCTGTTGCTGGAACACCTTGATGAAGGCCACCCCATCGGGCTCCTGGGTTCCCAGGATGGCCACGTCGGCCTTGGAGTTAACCACCTGCAGGGCCAGCGGATCCCAGCTGGTCGCTTCGGCCGGATAGACCTTGTACGACGCGGTCGTGATGCCGCCGGCTTCCAGCAGGGTCTTGGCCTTGTCGATCTGGGGTTGGGTGAAGGGATCGTCCTCCGTCGCGTAGGCGACGGTCTTGGGGCGTTGGTCCGCGGGCAGCGACAACAGCCACTTCGTATAGCTCACCAGGTTGTCCTCGACGGCGGCCGGCTGCACGAAGAAGATGGAATGCAGGCCGCGTTCGAAGACCTTCGGGCCTCCGCCCGCCGGTTCGGGGAACGCGTACCCGTAGCGGTCGGTCACGGTGGAGGCCGGGATGGTGAGCAGGCTGCTGAAGGGTCCGAACACCAGCGCCACCTTATCCTGCGTGATCAGGTTCTGATAGTTGGTCACCACCTGCTGGGTGCTGCTGGCATCGT
>VBID01000102.1 GCA_005880615.1 Chloroflexota bacterium
CGCGTCAGGCCGGCGCTCAGGGGGGCGATGGCCTCCACCAGCCGCTGCAAGAAGCGTTCCATGCCAGATGGGTCGGTGGTCCCAATCAGGACGGCTGCTCCCGGATAGCGCGTCCGGCCGGGTTCGGCTTCAATGGCGGCCTCCCCTGTCAAGCGCGCCAGGACGCCGTTCGGTCCGGTGATTCCATACTCCTGAAGCTGCGGGGCCGCCTGTTGGTCCGACTTGAAGCTTTCCACCAGCGCGCTGAGCGAGGCCTTGAGCGTGGCGGTCGCGGCGAAGCCGTAAGCGCGCTTGGGGATCCATCCTGCCATGGAGGCGGCATTGCCGGAGGCGCTCAGCGCAGCGCGGGCCGCGGCATCGAGGCGCGACGGGTCGACCTGCACCTCGAGATCCGTTAGCAGTCCGGTTGGTTTGGCCACCAGCGCGAAGGCTATCGTCCGGGTGGCGGCCAGCTGGTCGAAATGAGGCAGGCTAGCGCCCAGCGGATTCCGGCTCGACCCGGCCAGCTGGCTCGTGAGGCTGCGGGCCGCCGCTTGTCCGTTCACATAGGCGAAGACCAGCTTGTCGGCGGGGACGCGCCGCAGCGCAGCGCGAAAGTCGACACTGTCCATCAAGCGCGGCGTCTTGCCGGCGTCGGCATCGATAATCTCCCTGATCAGCGGATCGGTGGTGGCCAGGATCACCGTGTGGTTCACGACGGCATAGACGATCGGCTGCTGGACCGACTCGCCGGTGGGCTTCCCGACGCTGATCGCGATGCCCCGGTAGGTCTCATCGCTCCAGGCCATCGGCCGCCCGAGCGAGCCGCCGCGCAGCCTGGCCAGGGCTTCCTTGGCCCGCGCATCATCCTTCGCGACCAGCAGGACGGCCACCGCCGGGGCCGTCTGGACCTGGCCCGCGCCCTCTCCCCTGACGATGAAGTCCATCTGTGGTCCCAGCCATGGACGGATGTCCCTGCTGAAGGCGAGGCCGGAGGTGGCGAACACCTGGTCTAGATACCGGTCAACGGCCGAGGTCATGTCCGCATCGGTCTTCAGGTCAGGGAAGTGGTGGGCAAGCCCCAGCAGGTTCAGCTTCTGGCTCAGCGAGGGGTCGAGATAGGCAGCCACGTACCCATCCATGCTGGCGGGCACCATTCGATCGATGGCCGTGGCTGGCTTGAGGGCCAGCGACACCGCGATGGCCGCGGCTGCCAGGCCCAAGACCGCAGCTCCCCCCAGGCCGGCGGCCATGGCCCAACGGTTGACTCGGAACCCACGCGGCGGTGGGGCCGCTGGGAGTCCGGCGGAGCTTTCCACCGGCGGCACATCCATCGAACGTTCAACTTGGACGGAAGCGGTTGCTTGCTAGCCGGGAGTCAGGGCAGGCCCACCCGTTCGGCGAGCCGCACCATCTCGTCTGGCGAGAACCCCGTTGTCCGCCCGGCACTGTACTGCCGCTGGACCTCGACATGGATGGCCGCCACCCGAGGATCGTCCTTGGAGACTGCCGTCCCGTTTGCCGGCCGCAGGGTGGTGTTGACCCAGTAGGCGATGCCGGCCAGCCCGGAACGGTCATTCACGGTGATCCCCAGCGGCCGATCCAGGATGGCCCGGGTGTCGAAGATGTTGTAGATCTCTTCGTTCTTCAGCAACCCGTCGGCGTGGATGCCGGCGCTGGTGACATTGAAGCCCGCCCCGGCGAATGGGTAATTGGCAGGCAGCGGCGTCCCCAGGTGATCTCGGAAGTACGCCGCGGCGCGCGTGATCACCCGAGGGTCGACCCGCGGGTCCTGGCCGCGCAGCCCCAGGTAATCGATGATCAGCGCTTCCAGCGGCGGATTGCCGGTCCGCTCGCCAAACCCGAAGAGCGACCCGTTGGCCGCCGCACAGCCGTACAGCCAGGCCGCCACCGTATTGACCTCACCCCGGTGGAAGTCGTTGTGCCCATGCCACTCCAGCTGGGCCGACGGTACCCCGAGCGTCTTCGTGAACCACTGCACGAGCCTTGGCACGCCGCGCGGCAACGCCGCCTCCGGCCAGGGAAGACCAAATCCCATGGTGTCGCAGAGCCGCCACTTGATCGGCACCCCGGCCTTCCGCTCCAGCTCCTGGAGAGCGGCCACCAGGGGGGCCACGAATCCATCCAGGTCGGCCCGGGTCAGGTCCTCCAGGTGGCAGCGGGGACGCAGCCCAGCGTCCAGTACGGCTTGGACAAGGGCGACGTAGTCATCGAGCACCTGCCGCCGGGTCTTCTTCATTTTCAGGTAGATGTGGTAGTCGGACGCCGACAGCAGGATGCCTGTCTCCTGTACGCCCGTGGCTATCACCGCGGGCAGGTCCTGCAGGGAGGCCCTCATCCAGGTAGTGACCTCCGGGCCGGTCAGGGCGCGACAGGCGGCGATGGCCTCCCGGTCGGCGGGAGTGTAGGCGAAGAACTCCGTCTGGCGAATCACGCCGGGCCCCAGCTCGGCCAGCAGTCGATACAGGTCCACGATCTGCTCCGGGGAGTAGGGAGCACGCGCCTGCTGTCCGTCGCGGAAGGTGGTATCCGTGATCCAGATCTGGGCTGGCAGGGCCATGGGAACCGGGTTTGGCTCAAAGCGCAATGGCGGGACGCGCGTGTACGGGAAGTCGTCGCGGCGGAGATTGGGCTCGGACCGATCGAGCACGAGGCTATTATAGACTTAAGTTGATTTCACATGCTATATATTGACTGATGATCCAGATCCAGGGCGAGCCCTACCTGACCGCGACCGAAGCCGCCAGCTTGCTGGGCGTCAAGCCGACCACCCTTTACGCCTACGTCAGTCGGGGAGTGGTCAACAGTTACCGACAGGGCATCCGCCGGGCCCGCCTGTATCGGGAGCAGGATCTGCGCCGCATCCAGCACCTGCGACCCAGTAAGGGACACCATGCCCTCCCCCGCGCGGCCGACTGGATTGGGGATCTCTAGGCGCTATCGCGAACCGACACCAGTCCCCAACCGTCACGATTTGAATTCGCCAGTTCCTGCAAGGGGTTCGGGCTGGCTGCGTCTCAATCTTGGTGAGGAGGGCGGTCCCGCTCGTACTGATGGCGCTGGCCGGGTCGGGCTGCGGGCCCATCACGGTCGCGACGCCGGCGAGCCCGACCATTGCCCCTACCTACATCGCCGCGGTCCTGAGCGATGGACCGGTCGGCTACTGGCGGATGGGAGAGACCACTGGCACCACCATGACTGACCAATCGAGCCATGGAAACAACGGTGTCTATCAGGGCGGCTTCAAGCTCGGGCAGCCGGGTGCAATTGCCGGTGATGGGGACACCGCGGTCGCCTTTGATGACAAGAGCGGCGCGGCCAGCGTGCCCAGTTCAGCCAGCTTGCAGGTCAACACCGTGACGATCGAGTTGTGGATCAAGAAGACGACCGACATGGAATACGGCGTCTACGTGGCCAAAAACGTCGCTCCCGGCGGCGACGCGGGCAGCGGCTGGTTCCAGCTGCTCAACAGCCACCACAATGGCCAGCTGGAATTCCGGGTGACGGCAGACGTTGGCCCGACGGTCACTTCGTTGCAGCTGCTGGCCTTGAATTCCTGGTACTACGTGGTGGCGACTTACGACGGAACGACCGCGAAGCTCTATATCAACGGCAAGCTGGACAGCAGCCTCAGCGTCACCGCCGTCCCCAAACAGACCAATGATCCCTTGACCATAGGCCGCCGGCCAGACGGGCATTTCACCAACGCGCTCATCGACGAGGTCGCGATCTACCCGACCGCCCTGTCCGCGGATCGGATCGC
>VBID01000013.1 GCA_005880615.1 Chloroflexota bacterium
TTCAGCCCGACGGCAAGGTGCATGTCTATGCCCTCGACGTGGGCACCGGTTCGGGCGTGTTGATCCGGACCGCGGGCGGCCAGCAGATCCTCTTCGATGCCGGCCCGGACCCCGACCGGTTTGCCCAGGCCGTGGGGCGCGTGCTGCCGCCGACGGCGCGCGGGCTCAGGCTGTGGATCCTGACCGATGGCCGCCGGGCCGAGGTGGGGGCTGCGTCAGCGGTGATGCGGCGGTTCGCTATCGCGCAGGTGCTGGTGGCCGACTCGGCGGCGTGGAGCCCGGCACTGCTGGCCACCGTCAATGCTGCCCGCCAGGCCGGCATTCCCATAAGCGCCGATACCATGCCGCCCGTGATCGACGGCGTCACCCTTCGGCTGGCTGCGGATGGCCGGACCTGGCTGGTGAACGCTAAAGGCGCGGCGCTGGCCATCGTCCCACCCGACACGGGCTGGGTCAGCTACCCGGCCCAGATCCGCGCCGCGATCTTCCTCGACGGCGGGCCCGAAGCCTGGACGCCCGCTCGAGCCGGCGACGTGGCAGTCGTCCAGGTGGCCAACCAGAGCCGCGACGGGTTGCCCGCCCGCGACTTCCTGCGCGACCTCGACCTGGCGACTGTCCTGCGCACCGACCGGGTGGGCACGGTGGAGCTGACCGTCGTTGGCTCGCGCTTCCTATCGCCCTGAGCTACTGGGCGTCGAGGGCAACGGTGAAGTGCGTGACGCGATCGTCGAAGCGGTTCAGAAGTTCACGAACCACCGGCTCCACCACCGCGTGTTCGTAGTTTTCACCGGCGAACGCCTTCACGGAGCCGATCGAGTCCCACAGCGTGGCGACGACCACCTCGGTTTCGCCTTGTCCGGCTCGCGTCAACACCTTTGCCCCGACAAAGCCGTCGATCGCGCGGAGCTGGGGGAGGACCGAGTGTGGGAAGTGCTCGCGGCAGTAGCGATCGACCCCGGCGGCCTCCCCGTACCCCTTCCAGATGCGAACGATCTGCGGAGCCATCGACGACCTCCTGAACTTCTTACGCGACCGCGGAATTGTCAAGCACCGCCGGGTCCGGCCGGCGCCCGGTGACCCACAGGTCGACGACCAGCATGCTCACGGATGCGGCGAGCAGAACCGGAAACCGCCAGAAGATGCCGAGCAGCACGCCGGAGCCGACGAAGTAGGCGTGCATCGCCAGCCGGGGGAGCAGCGGCATGGCCCACACGGCCGGCAGGGCCGGGGGCCGCCGCAGCAGCGGCCGACCGCCCAGGATAGTAAAGAGGGCCAGCATGGCAATGAAGGTAGGAAAGCCGCCACCAGGACGATTGAAGAACGCCTTCTCCAGGAGGATGAACGGTACCAGGGCAGCCAGGAGCGTGGCATAGGCCGGCACCGGGACGAGCAGCTGGCGCCAGATCGCCGGCTGCCGCCGATCCGTTCCTCGGTTCAGGCGGGTCCAGGCACTGAACCCGAAGGCCACGAACAGCCAGGCATAGTAGTTGCCGGCCGGCACGCCGAAGAACCCCTGGGTGAGGCCGAGTTTCCAGTGCCACAGCCCCTGCCGGATGGCGATGGCGTCGAAGGACAGGTCCAGGATGATGGCCAGGATGGCGTCGGTGAAGGGGGCCAACCGGGGCGAAACGCCGAAGGCGTCGGAGATGAACATGCACGAGTTGATGATCATGGCCCAGGCCAGGGCGATGACCAGCGGCACGGCGCCCAGCCTCAGCAGAAAGTGCTGGTTGTACGCATAGGTGCCAAAGATGGTGATGTCGCCCTGCTCCAGCAGCAACCCATAGGGGACGGCGCTGACCAGCTCCAGCAGGCGGCGCCGGCCGCCGGTGCGCCACGCGAATCGCGCGTAGCCGGCGAAGAGGACGATCACCGCGGCTTCCATGACCGCGTACGGAAGTCGGTCCACCAGAGTCATCCTAGTGGGGGGACCAATGCCAGCCGGTCAGCCAGTACCATTGACCTCGTCCGCACCACATCGACCCGGGCCATCTCGTCCCCGGAGGCTTCGTGAAGCTCCAATTCGCCTTCCTGGCCGACTTCGCGCTGGCGCATCCTGACGGCAAGATCTACGTGCTCGGCGGTGGCTTCGACACCATCTATGCCTCGGTTCTGCCGGCGCGTCACCCGCACCTCTCGCTGGTCATGAATTTGCAGTTCGCGGCCACTGAGACAGGCCGCACCTACCCGATTGAAATCCACGCCCAGGACAGCACCGGCGCCCCCTTCCTCCAGGTGATGACCATCGAGGCGAATCCCCAGCGGAATCTGCAGGCCCCGACGTCGCCGGTGACCTTCCAGTCGGTGCTCAACTTCCAGGGCGTGCAGCTGCGCACCGCCGGCGAACACACGTTCACCATCCTCGTGGACGGCCAGGAGCTGGCCGCCGTTCCCCTGCGAGTTACGAAGGTCGCCGCCACGGATGCCTCGGGCCGCCGCCCCAACTGACCCCCACCAGCGTCCATTGACGTTCTCCCGCGAAGTCAGCCCGGCCCTAGGCGGCGCGCTGGTCCTGGAGCCGGGTGATGCGGTAGTGCAGCTGCAGCACCGGGAGACCCCACCAGCGCACGACGTGGTCGGTGCGAACCGACCCATCGCCGTGGGGGTAGACGTGGTTAGCGAGCCACCGCCGGGCACAGGCCCGCGCATCTGGTTCAACCGTGTGCCCGACCCAAAGGTGTCAGGAACCGGGTGCACATCGACATCAGCACGGACAGCCCGGACGAGATGGATCGCTTGCGCCGTCTGGACGCTCGCCCGCTGCGCGAGATTCGGGGCAGCGACGGCAGGCTCTGGTGGACGATCATGGCGGATATCGAAGGTACGAGTTCTGCGCTTTCCGCCCCCCTGACGAGTGGGCGCTACACCCAGCCCTGGCGGCGGAAGTAAACAAATTGAGCGGCCACTGTGGCCAGCATGAGGCCCATGCCAAGGGCGAACGTGCCGGCACCGGTGATGTGGCTCACCAGCCAGCTGAAGTTCATGCCGAAAAACCCAGTGATGAAGGTCAGGGGCATGAAGAGCGTCGCAATGACGGTCAAGCGGCGCACGACGTCGTTCAACCGGTTGGAGACGGTGGAGAGATAGACGTCCATGGCGCTGGTCAGCAGATCACGTAGCGAGTCGACCGTCTCGTGTTGACGAACGATGTGATCGTAGACATCCCGGAAATAGACGGTCATGTCCGGTTCCGCCAGGGAGCCTGTCGTCAGGCGCTGGAATAGGTCCTGCTGCGCGCCGAGATTCTTGCGCAGCCCGACCACTGCCCGCTTCAGGCGGTAGATCTGACTTAGGGCCTCATCCGTAGGCCGCCGGACGATGCTGTCCTGAAGTGCGTCGGTCTCGTCATCGATTGCCTCGAGGACGGTAAACAGGCCGTCGACCACCTTGTCGACCACGAGGTAGAAGAGAAACGACAGGCTCCGCCGGGTCAGCTCAGGCGTGGAACGAATGCGGCTCTGCAGCTCCGCTAGCTCAGGGGATGGCTCGAGGTGCACGGAGACCACATAGCGCCGTGAGAGATAGAGGTGCTGTTCGCGGATCCGCACGTCACCTCCCTCCCAGTCGGCGGTGAAGAGAACCACAAAGGCGTAGCCCTCGTAGTCCTCCAGCTTCGGGCGTTGGTTCTGGTGCCGGATGTCTTCCAGGGTCAGGGGATGGAAGCCGAACGTGTCCTGCAGGAGGGCGTAGTCGGAGTCGTCCGGCTGCTCAATGTCCAACCAGAATCCCTGGTCACCCACGCGCAAGGATGTGGCAAGGGCCTCCGGCGTGGGTTCGGTCAGGGGTCCTGCGGTGGTGATCAGCTGTCTCATGGTGGAGTGAGGATATCGCAGAGAATCCCGAGCCACCGCCTGGGCCGGTACGCCGATCAGGTCGCTGGGAGCGCCATCGCGGCGCCGTTGAGATGCGCCGTCACCAACGCCTGGCAGAGCGCGACGTCGCGCACGCCATCCGCGGCCGTGGTGCGGGGTTCGCGATCGGCGGCGATGCAGTCATAGAACTCCACCAGCTCCCGTTTGAACGCTTCCTCGTAGGACACCGTCTCCACCGTCTGCCAGGCCCTCGATCCGTCACTGGCGCCAGCCTCGAGTACGAGCTGGGTGGGCATGCTGCGCAGGAAGGGCGAGGGGAACACCAGCGTGGCTCGCCGGCTGGGGCTGTAGAAAGCGAACTCCTGCCGGTAGCGGGCCATGCCGTCCATGAGGTTGACCCAGTGCATCACGCAGCGCACTTTTCCGAAGGCGAAGACGGCGACCACCCCTTCCTCCGCCAGCCGGGCGTACTCGAGGTGATCGGGCTCGCCCAGCAGTCCGCGCACCAAGTTGAGGTCATGGACCAGGCTGTCCAGCAGAAATCGCCGGTATACGCGCCGGACCAGGGGGTCTTCGGTGGGGATGGCCAGCCCGACTCGTCGATCGTCGTCGGCCTGCAGACTCCGCAGCGCTGCCGGATCCACGTCGGTCCCGGTGACCAGCGGATAGTGGCTCACGTAGGGTCGAAAGGGCGACTCCAGAGTGGTGGTGATGACGCCCCGGAGGTCCGTGAATGCCGGTAGCTCCTCCCGCATGCGCTCGACGGCCGGGTCGTAGCGCTTCATGTACCCGACCATCAGGTGAACGCCGGCTTTGCGGCCGGCCTCGATGATCTCCCGGCCTTCCGTCTCCGACAACGCGATGGGCTTTTCGATGAACACGTGCCGGCGGGCCTCGGCGGCGGCGATCGCAATCGGCGCATGGCTGCCCGAGGTCAGCACCAGGACCGCGTCCAGCGGCTCGGCCAGCAGCTGCCGCCAGTCGGTGAATCGCCGCGCCACGCCATACTCTTGTCCCACCCGCTCCAGGACGGTGGGGGAGAGGTCACAGATGGCCGCGATCTCGAAGCGGTCTGCCAGCTCGCGCAGATAGTGGAGGTGCATGACCTGGGCCACCAACCCACACCCCACCACGCCGACCCGCACGCGTCGATTGGCCAAAGTTCAACCGGCGACTATACTCCGACCTCGAAGCGAGGTCAACTCGCTAGCGAAAACACCGTGACGGACGAGCACCGAAACTCTCGCGTGATGGTGGCCAACGCGCCGGTCAGCTTCGGCGCTTTCGAGGTCACGGTTGGCGTCAACCCGAACGTCCCGGCCGGCACGGCCGTCCTGGATGCCGTCGCGCAAGCGGGCTATGACGGGATCGACCTCGGTCCGCCGGGATACCTGGGAACCGTCGACGAGCTGCCCAGCCGTCTGGCCGACCGACATCTGCGACTGGCCGGTGGCTACGTCGCGCTCCCTTTTAGCCAGCCCGACGCAGTGCCGGGGGCGATCGCTGAGCTGGAGGCCCTGCTGGACATCTTCGACGCGGCGGGATCACGCGCCGACGGTGCGCCGCCTCCCCGACCGACCCTGGCCGATGCGGGCTCGGACGCGCGCCGCGCTACGCCGGGCCAGGCTCAGCGCGACCGAGCGCTGGGGTTAGACGCCGCTGGCTGGGCGCGGCTGGCAGAGGGCGTCGCCGGCGCCCTCGAGGCCTGTCGCCGCCGCGGCTATGAACCAACCTTCCACCATCACGCCGGCACGTACGTGGAGGCGCCCTGGGAGATCGAGGAGTTGCTGCGTCGCACCGAGATCGGCCTGTGTCTCGATACCGGTCACCTGCTACTGGGCGGCGGCGACCCCGTGCAAGCCCTCGGCGACTGGGGCAGGCGGATCAATCACCTGCACCTCAAAGATGTCAGGCTGTCGGTTGTCGATGCCATCGTTCGAGAGCAGGCGCCCATGATGGAGGTCTGGCGGCGGCGCGCCTTCTACCCGCTGGGGGAGGGAGACCTGGACGTCGAGGGCGTCCTCGAGGGCCTTAAGCGTCGCCAATATCAGGGCTGGCTGGTGGTGGAGCAGGACACCATCCCGGACCCCAGTGATCCCGCGGACCGCGCAGCGCGCGATCAAGTCCGTAACCGGGCATTCCTGCGTGCCCACGGGGTCTGAGGCATGACCGTGCGCCCGTTCGACCCGGTGCGAAACGCTGCCGAGGGCGTCACCCCAGACAGCGCGGGCTGGCAGTACCTGTCGTTCAAGACCGTCCATCTGGCGGCGGGGGCCAGGCTGGCCGCTCACACCAAGGCCGAAGAGACCGCGCTCATCTGGCTGGGAGGGCGGGCCACCGTCGAGGGCTTTGGAACGGTCGGCGGACGCGTAGACGTCTGGGACGGCAAGCCCTTTGCCGTACTGCTGCCTCCGGGGGTGCCATACGACCTGCGGGCGGTGAGCCCCTGCGACCTGGCCATCGTCTCCGCGCCGGCACAGTCCGAGCTGCGGCCCCGCCTGATCCGCCCGGCTGACGTGCGGGTTGAGACGCGGGGGTCCGGCGTCACTGAACGGCGTATCCACTGGATCGTGGCCGAGCAGGACCTGGCGGCCCGGTTGATCCTGGTGGAGGTCTTCACGCCCGCCGGTCACTGGTCGACCTTCCCCCCGCACAAGCACGACACCGACGATCCGCCGCGCGAACGCGCCCTGGAGGAGCTCTACTACTATCGAATCCGGCCCGAGCAGGGCTTCGCCTTCCAGGGGATCTATACCGCCGACCGGAGCCTGGACCTGGCGCTGCGGCCCCGCCATGACCAGCTCGTCCTCGTGCCGCGCGGCTACCACGTTGTCTCGGCGGCGCCCGGCTACGACTGCTACTACCTCAACGCCATGGCCGGCGCCGTCCGGGAGTGGCTCTTCACCACCGACCCCGACCACGCCTGGCTGATGGACTGGAAGAAGGTCTGAGTAGTTAGGTGAAGCGGCGCTCGCGCTGCCGTGCTTTGTCGTATGCGCGACGGGCTTGCTGGACACTCTCGACGGTGGATACCTCGGCCACCGGGACGTCCCACCAGCTCTCGTAGTTTGGCACGGCGGCGTAGCGGTCGACCTCGATCACGATGACCACCGTCCGGTCCATCTTCTTGGTGTCGCGCAGCGCTCGGGTCAGGTCGTCGATCGAGCGCACGCGGAGCGCCTGAGCCCCGAGGCTCTGGGCATTAGCCGCCAGGTCGACCGGCAACGTCGCCCCCGGTGACGCTTCGCCATCGAGCCCAAGGGAGCCGTCCTTGCGAAATCGGTACTGGGTGCCGAAGCCGTCCGTGCCCAGCGAGCGGGACAACCCGCCGATGGAGTTGAAGCCGTGGTTGTCGACCGCCACGATGGTCAGCTTGATCCCCTCCTGGATGGCCGTCACGATTTCGGAGTTGAGCATCAGGTACGATCCGTCGCCGACCAGCACGTAGACCTCGCGGTCCGGCGCTGCCATCTTGACTCCCAGCCCGCCCGCGATCTCGTAGCCCATGCAGGAGTAGCCGTACTCCACGTGATAGCCCTTGGGGTCCAGCGTGCGCCAGAGCTTATGCAGCTCGCCGGGCATGGAGCCGGCCGCGCAGACCACCACGTCCTTGGGGCCCGCCACCGCATTCACGGCCCCGATCACCTCGCTTTGGGCCGGCAGCGGTCGGTGGCCGAGCGTATAGAGGCGCTCCACCTCGGCGTCCCATTCCTGGTGCAGGCGGCTAACCAGCTCGCGGTACGCGGGCTCCACCGTATACCCGGCGAGCCGCTCCGGAAGGGCGGCCAGCGCCGCCCGGGCGTCGCCGGTGAGCGCCAGCCCGCCGAGTTTGGCGGCATCGAAGTGGGCGATGTTGACGTTGACAAAGCGCACCTCGGGGTGCTGAAAGGCGGTCTTGGAGGCGGTGGTGAAATCCGTCCAGCGTGTCCCCACGCCGATCACCAGGTCGGCCTCCGCCGCCACCTGGTTGGCCGCCGACGTGCCGGTGACTCCGATGGCTCCCAGGTTGGCGGGGTGATCGTAGGCCAGCGAGCCCTTGCCGGCCTGGGTCTCCGCCACCGGCATACCGGTGGCGGCCACCAGCTGGCGCAGCACCTCGGTGGCCTCGGCGTAGATGGTTCCGCCGCCGGCCACGATCAGCGGCCGCTTGGCAGCGCGGATCAGCCGGGCCGCCCGATCCAGCGCCGTCGGGTCCGGCAGCGGACGGGCGATGGCCCAGACTCGCCGTTCGAGGAATGCCTCCGGATAGTCGAAGGCTTCGGCCTGCACATCCTGCGGCAGGGCGAGGGTGACGGCTCCGGTCTCGGCCGGGCTGGCCAGCACGCGCATGGCGTACAGTGCCGCCGGGATCAATTGCTCCGGGCGCGTGATGCGATCCCAGTAGCGCGACACCGGCTGGAAGCAATCGTTCACCAAGACATCGCCCCGGCCCGGCACCTCGAGCTGTTGCAGGACTGGATCCGCTCGGTGCGACGCGAACCCGTCTCCCGGGAGAAGCAGGACGGGCAGCCGGTTGATGGTGGCCAGCGCCGCGCCGGTCACCATGTTGGTCGCCCCCGGCCCGATCGATGTGGTGCACGCTAGGGTCGAGAGCCGGTTGCGCATCCGGGCAAAGCCGGCCGCCGCGTGCACCATCCCCTGTTCGTTGCGGGCCTGGTAGTAGGTCAGCAGGTCCCGGTTCTCGTAGAGCGCTTCGCCCACGCCGGCCACATTGCCGTGGCCAAAGATGCCAAAGCACCCGTGAAAGAATCGGTGCTCGACCCCATCCCGCTCGACATATTGCGCGGCCAGAAACCGGACCAGGGCTTGAGCCATCGTCAGGCGCACGTCGTCCCTCCAGTTGCGTGAGGTGGGGTAATCTTAACTTTCAGGCAGAGGTCGTATGGCCGTACCCCACACGCGCGTCACGTCCAAGAGCCCGCTCCAGCAGATGACGCAGACGACCCCCACCCGTCTGTGGAACGACTCTGCATCCATCGAAGAGCTCACCTATTCCATGGAGCACGGCGCCGTCGGCGCGACGTGCAACCCGGTGATTGCGGTCACGGTCCTCAAGAAAGAGATGGCCACCTGGCGGCCGCGCATCGAGAGCCTCCTGCGGGAGATGCCGACCGCCACCGAGGACGAGATCGGGTGGCGCCTGGTGGAGGAGCTCTCCGTGCGGGCCGCGGAGCTGCTCGAGCCGATCTTCGCGGCGGAGGGTGGGCGCAACGGCCGCCTCTCCATCCAGACCGACCCCCGGTATTTCCGAAACACCGGGGCCATCGTGGAGCAGGCCGGCGACTTCAGCCGCCTGGCCCCGAACATGATCGTGAAGATCCCGGTGACCCGGGCCGGCATCCCGGCGATCGAGGAAGCGACCTACCGCGGGATCAGCATCAACGCCACGGTGTGCTTCACGCTCCCCCAGTGCATCGCGGTCGCCGAGGCGCTGGAGCGGGGCTTAAGGCGGCGCGAGGCGGAAGGCAAGGACATCGCATCCATGGGTCCGGTGTGCACCATCATGGTGGGCCGGCTGGACGACTGGCTGAAAGTGTTGCTGGAACGAGACGGCCTCTCGGTCGACCCCGGCTATCTCGAGTGGGCCGGAGTGGCCGTGTTCAAGAAGACGTACGGCATCTTCCGCGAGCGCGGCTATCGGGTGCGCCTCCTCTCCGCGGCATTCCGCAACCACATGCACTGGAGCGAGCTGATCGGGGCGGACGCGGTCATCTCCCCGCCGTATGCCTGGCAGAAGCGGTTCAACGCCAGCGACATCGAGGTGAAACCGAGAATTGACAACCCGGTCGACCCGAAGGTGGTCTCGCAACTCCTTGCGCACTTCCCCGATTTCCGCCGCGCCTACTCCGAGGACGGCCTTGCCATCGAGGAGTTCGACCACTTCGGGCCCACGCTGCGCACGCTTCGCCAGTTCATCGCCGCCTGCGGGGACCTGGCGGCGCTGGTCCGCGACGTTATGGTCCCCAACCCCGACCAGGCTTAGCTCGTGTTCATTGTTTCAAACTGGTGGCCCCAAGCGGCATAATGGGGCACGGCGCCCATCGAACACTGGGCGCTCTTTCGCTCGTTGAGGAGGTACGCGTATGAAGAATCGGCTCACCCGGCGCGACTTCGTCATCCAGGCCGCCATCACGGGGGCCAGCTTCTCGTCCCTGCCCGCGATTCTGGCCGCCTGCGGGACGGGCACGGCGACACCGTCCTCGAAGCCCTCCAAGCTGGTCGTTGCGGCCGTCCAGGGCAACGAGGACGGGCCGCTGAAGAAAGTGGTCGGGAATTACAAGAGCCAGACCGGCATCGAGGTGCAGGTCGTCGAATTCCCCTACGCTGACCTCTTCACGAAACTGGTCACCACCTTCCAGGCGAACGACTCGTCGTTTGACCTGTGCATGATGGACGACCCCTGGATGCCGAAGTTCGGCACCATGGGCGCGCTGCAGCCGCTCGACTCGAACTTTGGCTTCACGCGCGACTCGGACATTCCGACCGTGGTCTACGACGTGGGCACCTGGCCGCCGCCACACGGCCCGGTCCCGCCCAGCGAGCAGGGGAAGTCGCCGCATCTGTACGGCATCACCATCGTCGGTAACGTCGAGATGTTCATGTACCGCAGTGACAAGTCCGCGGCCCCGGCCAGCTGGGACGAAGTCCTCAGCAACGCGGCGAAATACAACGCGGCAAGTTTCTACGGCTACGTCATCCGGGGCAAGGCGACCAACCCCGTCAGCAGCGATTCGCTGCCCATCCTGTGGTCGTTCGGCGGCAACATCTTCGACGACACCTGGAAGGTCCAGCTCGACTCCAGCGATTCGATCACCGCGGTGGACTTCCTCACCCGGAAACTGAAGAAGTACGCCGAGCCGGGGCCGGAGAACACCGACGCCGCCGACCGGTCGCGGTTGATGGCCATCGGACAGGCGTACCAGTCGACGGTCTGGCCGGGCGAGATCACGGGCATCGTCGAGGACCCGAGCGTCAGCCAGGTCAAGGGCAAGGTCGCGTACATCCCGATTCCGCAGGGGCCCAGCGGCAAGGGTTTGGGGATGATGGGCAACTGGCTGCTCGGGATTCCCAAGGGTTCGAAGAACGGCGCGGCCGCGGCCGACTTCATCAAGTGGATGCTCAAGACCGACAACATGCGCAACTACGTCGCGCAGGGCGGCATCCCGATCCGCAACAGCATCCTCAACGATGCATCCCTGGCGTCAGCGAACCCATACTTCAAGGCGCTCGCAGCCTCCTTCGCCGCCGTGCCGAACTGGCGGCCACGCACCGACCAGTGGGGTGCCGTCGAGACCTCGTATGGGACGGCCATGAACGCGGCGGTGGCCGGGCAACTGACCCCGCAGGCCGCCATGCAGAAAGCGGCCAGCGAAATCCGCACGGTGATGAAGAACGCTGGCTACCCCTCCTGATCGACCCGTCCTACATTTGACGATGTGAGCCACCTGGTCGCCGAACTCCCGGTCCCGACCGGCACCCAGCCGGGAAGGACCGGGCGGGGCGGGCGGAGCCGCCAGGAGCGGCTGGCCTACAGGATCCTCCTGCCCGCGCTCGGCACCGTGTTCCTCATTGTCACGATCCCGTTCGTGATTGCCATCTGGCAGTCGATCACGTCCGACGACGGCACCCTGATCGGCTTGCGCAACTACACGCGGGCCCTGGGCAATCCGCTCTTTTTCGACGCGCTGCGCGCCACCGGCCTGTACGCGTCGATCGTCCTTCCCACCGAGATCCTCCTTGGCCTCGCCTTTGCCCTGTTTGTCCATCGCACGGTCAAGCAAGCTGGGCTGCGGGCGACCCTATACGTGCTGGCCGTGCTGCCGCTAGTCGTGCCGCCGGTGGCGGTCGGCGTGGTGGCACGCCTGATCTACGCGCCCGGCTATGGCGTGCTCAATTACGTCTTGCAGTCGGTCGGCATCACACACTCCGAGATCCAGTGGCTCGGGGTCCCGGCCCTCGCCATGGGCTCGGTGGCGAGCGTCGACATCTGGCAATGGACCCCGTTTGTCTATCTCGTGCTGTTTGCCGGGCTGCAGACCGTGCCCAGGGAATCGATCGAGGCCGCCCAGGTCGACGGGGCGACCTGGTGGACGCAGTTCCGTTACATCGAGCTGCACTATCTGCGGCCGCTCTTTCTCCTGATCCTGTTCTTTCGGGTGGCCGACGTGCTTCGCGTGTTCGACCACGTCTACATCCTCACGGGCGGCGGCCCGGGAACAGCAACCCAGCTGCTGAGCCTCTACATCTACCGAATCGAGTTCAGATTTTTCGACGGCGGGCAGGCAGCGGCGCTCGCGGTGATGGTCCTGGTCTCGATCAGCATCCTCTACTCCCTCGTGACCCGAGCCCTCCCTCTGGAGCGCGCCTGATGCGCAGCCGGCAGGCCGCCATCGCCATTCGCCTCATCTTGATCGTTGCCGGTCTCGGCGTGGCCGGTTTTCTCTATGCCTTCCCGCTCTACTGGCTGATTGCGACCTCGCTCAAGAGCAAAGCCGAGCTGTACCAGTCGATCACGCTCTTCCCGCGACACCCAACCCTGCAGCCTTACTACAGCGTCCTCTTCGAGCGCGGCTTCTGGGTGTTGCTCAAGAACAGCGTCCTCGTTTGCGCCGCAACCGTCCTGGTGACGCTCGCGGTCGGCCTGGTGATCACCTACCCCATTACCCGCCTGACGGTGCCGCCGAGCCTGCGTGTCGGGGTCCTCAACTGGGCGCTCTCCCTGCGCTTCCTGCCGCCGGTCGCCGTGGTCGTCCCGTATTTCGCCATCGTCCGCACGCTGCAGATCTACAACCAACCGATCGCACTGATCGGCATCTACTCCCTGTTCAATTTGCCGTTTGCCATCTGGATGCTCAAGGGCTTTCTTGCCGAGATCCCGCTCGAACTCGAAGAGGCGGCCCTGGTCGACGGAGCCAACCGATGGACCTCGTTCCGTCGCGTGCTGCTGCCGCTGGCCGGCCCGGGGCTGATGGCCGCGGCGACCATCGTCTTTACGTTTGCGTGGAGCGAGTTTCTCTTCGCTCTAATCCTGACGGCGACCCCGAACTCGCAGACCTTCCCGGTCGGCGTCCAGGGCCTCGTGACCCAGTTCGAAATCATCTGGAACGACATGGCCGCGGCCGGGGTGATCGCTATGACCGTGCCCTTGCTGCTGATGGTGATCGGACGCCGGTACATGGTGGCCGGCCTGACGTTTGGCGTGATCCGCGAGAAGTGAGTCCGTCCGTCTTCCTCAACGGCGCCACAATCATGACCACCGCGACCGACCGGTCGCTTCGGGTGGCGCGCCAGGCGGGCTTCGCCGGCATTGAAGCCCGGGCCGAGCGGCTGCTGGGCAGTCCGGACGAAGTGCGCACTGCGGCCAAGGCGGTCCGGGATGGCGAGGTCTGGAGCCTCAACGGCGTCCGCCTGTCGCTGCATCCGGACGGGGCCATCGATGCCCCCACCCTGAGGGCAGACCTGGGCCCACGCCTGCGCATTACCCGCGAGCTGCGGGCGTCTTACCTGCTGGCGGTTCCACCCCGGATCGCCGGACTCTCGCCGCAGCAAGCGCTGGCCGGGATCGAGGCCGGGCTGGTGCTGGCGCGAGACCTGGCCGCCGAGCAACGCGTCAAGGTCGCCTTCGAGTTCCTGGGCTTTGCCGACTGTCCGATCAATTCGCCTGCGCTGGCGGCCGAGGTGGTCGCCGGGGTCGAGGGCGTGGACCTGGTGCTCGACTCCTGCCACTGGCACGCCAGCGGCAGCCGTTCCCTGGATGAGCTGCCGATCCAGCGGCTCGCGATGGTTCACCTCAACGACGCCCCGGCCAAGCCGCCGCGGGAACTCGAAGACGCGGATCGGGTGCTGCCACTCGAGGGCGTGATCGCTTTGCCAGAGCTGGTTCGCGACCTCACTCGACTGGGGTTCCGCGGCCCTTGGAGCCTGGAGACGTTCAACCCCGCCTACTGGGAGCAGGGCCCTCTCGAGATCGCGAGGCGGGGCCGGGCTGCCCTCGATCGCCTGTTCGCCCAGGCTGGACTCGAATCCGGCTGAATACGAAACGGTCGAAGGCTTTTCCAGGCCTGAACGGCTTGTCCCTTGACCTAGCGTGAGTTTTCGCTAAGAATACCCGCGGCCCGGTCACCGGGTGTAAGAGAAGACCGCTACGGAGAGTAGCGAGGAGGGTACATGACCAGATTGGCCATCCGTCTCCGGATGTATGGAATTGGCGCTGCCCTGGCAATCGCCAGCCTGGGCGTCGTTCCGCCTGTCACCGCTTCCGCCGCTGGTGCCACCTGGCATGTTCAGGTCGGTGGCGGGAACTTTAGACAGCTGACGTCGCAGAACCGCTTCTATCCAAGGGACATCACGGTCCATCCGGGTGACACCGTTGAGTTTGCCTTTGCCGGGTTTCACACGGTCACCTTCAATCCGCCCCCGGCTCCGGTGCTAGCGTTCTTCGCGCCGAACGGCGTGACGGCGCTCGATACGCCAACGACCTTTATCACCAGCGCGCCCAACCCCGGCGGCGGGCCCGGCGGACCACCGCCCACCCCGTTTGACGTCACCATCGGAACCAACCTGCCGGCCGGCACGTACCACTACTGGTGCATGCTGCACCAGTTCATGCACGGCGTGATCCGGGTGGTTCCGACCGGCTCACCCCTCCCGAAGACGGACGCTGAGTACCAGACCATGGCCCACCGCCAGATCGTGGCTGACGCGGCGCGGGCCACTGCGCTGGACGCGAGGTTTACGCGGCAGTCTGCTGAGGAGGAAGACGGCGCGGTGGTCGGCGCCGGCGACCGGGTCGTTCAGCTCCTCAAGTTCTATCCGAGTTCGATCACCATTCGAGTTGGCGAAAAACTCACGTTCCGGAGCCGGGATCTTCACGACCCGCATACCGTCACCTTCGGTCCCGAACCGAACCCCAGGAGTCCGATCGGGGCCATTTTCCCGTCGGGGCCAGGGAACCCCAAGGCCTATGACGGGGTCGCGGCGCTGAACTCGGGATTTCTCTTTTCCGATAGCCAGGCCGACTACTGGCACCTCAACCTTGCCCCGCAGCTCAGCACGCTGAAGCAGACGACGACGTTCGGCGTCACCTTTACGAAAACCGGGACCTTCAATTTCTACTGCGCCCTCCATGGCGCGCGCGATGATGCCACGGGCGCTGTGTTCGGCATGAGCGGGAGCATCACCGTCCTGCCGGCCGAGAGCGAAGACTGACAGCCGTCTGACGGCGCTGATGGGAGGCCGGGCCGTGGGCCCGGCCTCTGGCATGACGGGCCACTCCAGCGTGGGACCTGAGCACGACAATGGTAACGGCGACCGCCATTGGATCGAAAGGAGGAACAGATGGCAGACAGCGTGTATCGGGTCACCGACATCATCGGCGTCAGTGCGGAATCCTGGGAGGATGCCGCCCGCAGCGCGGTGCAAACCGCCGCCGGCAGCCTGCGGGATCTCCGGGTGGCGGAGGTCGTCAAGCTGGACATGACCATTGAGGATGGCAAGATTGCCCGCTTCCGGACGCGCCTCAACGTCTCATTCAAGTACGAAAAGTAGGAATCTCCCTCCCTCTCAAGGGGAGGGCAGGGTGGGGGTGGGCGCGGGAACCGCCCGGCCGTTGCGCTTGTAGGTGAAGTAGCAAGATCACTCCGTGGAGGGCCGGCCACTGGAGGACACCGAACTCGTCGAACGAACGAAACAGGGCGATGTCAACGCCTACGCCGAACTTGTCGCGCGCTATCAGGAGGTGGCCTTTCGGGTGGCGTATCAGATCGCGGGCCTGGAGGCGGACGCGGAGGAGGCCGCCCAGGAGGCATTCATCAAGGCCTACTACGCGCTCGGCCGGTTTCGCCCCGGCGCTCCCTGGCGTCCCTGGCTGCTGCGGATCGTGGCCAACGAGGCCCGCAACCGGCGCAGTGCCAGCGCCCGGCGCACCGGATTGGCGCTGCGGGCGGCCGAGGCCCGGGCCTCGGGGGATACGGCCCTATCTCCCGAGGTCCTGGTCCAGGCGCGGGCGCAGCGAGCCGAGCTGCTGGATGCCATCCATCAGCTGGCGGAGCCCGACCAGCTGGCGCTGACGTATCGATATTTCCTTGACCTCTCCGAGGAGGAGATGGCCGCCGCCCTCGATTGCGCCCGCGGCACGGTCAAATCCCGCCTGTCGCGCGCGCTGGGCCGGCTGCGCGAGGTGATGGGGGTGGTCCAGCATGGTTGACGAGAAGGATCTCGAGCAGCGGCTCGGCGACCTGAGACCCTACCTTGCGTATCCCCCGACGCCCAACCTGGTCGGAGCCGTGCGGGCCCGGCTGGTGACCGCGCCCCGGCGTCCGTGGTGGTCATCCTTCGTGATCCCACGGCGGCTCGCCCTGGCGGCTGCCGCAGTCCTGATCGTCATCGGCGGCCTGCTGGCGATCCCCCAGACACGAGACACGATTGCGCACTGGTTCGGCGTCAAGGGCGTGATCGTCAACACCGTGCCGTCCTTGCCGGCAGGTCCACTTGGTCAGAGCCTCAGGCTGGGCCAGCGCACGACGCTGGCCGGGGCCCAGGCGGGGGCGCGCTTTCAGGTCCTGGTTCCCACCGATCCCAGCTTGGGCCAGCCCGACGAGGTGTACCTGAACGACACCATGCCGGGAGGCGAGGTGTCCTTCGTCTATCGCACCCGCCCGGACCTTCCAACATCCAGCAAGACCACGGTCGCGATCCTGGTCATGGAGATCCAGGGCGGCGTGAACAAGAACTTCTTCGGGAAGATGATTGGTCCCGACACCACCCTGACCGAAGTGACCGTCAACGGCGGTCCCGGCTACTGGATCGAGGGCAGCCCGCACGTGTTCTTCTTCACCGACGCCCAGGGCGCCGTGCGCGACGAAGACATGCGCCTGGCCACCAACACGCTCCTCTGGCAGCAGGGCGACCGAACGCTACGGATCGAGGGAGCCGCGACCAGGGCCCAGGCTCTCCAGATCGCCGCCTCGATGCAGTAGCTGGCGCGGAAGCCGGCGAGGGGTCTCGGTAACCCTCAAGATCCTCGTTCGTTTGTATGGGGCGTGCGTGCCTGGCGTTCCTGGCGAGCCCAACTGGCCGCCGTTGTCTTGATCTTCCTCGCATCCGGTGTCGCGCTGGCGATCCATCTGGACAAGCCGGCTCGCCGGATGGCGGCCGCGAGCCCCTCGGTTACGTTCCCGGGGCCCCTCCCGCCCTTTCCGGACTGCACCAAGCCGGACCTACCGATCGAGTCGTTTCCTTATGTCAGCCAGCAGACCGACGGCGGCTTCAGCGGATGCGTGCGGGTCGATCAGGCCAACCCTGGAAGCTACTCGGTGATCGCCCAGGGCTCCCCGCATAAGTGTTGTGCCTCTTCGGCAACAGCTTCTCGGGAGGCCCTGACCGTTTCACCGCCAGCAGGACCGCCGGGAACGCTGGTGACGATCACCGGCACCAGCACCACTCCACCCAGCGCCGCCGTGTTGCAGAAATCGGCAGCCATGGGATTTGACGACCACGCGCAAGTGTGCTGGGTCGCGTGTGACGTACTCAGCTACTCCGACGTGGTGAAGTGGTCATTGAGTTCTACCGGGAATTTCGAAATCGCCTTTCAGGTGCCCTCCGTGCCCTGGATGACTGCCGCGGGCATCCAGCGGCCGGTTCCCGGCGGTTACCGGATCGTCCTGCCCTGCATCCCGGACTCCTATGACCAGGGCAAGGGATGCAAATCGGAGCAGCTCACCGGCAGCTTTCAGATGACTGGTCCAGTTCCCTCGCTGTGCGACACCGGCCAGCCTTGCTCCGCGATCGAGGTCAGCCCCACACAAGGGCCGCCCGGCAGCATCGTCGCCGTCCGGGGCTGGACCCCGCTGGTCGGCCTCGGCGGCCAGGCGCTCGTCTATCTCCGGGTTCATACGGCGAACACCTCTTGGGACTCGATGCCGACGTTGGCGTCGACTTCCTTCGAGGTGACGGCGCAACCCGACTGGGCGTCGTTGGGAACCCTCCATCCGCTGTCGATCCTGCGCAGCGGCCTTGACGCATTCGGTGTGGATCCGGCCAACCCGCATCGGTTCGCGTACTGTTCGGGCAGTGCCATCCAGGTCACAGCCGACGGTGGCCAGACCTGGTCTCCTATCCCGATTCAGGGTGTCGTTTCGGCGTCGGCCGCGACCAAGTATCCGCTGGGTACGGGGTACCAGGCGAATCCGGTCTCCTGCGATACGGTCGCGCTCGACCCCCAGCATCCCACGTCCTTCTACGCCCTGTTCTTGACTGCGGACCGCGCCCCGCCTCCGATGTACTACGTCGGCTACTTCACCAACGACGCCGGCCGGACCTGGTATCCAGTACCGGTTCCGGCGGGCTCGGAAATGAGGGCTTTTGGCGGCTTTCGGGTCGACTTATTGGGCGTTCGGGCCGTATCTACGATGTGGTCCGACTCGCTGCCCCCGGATCAACCCATGGTGGCGGTGGAGGTGACTGTCGACGGCGGGAACACCTGGACCACGGGGAACCTCGCTTGTCCGCAGGCGGGACCCTGCGTCGCCCTGGGCAGCAAGTCCTGGGCTCGATGCATGGCGGTCGAGGGCTGGGAGGCCGTGCTCGTCTCGACCGATAACGGCAAGAGCTGGAGCACCACCAACCACATCCGGTCCTGCTGGCGCGTCGTGCAAGTGGTTGGGCTTGCCAACGGAAGACTCGTGACCCTGGACGGCCGGAGTCAGTTCCCGCTCACGGTTTCCGACGACGGCGATCGAACGTCACGCAGCATCGCCCTGCCGGCGCTCCCGAACCAGACCAATACCAATCCTGATTACGGCGACCTGGAACTGCTGCCGGATGGCCGCCTACTGTTGGTGTCACTGCACTGGTACGTCCTGGCGCCAGGAGCAAGCGCCTGGTGTTCTGTCGCAAATAGTCCGACTGGGAATCAGACCGATGCGCCGGCAGCCGCGGTCCCGCAGCTAATCGGGGACCATCTCTGGTGGCTGGACGGCCAGCCCACGACGCTACGCAGCCTTCCCGTCAGCGCCCTCCACTGCTGACGGACTCTCACCTTGCCAGTGGTAACAGGCCGCGCTCGTCCCTACAATCGGATGGGAGGCGAGTCATCATGGCCGGGACAGCGGACGACCTTCTCTGGAAGCTGGCGGAAAGCGACGAAATCGATATCGAAACCCGACGCGACTCGAAGTCCCCGCTTCATCGCACCACCATCTGGATTGTGCCGACCAAAGACGGCGTCTACGTTCGTTCGGTCAAAGGAAAGAAGGGGCGGTGGTACCAGGAAGCCGTTGCCAATCCGCACGTCACCCTTCGGGTTGGCGAGCGCAAAGTGGCGGTCCGGGTGGAGCCGGAACAGAGTCCGGCCGTCATCAGCGAGGTCAGCGCCGCCTACCGCCAGAAGTACGGGGAGCGATGGCCAAGCGAGACGGAGCCGATGCTCGGGCCCTCGGTACTGCCGACAACCCTCCGCCTGGCTCCAGCGTAACGGTCGGAAGCCGCGGCCCAGCCGGCTTATCCAGTTGCGGCGGGCAGCCCCGGGTCGTGGAGCGATACGATTAGCCTGATGGGAGGAGGGCGCCCGACGATTCCGCTGCGGGACACGTTCGGCCGGGTGGCCGACGACCTGCGCATCTCGGTCACCGACCGGTGCAACTTCCGGTGCGTCTACTGCATGCCGGCCGCCGGCATGGCCTGGCTGCCCCGCGACGAGATCCTGAGCTTCGAGGAGATCGTCAAGCTGACCCGGATCCTGGTGGAGGAGTGCGGGGTCCGCACCATCCGGTTCACCGGCGGCGAGCCGCTGGTGCGCAAGGGCCTCGAAGACCTCATCGCCTTGGTGCGCGATATCGACCCCGGCCTCGACCTGGCCATGACCACCAACGGCATCCTGCTGGGCGAGAAGGCGCAAGCGTTGCGCGACGCCGGGCTCCGCCGGCTGAACGTCAGCCTGGACACGCTCCACTCAGACCGCTTCCGGACGATGGCCCGTCGCGATGGGCTGGCGCGGGTCCTCGATGGCCTGCGGGCGGCGCGGGCGGCGGGCTTCGACCCGATCAAGCTGAACATGGTCGTGATGCGCGGTCACAACGAGGATGAGGTGGTCGACTTCGCCCGGCTGGCGCGCACCGAAGGCTACGAGGTGCGCTTCATTGAGTTCATGCCGCTGGACGCCGATGGGATCTGGAAACCGGAGACGGTGGTCGCCAGCCGGGAGATCATCGAGGCAATCGACCGCGAGTATCCATTACAGCCGGTCCTCAGCGAGCGGCCGGCGCCGGCCACCCGCTTCCGCTTTCGGGATGGCAGCCAGGGCGGGATCGGGGTCATCGCCTCGGTCAGCGACGCCTTCTGCAAGGTCTGCAACCGGATTCGGCTCACCGCCGAGGGTCACATCCGCACCTGCCTCTTCTCGCTCCAGGAGCACGATGTCAAGGCGCTCCTCCGTGGGGGCGCGCCCGACGCCGAGATCCGCGACTTCGTGGTGGCCGCCGTCTGGCAGAAAGAAGAGGGCCACAAGATCGGTGCGGCCGACTTCGTCCGTCCGGAGAAGTCGATGAGCCAGATCGGGGGGTAAACACGCGCTTCGCGACGCACAAGGAGGTGGAGTCACCATGACTGTAAGCCGACGCCTTCGCCTGATCGCGCTGCTGGCCGGCGTACTGACCGTTCTCCTGTCGACCACGGTCCAGGCCAGCGGGACCCTGACTCGCGTCCTCACCACGTCTGCGCCTAACCTGCCCGAGAGCATCGCCATCGATCACAAGGGCAACTTCTACCTGTCGTTTCCTTTCGCCGGCACGGTTGTGAAAGTGCACCAGGGGAGTCTGTCCACGATCGCGATGTTTCCCGGCATGAACCCCCTCGGCGTTCGGCTCGACGACGGGGGCAACGTCTTCGTGGCCGTGCCGGGCAGTGGAATATGGGAAGTGCCGGCCAACGGTGGGGCCCAGCGGCAAGTCGCCGCCGGACCCGGGTTGTGGAATGGGCTGGCCTTCGATCGCGGAGGCAATCTGTTTGTCTCGGACTCGCATAACGGCGCGATCTGGCGCCTCGACGAGGACGGCGCCTTCACGCTGTGGTCCGCCAGCGCCCTGCTACAGGGGACCACGGGCGCCGGACCGTGCGGCCTGGTCCATCCAGCCGTGCCCTCCTTTGGCCCGCTGGGGGCCAACGGGATTGAGTTCAACAAGCCCGGTGACCTGTTGGTCAACAACACGGACCTTGGCACGGTCGTCCGGATTCCGGTCGCTGAGGACGGCAGCGCCGGCGCCGCCAGTATCCTCGCCGGTCCGTCCTGTGATCTCTGGGGAGCCGATGGCATCGCGGTCGACATCCGGGACAACGTTTACGTGGCAGCCAACTCCAAGGGACAGATCGACCGGGTCAATCGCCACGGCGCGATCCAGGTGCTGGCCACCGGAGATCCGCTGAACTTCCCGTCCGATATCGCATTCGGCACCCGCAGCGGCGACCGGAAGCAGATCTACATCAGCAACTTTGCCGCGTTCGCCACGAGCACCGGCGCTCCCGGCGTGTTGAAGATGGACGTCGGGATCCGAGGCCGGCCACTGGGCGAGTCCGACTAGCTGACCACCGACTGCCGATCGGTGCCGGCGGACTTCGTAGCGGCGGGACTGGCGACCTGTAAGACCGCCGTTCCATGGAGTTCGCCGGCTCGCAATCGGCGAAGAGCTTCGTTTGCCTCAGTCAGAGGGAGCACCTCGGGATAGGTTCGGATGGGCACCTTCGGAGCTAGCTCCAGGAATTCCTGGCCATCCTGTCGCGTCAGGTTCGCGACCGACCTGATCGACCGTTCCTCCCAGAGCCAGGCGTAGGGGAACGAGGGGATGTCCGACATGTGGATCCCGGCGCAGACCACGGTGCCACCGCGGGCGAGGACGCGGAGGGCGACCGGGACCAGGGGACCGACGGGCGCGAAAATGATGGCGGCATCGAGCTCCTCGGGGGGCTTCTGGTCGCTGTCACCCGCCCATTCGGCGCCCAGCTCCCGGGCAAACTGCTGACCGGCGGTGTCGCCGGGGCGGGTAAAGGCGAAGACCCGGCGGCCCTGATACCGCGCCACCTGGGCGATGATGTGGGCGGAGGAGCCGAAGCCATAGAGGCCGAGCCGCTCGGCGTCACCGGCCAGCCGCAGCGAGCGAAACCCGATCAGGCCGGCGCAAAGCAGGGGAGCGGCGGTCGCGTCGTCGAAGCCGGCCGGGATCGGAAAGCAGTACTGCTCGTCGGCCACCATCAGCTCCGCGTAGCCGCCGTCCCGCTGATAGCCGGTGAACTGGGCGTGCAGGCAGAGATTCTCCCGGCCGCTCAGGCAATAGCGGCAGGTCTGGTCGGTGAAGCCGAGCCAGGGAACCCCGACCCGCTCGCCCCGCTTGAACCGGCTGCCTCCGTCGACCACCTCGCCCACCACCTGGTGGCCGAGTACCAATGGCAGCTTGGGATCGGGCAACTCGCCGTCCACGATGTGCAGGTCGGTCCGGCAGACCGCGCACGCCCGGACGCGAAGGCGGATCTGGCCTGGGCCGGGCGTCGGATCCGGCAAGTCCGCCACACGGAGTGGCGTCCCCGGCCGGTCCAGCACCATGGCGCGCATGCCATTCATGGTGCGCCACCCGTGCGGCCGACCGCCCGTAGAATGGGATTGAGATGCCCGGGGACCTCGCGGATAAGAAAATCGTGCCGCCCAAGAGCGGCACTCCCCCGCTCCGGCTGGAGCAGTTCCAGCCGTTGCTGGCTCAGCTGGAAGGCTGGCGCGTTGAAGACGGCAAGAAGCTCATCAAGATCTACAAGTTCAAGAACTTCGTGGAGGCCGTCCGATTCGTCAACGCGCTCACCCCGGTCGCCGAGGAACAGGGGCATCACCCCGACCTGTATGTGACCTGGGGGGAGGTGCGGGCCTCCTTATCGACCCACAGCATCGGTGGCCTGTCCGAGAGCGACTTCTCCCTGGCTTCCAAGCTCGACCGGGTGTACCAAACGGCGGGCACGTCCGCCTGATCCCGTGATCCGGCTCCTGCACGGCACGGAGCGCTACCTGGTCGACCGCGCCGCCGCCAGGGTGGTCGAGGAGGCGCGCGCCGGCCTCAGCCTCGAGTTCAACTTCGAGGACCTGCAGGCCGACCGCCTGGGCGCGGACGGCTTCGTGGGGCAGGCCGGCACCCTGCCGTTCATCGATTCCCGGCGGGTCCTCGTCCTGCGCGAGTGGAACCTGCTCACCGGCAAGCGACCGAAGAGCGGCGAGGCGGAGCGAGCGGCCGAGGTGGTGGCGGACCTGCCCGGAACGACGGACCTGATCCTGATCGTGCACGCGCTAGTGCCGCCGGCGAATCCGATCTATAAGGTGGTCGCGGCAGCCGAGCGGCAGCAGCGAGCCCGGATCGAGCGGTTCGAACCGCCGCGCCCGTCCGAGCGGGCCGGCTGGGTGCGCAAGCTGGCCGAAGACCAAGGCTTGACGATCGCGCCCACCGCGGTCCGCCTGCTCCTGCAAAAGGTGGAACCCGATCTTTCGCTGATCGATCAGGAAATCGCCAAGCTCGCCCTGTATGTCTTTCCCGCGACCCGCATCGACGACGTGGCGGTGGCGGCCCTGGGCAGCGAGTCCCGAGAAGACGAGATCTTCGCTCTCACCGACGCCCTCGGTCGCGGCCGGCCGGGCGAGGCCTCCGCGGTGCTGCAGGGCCTGCTCGATGCCGGCACCGAGCCGACCTATGCCCTCTATTTGCTGGCTCAGCATTGGCGCCGTCTCCTGCAGGCGCGGGCCGCCCAGGACAAGGGGGTCAGCCTGTCGGC
>VBID01000014.1 GCA_005880615.1 Chloroflexota bacterium
GAACAAGGCGTGGAGGGGCTGGTGGGGTGAGGAGCCACCCTACCATGTGCCGGTCTTTGTCCTCACTCATCACGCACGCGAACCGCTCTCGATGCGGGGAGGCACCACCTTCACCTTCGTCACCGACGGCCACGCGTCGGCGCTCGAGCAAGCCCGGTCGGCCGCAGGCGGGAAGGACGTCTCCATCGCCGGCGGCGCTCAGACCGTGCAGCAATACCTCGCCGCCGGGATGCTCGACGAGCTTTACCTGCACATCGTGCCGGTGATCCTTGGGGCAGGGGAGCGGCTGCTCCAGAACATCGGCGATCCCACCCTGGAACCGGTCCAGGTGATTGCGTCACCCGCGGTGACGCACGTCAAGTACCGTGTCGTTCGTTAACAGCGGCCTTCCCGGACCGATCGGCTACCATCGCCGCGGTTCGGCCCTTTGGCTGATAGGTGGCGATCACGACGCCGGTGGTGGTCGTCTTCGTGTCGATAAGCCGGAGATTGGCGAATGTCCCACCCTCGGTGAAGAGACGGCGCCCCGATCCCAGGACCAGGGGGTGGATCTGGAGCACGTACTCGTCAATGATGTTGTGCCGCATGAGCGAATGGAGGAGCACTCCGCTGCCGAGCACCACGAGATCCTTGTCGAGCTGCGCCTTGAGCCTGGCCACGGCCTCCGTGGCGTCGCCCTTGAGCAGGGTGGAGTTGCGCCACGGCAGTGGCTCCCGCAGCGTCGTTGAGGCAACGTACTTCTGGGTGTTGTTGAGCACGTCGGTGAAAGGGTTGTCGGTTCGGTTGGGCCAGACGGCGTAAAAGTCCTCGTACGTGCGTCGGCCAAAGAGCAAGGCGGGGCCAGTGGCCATCCTTTCTCCCACCACACGGCCCTGCACCGGATCGGCGTACACAAGCGCCCAACCGCCGTGCTCGAAGCCGTCACGGCGATCCTCGTCCGGCCGGCCCGGCGCCTGCATGACCCCGTCGAGGGTGAGACTCGTGAAGGCGATGACCCTGCCCATCTGCAGCTCCTTAGTCTTGATGTCTGCCACCGGCACCGTGCCGGCTTCGCGCTCTCTATACGTACGAACGGCTTTCGGTTGGATCGACGCGGTCCACGGGCATGAGACCGCTGGGGGCCGGTGGCGCCATCGGCCGGTATAACGCCATGGGCTCCGTGGACGTGAGCGCCGACGAGGGGGGCCGGTACAGCTAAGCCCGGACCGGGCTACCTGTTGTTCCGAGAGGCCCGAGCACAGGCCTGCTGATTTCCGGTTGCGAGCGATCCGGGCTAAGGCCGAAGGCTCTCGATGCGTCGATCACCGCCAACCCCGAGAGATGTCCGTAAGGCAGTCGCTCCCGGGCTCGGGGCCAGAGCCGCTCGAAATACCCCCACCCCACCCTCCCCGCAGTGGGGGAGGGAGATTAGGTCATTATTTGTTTCGTCGGTAGGGGCGCCTGAGGACGCGGGCCAGCTGAAGCATGCCGAGCAGGGCCAGAAACGCAAGAGCTGTGGAATCCATTCCGACACTCGCAGTCGCGGTTTGAGCTACCGCTACCGTGGTGCTACCCGTATACGCGGTAATCCCTGCCATCCAGGTCCCGCTGGTGGTCCCGGTGGCCGCGTACTGACCAGTCGCGGTGGCGGCCTCGTACCCCACATCCTGGTAGTCCGAAGCGACGGAGAGCGCGGGAAGGGCCGTCCAGCCGGTCGTCCAGACGGGCGCGCTCCCCGACTCGATTCCCACCTCGCCGAACAGCAGTTCGTTCGCCTGCCGGGTCGTCGGGGTGAGGCCGCTGTTGAAGGTGGCGCTGGTTGCCCACGCCCCCGCTCCAGTATCGAGCCCGGTCAGCCCGGCGAACTCATCGGCGCTGATGTGGTATTCGGCTGAGCTGGGAAAGGTCAACTTGATCGTGCTCCCGCTGCTGAGCGCCTTGGCATTGAGGCTGGAGATCGTGAGCAAGCGATCGCTGGCGCTGGCATCATTCACGTCCCGGTCGATGACGTAGACGTTTCCTGCGCTGTCCGCGACGCTGACCAGCGCAGTGAGTGAGGCGGTCGATTTCAGGAGCACGGAAATAAGGACCGAGTGCCCTGCGCCAACCCCGGCCGCGCCGACCGACAGGGTGGCGCCGCGGTGCGTTTTATTCGAGGTTGCGCTTGCGATCCGGCCAATGTAGGCGATCGCAGGCGGGGGGGATGGCGTCGGGGTTGCGGTTGGAGTTGGGGTCGGCGTCGGAGTTGGGGTGGGCGTTGGAGTCGGGGTCGGCGTCGGGGTCGGGGTTGGGGTGGGCGTCGGGGGCGGGGTGGGGTGGGGGTGGGGGTGGGGGTGGGCGTGGGGGTTGGGGTTGGGGTGGGCGTCGGGGTTGGGGTCGGCGTCGGAGTTGGGGTTGGGGTGGGCGTCGGGGTTGGAGTAGGCGTGGGCATCGGAGTTGGGGTCGGCGTCGGCGATAGCCCTGAGATCAGGACCCAGCGGTGCGACTCGTCATTGGGACCGGGAGGCGGGCAGGCGACTGCGTCTACCCCACCCGTGTTCAGGATCTGGCCGGAATCCGTGTAGTCGGTCTCCACCCCGCTGATCACCACCCGCACCACCGGCTGGACGGTGACCGGAGTACAGACCCCGCGAGCCGGGTTGGGCCCCAGATCGGACGTGTCGTTCTCGTACGGACAGGCCGTGGTGGTCTTGGGACCGAGGACCAGGGTGCTGCTGGCGGGGATGGTAACCGTGCCCCAGCAGTCGTAGCTGTCGGTGCCCTCCGTGTACCAGATATGGGCGCTATAGGCAATGGCGTCGGAATTGTCGACCCGGACGGCGCCTCCGTCCCAGTTGCCGGCATCCCCTACGAAGGTGACGCCGGGCGAACCCATCCAGGGCGACGGCAGGGCGGGAGTTGCCGAGTGATGCGTGTCGGCGTACCCCACGTAGACGGCGAGAGGCGTGGCGGCGGCCGTCGTACCGCTGGGTCCGAGGGCAGTGGCCACGCCGGCCAGCCCGGCAATCAGGGAAGCAGCGCTGAGCACCCGGAGCACCCGGCGGGCACGCCCGGACACCGACCCGAGCTTGCCCGGGCCGTACGACGCGCGCCTACCTCCGCTTGACAGGGTTCCGGCCGTTTGGGTCCCTCCGGCTTCGCCAGGACCCCCCGCTCTCGCCGTGAGTATAGGTAGGGCGACCTCAAACAGGCAAGACAATGGGCACTTTTGACCATTGACGCATGCCCGTGGCCGCGTATCGTTCCCGGTCAACAAGGAAGAACGTCCAAGAGTGACTGTGGCGTCAGCGGCTGAGGCGATGCTCAGGGGACCTCGCGTGGGGTCCGCGGTTCCGCCGCCCATTGCCGTGATGCACCATCGCCGGCGGGGCCCGGCGACCGGGGAGTTTGGCGTCGGTGCTTACGCGCCGTGACGACGCGGGCCGCCGGCGATCCTGGGGCTGGCATTGAGACCGCCATCAGGAGAGCCGTCGATCCGAGCCGCCTCCTTACCGGTGAAGACCCCGCCACCCAGCAGCCCGACGAAGCAAGACGCTGGCTGGAGCTTTACGCCGAGTTACTCACCGTCGTGGCTCCGATTCTGGAGAGCCTGAGAAGCACCATGGTCGGCATGTCAGCCCAGGCGGTCGAGGAACTGAACGACACCGAGCTGGTGCTCCTGGAACGCCAGGTGAGCCGGCTCCGGGCGCGGCTTCAGTACTGGGGTCACCGCAGCCAGGAACTGGCTGAGACCATCAGCCGGCGGCCATCGGCATGAGCCGTCGCCCACGCTCGGCCTGGCTCCTAGCCGTGCTGGTGATCCCCCTGGCAGCCTGCAGCGCTTCTAGCCAGCCTCGTCCGACCCCCTCCCCTGCCGCCCAGGCGACTCCGACCCCGGCCCCGTCCCAATTCACTTCGGCGTTTCCCCGCGGCGCGTACGGAAAGGATGGGACGGCGAGTGGCTACGACTTGATCCGCAGCGCCGGGTTCAACGCCGTCATGACCGGCGCCTTCCGGGCGGACCTCGACGCCCTGCAAGCCCAGGGGCTCAAGGGAGTGGTCTGGCTCGGGCAGGGCTACAACACCCAGTGCGTCTGGCAGTATGACGACGCCTGGATCCGGGCCCACGTGTCGGCGATCGCCGGGCACCCCGCCATCCTGGCCTACTACCTGGGCGACGAGCCCAGTGTGACCCTGTGTCCGAACTCGCCCGCCCTCTACCGGGCGCGCACGGCCCTGGTGCGCTCCATCGACCCGGAGCATCCCACGTTTACGGTGCTGCAGGTGAGCGACCACGGCAACCGCTTCGCCTACGCCCCGTGGCTCGGGACCGTGGATATTGTCGGCCTGGATGTCTACCCGTGCAATCACACCGAGAGCACGTGCGACTTGAGCAAGATCGACGACGCCGTGGCTGCCGCCAGGCAACAGGGCCTCACCCGATTCTGGGCCGTTGTCCAGGACTTCCAGGACGGCTTCTACCGGATCCCCACCCCGGACGAGCTCCGGCTGGAATTCGAACACTGGGACCGGTCGAGCATGTCGGGCTATTTCGTCTTTTCCTGGGACTACAAAGGCCTGTCGCTCGACACGCTCCCCGACAACGTGGCCCAGTTGAAACTGGAAAACCTGGCGCACGGCGGCTAACACCTCCGGGCCTCCGGCCATTTCGGAAATGGTCATTTCTAACCATTGCACCCGGCCGCTGGCCGGGCGATGGTCGATTGATCATGGGCGTCCCGTCGACCACGAGCCCGCTAGTGGCGACCCATCCCGAACTGGACCTCCCGGACGGGGACCGCAGCTGGGCGCAGTGGCTGGAGGCGCGCAGCCGGCTGGAGACCGTGCTCTGGCGCATGGCCGATCGCGAGCAGCCGCCCCAACCGACCGGCAGGAGACGGTCTCGCCGTTAGCTCCCGAGTCGCGTCACTGGCTGGGCGCTCCGTGCAGGCTATTCTCGGCCTTTAGCTGCGCCAC
The DNA here is from genome assembly GCA_005880615.1 of Chloroflexota bacterium. Taxonomy (GTDB): domain Bacteria; phylum Chloroflexota; class Dormibacteria; order CF-121; family CF-121; genus CF-121. The sequence continues at coordinate 4,936 of VBID01000014.1, forward strand.
ATTGTCCGGGAAGCTCTCCAGAGAGACGCCCAGGTAGTTCCAGCTGTAGATGAGGTAGCCGGACATGGGCGAGTTGTCCCAGTGGGCGAACTGGGTGGCCAGTTCCTGCGGCGTCGGCAGTCGGTAGAAGGTGTCCTGGAAGTCCTGGATCACGGGCCAGTACCTGGTCACCCCCGCGGTGGCGGCGGCCGCCACGGCCTTGTCGATAGCGCTGAAATCGCAGGTCGGCGAGCTGGCCTTGCAGGGGTAGATCACCAGGCCGAGGATGTCGACCGTCCCGGCCCAGTGCTGGTACGGGAACATCTCACCGCCGTCGGACTTGGCGATGGCGGTGAACGTGGGATGGGCCGGATCGAGCGAATGGACGAGGGCCGTGCGTGCCTTGAAGGCGGTGGGTGCGCCAGGGCAGCTGGCGAAGCTTGGCTCATCGCCGAGCTCGTAGCCGAGGACGCCCGGATGCCCGGCAAGGGGGGTCACATGGGTGGTCACCCAGGTGTCGTCGTACTGCCAGGCGCAGGCGGTGTTGTCATACGCGCCCAGCCAGACCATCGCCTTCAGCCCGCGCGCCGCCAGGCCATCCAGGAAGGCGTTGTCGGTGCTGGCGGTGACGGTCTGGAAGCCGTTGGCCGCGATCAGGTCGTAGCCGGTCGCGCTGGAGTCCTTGCCGAAGGCGGCGCGCGCCAGCGGTGTATTGATGGTGACATCGTCGGCGTAGAAGCAGGTGCCTGGTGGCGCGCTGGCCACGGTCGCCTGCAGGTCGAGCGTCGAAGTGCCCGCCGCCACCGGCGTGTAGGTGAGCTGGACCTGCTGCCAGGTGGTGGTGAGGGTCACCGGCGTGAGCACTGACCCGACCAGAGTCGAGCCGTTGTACTCGCGGAACTTCAGCTTCAGCGTGGCGCCGGCGGCGTCGGCGCGCACCCACATGCTGGCCCCGTAGGTCAGCGGCTGCGTCTTGGTGACCCAGTTGGGGGCGTCGTTCAGGATGCACGCGGTGGCCACGGACCCGATGTTGGTCAGCTGGGCCGAGAAGCTGCCTGAGTGACCGCCTAGGGCCTGCGTCAGCGTGACCAGGCTGCTCCCACCCGTGTTCCAGCCGGTGGTGCCGCTCTCGAAGCCGGGATTTCCGACCAGGTTGCCCACGACCGTGACCGTAGCACTGGCCGTGGAGGAAAAGCCGGCGGTGTCGGTGACCGTCACAACCACTAGGTAGACGCCGGCGGTGCCGTAGAGGTGCACAGCGGTCGGGGTCGATTGCGGACCGGCCACGATCCCGCTCCCAAAGTCGAACGTGTAGCTGGCGATCGGCGTGCTATCAACGTCGGTCGTGGCCGACGCATCGGCCTTCACCGTCAGGACAGTCACGCCGGAAGAGGGGCTGACTGTGAGCCTGGCGATTGGACTGGCATCCGCCCCTACGGTTGCCGTGGCGCTCGAGGTCAGGCCGGCGGCGTCGGTGGCGGTGACTCGCACCTGGAAGCTTCCGGCGCGGGTATAGGTGTGCACGGCGATGGCGCCCGGCTGGGGCCCAACCACGGTCCCATCACCGAAGTCGAAGGTGTAGCTGACGATAGGCGTGGTGTCCAGGTCTGTTGACCCGGAGCCATCCGCCGTCACGGCCAGGGGCGTCGCTCCCGTGGTGGGACTTACGCTGAGGGCTGCAACCGGCGGGGAGTCGGTGACCGTCGCCGTCGCCGTTTGGGTCGATGTCAGCCCGATGGAGTCCGCGACCGTCAGCGAAACGGTGAACGTCCCGGCGCCCCTGTAGACATGGGCCGCCGTCGCGGCGGGCTGCGGTCCAACGATGGTGCCGTCGCCGAAGTCGAACGTGTATGCCACGATCGGGGTGCTGTCCAGGTCCGCGGAGGCTGAGGCGTCGGCCGTCACTGTGAGCGGGGCTGCGCCGGAGCTGGGGGTCAGGGTGACCGCCGCCGTGGGCGGCGAGTCTGCTACCGACTCCGTCAGGGTTCGGCTCGCCCGGAAACCGGCCGTGTCCGTGACCGTGATGGTCACGGTGTAGTGGCCGGCGGCTCTGTACGTGTGGGTGGCGGTGGCCGCTGCCTGCGGCCCGACGACCGTCCCATCGCCGAAATCGAATCGGTAGGCCGAGATCGGCGTGCCGTCAAGGTCGGACGAGGCGGACGCATCGGCCGTCACCGCCAGCGGGGCGGAGCCGGACACCGGGGTGAGGCTGAGCGCGGCGGCGAGGGGATCCACGACGACGGTCATGCTGGCGCTCGACGTCAGACCCGCGGAGTCGGCCACCACCACCGTCACGGTGTAGGTCCCTGGCAGGAAGTAGGTATGAACAGAAGTCCCCGACGCCTGCGGTCCGACTTTGGCCCCGTCGCCGAAATCAAAGGTGAAGCTCGCCACGTTGGTCGCGTCGGGGTCGCTCGACAGCAAGGCGTCGGCGATGACGCTCAGCGGCGCCACGCCGGAGGGAGGGCTCATGCTGAGCACTGCGGTCGGCGGCGTGTCGCCGACGGTTACGACAGCGGTGGCGGTCGAGGAGAGTCCAGTGGTGTCTGTCACGGTCACCGCGACCGTGTGCGCCCCGGGGACCAGGTAGGTGTGCGCCAGCGTGGGACCGGGCTGGGGACCGGCAGCCGTGCCGTCGCCGAAGTCGAAGGTGTAGGAGGCGATTGGGCTCACGTCAGCGTCCTTTGAGGCGGAGGCGTCGATGCGCACCGGTAGAGGCGCATTGCCGGACGTCGGACTCAGCGTCAGGGCGGCCACGGGCGGCGCGTCCACGATCACCGCTGCCGATGCCCGCGCCAAGAGACCGGCGGTGTCGGCCACCGTCACCGTCACGGTGAACGTGCCCGCTGCCGGATATAGGTGGCCGGCGGTGGGAGCAGACTGGGGACCGACCAGTGTCCCGTCGCCGAAGTCGAATGTGTACGTCGCGATCCCGGTGGCATCGGTGTCAGTTGAGTTGGATGCGTCCGCGGTCACGGCCAATGGAATCACCCCTGCGGCCGGCGTCACGCTTAACGACGCCGCCGGCGCCGCATCCACGACGACGGTGGCCGAGGCCCCGGATACCAATCCGGCGCTGTCTGCCACGACCACCGTGACAAAGTAATTTCCTCCGGCGCTGTAGGTGTGCGTAACGGTTGGCGCGCTCTGCGGCCCGATCATCGTGCCATCGCTGAACCGGAACGTGTAGCTGGCGATCCCGGTGGCGTCCAGGTCCGTGGATGCCGACGCATCGGCGGTGATCGAAAGTGGCACAGCACCGAACAGGGGCGTCACGCGCAGCGCGGCCGCCGGGCCCACGTCGGCTCCGGTGCCTCCGATCTCGAAGGCGTCGTCCGCATAGAAGCAGGTGCCTGGCGGCGCGCTGGAGACGAAGGCGTGGTAGTCGAGGGTCGAGAGGCCGGGCGCGAGGGGTGTGTAACCGATGGAGACCAGTTGCCAGGCGGTGCTCAGCGTGATGCTGCTGGTCGCGGAGCCCACCAGGACCGTCCCGTTGTACTCGCGCACCTTCAGCTTGAGGACCGCGCCCCCGGCGTCGGCCCGCACCCACAGGCCGGCAATGTAGCTGCCCGCTACCGTCCTGGCGACCCAGTTCGGCGAGTCGTTCAGGATGCAGGGCGCCGCCACGGCGCCGCCGTTGCTGAGGAGAGCGGACCAACTCCCGGAATGGCCGCCCGCCGCGCGGGTCAAGGAGACGCCGGCGATTCCGGCAGTGTTCCAGCCGGATGTGTCGATCTCGAAGCCGGAGTTGCCCACCACGTTCGGGCGGACCACCACGCTGGCACTGGCTCTCGAGGAGAGCCCGGCGGTATCGGTGACCACCACGCTGACCGCATAGATCCCAGCGGCCGCGTAGTTGTTCGTTGCCGTCGGGGCCGGCTGGGGAGCGGTGACCGTACCGTCGCCGAAGTCGAAGCTGTAGCTGGCGATGGGCGTCGCGTCGGGGTCGACCGAGGTCGACGCGTCGGCGGTCACGGTGGCTCCGACGACGACCGAGAGCGGACTAACGGCCAGCCCGGCGCTGGGCGGTGAATCGGACGGGTCTGGCAGCGTGGCCACGCTGCCGACGGCAGGCCGGACCGAGGACGCCAGGACCAGTCCGACTGCCACGACCCCCGAGAGGCACATGGTCCGGAGTGTTCGTGTCAGCGCAGTCGACCAGTTCATGGGTTTCCCCCTCCTTACTGGGTGGCCTCGACGGCCTCCGGGCTGAACGTCTTCATCTCATTCTTTGAACCCCCGCTACGAGAGCCCGATGCTGGCATCGTCGGCATAGAAGCAGGTTCCGGTTGGCGCACTGGATTCCTCGACCTGGAAATCGAGCGACGAGCTGCCCGGCGAGAGCGCCGCGTAGGTGACCGAGATTTCCTGCCAATCGGTGGTCAGCGTGACGGTACGTTCGGTCTCACCGAGGAACGTTCCGGTCGTGTTGTACTCGCGAAGGCCAAGACTGACACTCGCGCTCGGGCTGTCGGCCCGTACCCAGATGGTGCCCGTGTAGGTGCCGGCGGCCGTGTCCTGGACCCAGTTCGGCGAGTCGTTCAGAACGCAGTACGTCGGCGTGGGACCGGTGTTCGCCAGCAGGGCTGACCAGTTCCCCGTATGGCCGCCCGGAACACGATCGAGGGTGACGCCACTGACTCCGGCGGTGTTCCAGCCATCGGTGCTGGTTTCGAAACCTGGATTGCCGACGAGCTCGGCTCTAAGCAGCAGCTCGGCTGTGGCGGTTGACGTCAGGCCGGCGGTGTCGGCCACGGTCACTGCCACGACAAAGCTACCGCCCGTCAAGTAGGTGTGGGTGGCGACGGCTGTGGCTTGCGGGCCGACCAGCGTTCCGTCTCCGAAGTTGAACAGGTAACTGGCGATGGGGGTGCCGTCCAGGTCCGTCGAGGCTGAGGCGTCCGCCGAGACCACCACCGGCGCCATACCGGTGGCCGGTATCACGGATAGCGTGGCCACGGGCGCCGCGTCCACCACCACCGTGGCGGCGGCACCCGCCCGCAGACCGGCGCTATCGGCCACCACGACCGTGACCAGAAACGTCCCGGAGCCCCCGAACGTGTGCGCCGCGATGGCCGAGGTTTGCGGCCCGACCGAGGTGCCGTCGCTGAAATCGAAGGTGTAGGTCGCGATGCTGCTCGCGTCGAGGTCGGCCGAGCGAGACGCGTCCGCGGTCACCGCCATCGGCACCGCGCCCCACAACGGGGTCACCCGCAGGTCGGCCGCCGGGCCCACCTCGGCACCAGTCCCAAGCGTGATCCCGAGGTCGTCTGCGTAGAAACAGGTGCCTCGCGGCGCGCTCGAGACATAGGCCTGGAAGTCCAGGGTGGAGGTGCCCGGCGCGATGGGCGTGTACCCCACCGATAGCGGCTGCCAGCCGGTGCTCAGGGTGATACTGCTGGCCGCCGAGCCCACCAAGATGCTCGCGTTGTACTCGCGCAGCTTCAGCTTGAGGACGGCGCCGGGCGCGTCGGCCCGCGCCCAGAGGCCGGCCTCCGTCGTGCCTGCTACGGTCTTGCTCACCCAGTTGGGCGAGTCGTTCAGGATGCACGGGGCCGCCGCCGTCCCGCCGTTGCTGAGCAGGGCGGACCAGCTGCCGGAATGGCCACCGGTTGCCCGAGTCAGGCTGACGCCCACGATCCCGGCCGTGTTCCAGCCAGACGTGTCGACCTCGAAGCCGGGGTTCGCCACCAGGTTGGCCCGGACCACCACGGTCGCGGTGGCCTGCGACGACAACCCGGCGGCGTCGGTCACCGTGACCGCGACGGCGTAGCTGCCGGCCAACGCGTAGGCATTGCTGGCCCTCGGACTGGACTGGGGGCCGACGACGGCGCCGTCTCCAAAGGCGAACGTGTACGTAGCGACGGGCGTCGCGTCAAGGTCGACGGAGGCCGAGGCATCAGCGGTCACGGGAAGTCCGACCGCCGCCGAGACCGGCGTCACCGTGACGGCGGCGGCTGGGGGCGAATCGGCACTCGCCGCAGAGGTCACCGGACGCGTCGCGCCGATCCCGGCGGCGACCAGCGCCACCAAGCCAGCGGCGGAAAGCCGGCGGTAGACGATGCGAACGTTCATTAGTTCCCTCTCCTCGCGCCCACATGTTTGGCCTTCACCGTGCTCTCCTATCAACCGGTCACGGTCACGGAACCGGTCGCGGCCGAGGAGAGCTTGGCCGAATCGGTGACTGTGACGGTGACCTTGTAGGTGCCGGCGGCGTTATACACGTGGGTCGCAGTGGCAACGGCTTGGGCGCCGCTGACCGTCCCATCGCCGAAGTCGAAGGCGTAGCTGGCGATCCCGCTGGCGTCGGTGTCCGTCGAGGCTGAGGCATCCGCGGTCACGCTCAGTGGAGCGGCCCCCGACGCGGGAGTGAGGGTCAGAGCTGCCGATGGCGGCGCGTCCGGCGCGCTGACCGTGACGGTGACCGAGGCGGTCGAGGACTTCCCCGCGGTGTCGGTCACCGTGAGCGTGGCCGTGTAAGTGCCGGCCGTTTTGTAGACGTGCGCGGCCGTGGCGGCGGCGTGTGGATGGGCGACCGTCCCGTCACCGAAATCGAAGGCGTAGGTGGCGACCGGCGCGGCATCGCCGTTGGAGGCGGTGGCGTCGGCAGTGACGCTCAGCGGAGCCGTGCCCGAGGTCGGCGTGACACTCAGCTCGGCCTGGGGAAATCCGACCATGCTGGCGTCGGGCCCACCAGCCAGGGTGGCCGCCGCCGGCCCGGCCGTCGCCGACCCCGCGGTGGCGGGCGCCACCGCTGCCGGCGCTGCCCCAGACGATTGGCCCACCGTGATGCTCACGTCGTCGGCGTAGAAGCAGGTCCCCACACCGGCCGCGGGAATAGTTGCCTGGAAGTCGAGGGTCGAGTTCCCGGGTGCGACCGGCGCGTAGGTGACCGTGACTTGCTGCCAGCCAGTTGTCAGAGTCGCGGTGGTGACGGCGGACCCGATCAGGGCGGTGCCGTTCTGATACTCGCGGAACTTGAGCTTGAATGTTGCCCCCGCGATGTCGGCGTGGACCCACATGCTCCCGATGTAGGTTCCGGCGATGGTGCTCGCCACCCAGTTCGGCGAGTCATTGAGGATGCAGGGCTGGGCAGCAGTCCCGGCATTCGTGAGCTTGGCCGACCAGTTGCCGGAATGCGCCGTGGTCGAGACCCGGGTTAGCGCCACGGTGCTGCTGCCCGCGGTATTCCATCCCGAGGTATCCGTTTCGAAGCCGGGGTTGCCCACCAGGTTGACCTTGACGTTGACCGATGCGCTTGCCGTCGAGGCCAGTCCGACGGTGTCGGTCACCGTCACCGTCACGGTGTAGCTTCCCGGTGTCCCATAGCTGTGCGTGGCCGTAGCCGCCGACTGCGGACCGACGACGGTCCCATCGCCGAAGTCGAACTTGAAACTGGCAATCGGGGTGGCATCCTTGTCGGTTGAGTGCGAGGCGTCCGCGGTCACCGCCAGCGGCGCTCCGCCGGAGGTCGGGCTGACACTCAGGACCGCCGACGGTGGGGCATCGGCAGCGCTGACCGCCACCGACACGCTGGCGGTGGAAGACAGACCAACCGTGTCGGTGACCGTGACGGTGACCTTGTAGGTGCCGGCGGCCGCGTAGGTGTGGCCGGCCGTGGCGGTGGCCTGGGGACCAACCACGGTGCCGTCGCCGAAGTTGAACGTGTAGCTCTGAATGCCGGTCAAATCGGTGTCGGTTGATGCCGACGCGTCTGCCGCGACGGCGAGCGGAGCTTGCCCAGCGGTCGGGACCACGGTCAAGGCCGCTGCGGGCGGCGCGTCCGGCGCTGACACGGTGACCGATGCCGTGGCGGTGGAAGAAAGCCCGGCGGTGTCTTTGACCGTGGCCGTCACCGTAAAGCTGCCGGCCGCGGTGTAGGAGTGGGTGGCGGTGGCACCCGCTTGCGGCCCCACCGCGGGCGTCCCGTCGCCGAAGGCGAATGTGTAGGTGGCAATGCCGGTCGAGTCCGCGTCCGTCGACTTCGACGCGTCCGCCGTGACCGCCAGCGGCGCCACACCGCTCGATGGACTGACGGTCAGGGCCGCCGCGGGCGGCGCGTCGGCGGTGACATTGACCGAGGCCGTGGCGGTCGCGGATAGCCCACCCGTGTCTGTGACGGTGACCGTGACCGTATAGCTTCCCGGCGCTGCGAATGAGTGCGCGGCCGTGGCGCCGGTTTGCGGTCCGACCGCGGGCGTCCCGTCGCCGAAGCCGAAGGTGTAGGACTTGATCCCGGTGGCATCGGTGTCGCTCGACTTCGAGGCATCGGCGGTGACTGCCAACGGTGCCACGCCGGAGGACGGGGCGACCGTCAGCGCGGCCGATGGCGGCGCGTCCGGGACACTGAAGCTGACTGCGGTGCTGGCGGTCGAGGAGAGCCCGGCCTTGTCGGTCACGGTAACCTTCACCGTGTAGGTCCCGGCAGTTCCGTACAGGTGGGTGGCGGTCGCGCCAGCTTGCGGCCCGACCGCCGCCGTGCCATCGCCGAAGTCGAAGGTATAGGTGGCGATCGGAGAGGCGTCCGTGTCGGTTGAACCAGACGCGTCCGCCGTGACCGTCACCGGCACGCTGCCCGACGCCGGGGTGACGGTGATGGCCGCGGACGGCGGAGCGTCAGGCGGACTCACCGTCACCGAGCCGGTCGCGGTTGAAGAGAGCCCGGCCGTATCCGTCACCGTCACCGTCAGCTTGTAATTGCCCGGCGTGCTGTAGGCGTGCGACGCGCTCGAAGCGGCCTGCGGCGCCAGCTTCGTCCCATCGCCGAAGTCAAAGGCGAAGCTCGAAATGCCGGTGGCGTCGGTGTCGGTCGACTTCGATGCATCGGCGGTCACCGTCAGCGGCGCGACACCCGAGCTGGGGGTGATCGCTAGGGCCGCCGAAGGAGGCGCGTCGGGCACAGCCACCGTCAATGACACGCTGGCGGTGGAGGCCAGGCCTGCCGTATCCGTCACGGTGACGGTCGCCCGGTAGCTGCCCACCACGGTGTAGGTGTGGGTGGCGGTGGCCGCGGCTTGCGGCCCGACCTTGGCACTGCCGTCGCCGAAGTCGAAGGCGTAGGTCGCGATCGGAGTGCCATCCGTGTCACTGCTCGGCGAGGCGTCGGCACTGACCGCCAGCGGCGCTGCCCCGGTGGTCGGACTCACCGACAGGACCGCCGCCGGGGGCGCATCCGGCGCGTCGACCGTGACCGCAGCCGTGGCGACCGAAGAGAGTCCGGCCGTGTCCGTGACAGTGACCGTGATCCGGTAGCTGCCCGAGGCCGCGTAGACATGGGACGCGGTGGCCGCGGCTTGTGGCCCGACTGCTACGGTGCCGTCGCCGAAGTCGAAGGTGTAGGTGGCGATCGGGCTGGCATCCATATCGGTCGAATGGGAGGCATCCGCGTTCACCTTCAGGGGCGCAGGGCCCGACACCGGGCTGACACTCAGGACCGCCGACGGCGGCCCGTCGACGCTGACCGTCGCGGTGGCCACCGAGGAGAGGCCGCTCGTGTCGGCGACCGTCACCGTCACCTGGTAACTCCCCTTCGCGTTGTAGGTGTGGGTGGCGGTCGATAGCGATTGCGGCCCGACCGCCGCGGTGCCGTCTCCAAAGTCGAACCGGTAGCTGGCGATGGGGGTGGCGTCGGTGTCGGTCGACTGTGAGGCATCCGCCGTTACGGTCAGTGGCGCGGAGCCTGATGCGGGAGTGACCGTCAGCGCAGGGCCCGGCGGGTTGTCGTTCGGAACCGACGAGAAGGTGATGGCGGCGTCATCCGCATAGAAGCACTGACCGGGCGGCGCACTCGTAAGGAAGGCCTGGTAGTCGAGCGTCGAGGTCCCGGGGCTGACCGGTACATAGGTGACCGCGACCTGCTGCCATGACGTGGTGAGGGTCACCGACGACGTCGCCGAGCCCACCAGCGTCGTCCCACTGTACTCGCGGAACTTGAGTTTGAGGCTCGCTCCAGGCGAGTCGGCGCGCACCCACAGGCTGGCGGTGTACGTCCCGGCTGAGCTGGTCGCCACCCAGTTCGGGGAGTCGTTCAGGATGCACGAGGCGGCTGCCGTCCCGCCATTGGTCAAGAGCGCGGACCAGCTCCCGGAATGCCCGCCGGCCACCCTGGCCAGCGTGACACCCGCGATCCCGGCCGTGTTCCATCCGCCCAGGTTGGCCTCGAATCCCGGATTGCCGACCAGGTTGGTGCGGACGGTCACGCCGGCGCTGGTGGTGGATGACAGGCCGATGGTGTCGCTGACCGTCACCGTCATCGTGTAGCTCCCGACCGCGGCATAGGCGTGGGGCGCCGCTGCGGAGGACTGCGGGCCGACCACGGTTCCGTCACCGAAGTCGAACTTGTAACTGGCGATCGGCGTCGCGTCGGGGTCGGTCGAGCGGGAGGCGTCGGCAGTCACCACCAGCGGGACGGCGCCCGAGGCTGGACTCAAGCTGACGATGGCCGTGGGCGGCGCGTCTGGCGGTCCCACAATCACCGAGGCCGTGGCGGTCGATGCCAACCCGGCCGTGTCGGTCACGGTGACCGTGACCACGTAATTGCCGGCGGTCGGGTAGCTGTGGCTGGCCGTGGCGGCAGTCTGTGGTCCCACCGCCGGGCTCTTGTCGCCGAAGTCGAATTTGTACGAAGCGATCCCGGTACTGTCGGCATCCGTGGATTGCGAGGCATCGGCGGTGACCGAGAGTGGAGCCGGCCCGCTTGCCGGATTCAGCGTGAGCACCGCAGCGGGCGGGCCGTCAACGCTGACCAGGCCGGAAGCCGTGGTCGAGATGCCCTGGGTGTCGGTGACCCGGACGCTCACTCGGTAGGATCCAGCGGCCCCATAGATGTGGGAAGCCGTCGCTGCCGTCTGCGCAGCCGTCGGAGTCGATCCATCGCCGAAGTCGAACTGGTAAGTGGCGATCGGGGTGATGTCCGGGTCAGTGGAGCCGCTGGCGTCCGCTTTGACCGTCAGGGGGGCGGGTCCCGATGACGGCGTGACCGTCAGCGCCGCATGGATCGGGTCGACCGTGACTGATCCGCTCACACTGACCTTCAGACCGCCCTGATCGGTGACCGTGAGCTTCACCACATAGATGCCGACCACCGGGTAGGTGTGGGTGGCCGTGGCCGCCGTCTGCGGCCCGATGACGGTCCCATCACCGAAGTCGATGGTGTAGCTGGCGATGGGCGTGCTGTCGGCATCGGTGGACTTCGAGGCATCCGCGGTCACCGCCAGCGGGGCCGCTCCCGAGGACGGGGTCAGGGTCAGCGCTGGCGTCAGGGCATCGGTAGTGACAGACGCCGTCTTCATGCCGGTCAGGCCCGCCTTGTCGGTGGCCGTGACCTTCACCGTGTAGGTCGTGCCGGGCGAACCGTACGTATGCTGGGCGGTCGGGGAGGCCTGGGTCACGGCGGCGCTGCCATCGCCGAAGTCGAAGGTGTAGGTCATGATGGGGGTGGTGTCCGGGTCGATGGACCCCGATGCGTCGGCGGTCACTGTCAGCGGAGCCGCCCCTGAGCTCGGGGTCACACTCAGGGAAGCGACCGGAGGAGCGTCGCTGACAGAGACAGAGGCAGTCTTGGTGGAGGAAAGGGGGACCGTGTCCGTCACGGTCACCTTGACGGTGTAGGTGTTCGCCCCCTGATAGGTGTGGGTGGCAGTGGGGGCGCCCTGGCCGACCGCAGGCGTGCCGTCGCCAAAGTCAAAGCTGTAGCTGACGATGGGGCCGCCCGGGTCGGTGGACGCCGAGGCGTCCGCGGTCACGTTCAGCGGTGCGGTGCCGGAGCTGGGGGTCACGGTCAGGGCGGCAACCGGTGGCGCGTTCGCCACGGCCACAGTCGCGGTGGCGCTCGACGACAGCCCGAATGAATCCGTGGTCGTAACCTTGACCGTGTAGTTCCCCGCACCCAGGTATTGATGGCCGGCTGTCGGGGTCGTCTGAGTAACGATCGTGGTGTCGCCGAAGTCGAATGTGTACGAGCTGATCGGCGTGGTGTCTGGATCGGTGGACCCCGATGCGTCGGCGGTCACGGTCAGTGGGGCGGTCCCTGAGCTCGGGGTCACACTCAGGGCGGCAACCGGCGGCGCGTCTGCCACCGTCACAGGGGCGGTCTTGCTCGCGGACAGCTTTGCGCTGTCGGTGACCGTCACTGTCACGGTGTAGCTGCCGTGCCCTTGGTACTGATGGGTAGCGGTCGGCGTGGTCTGGCTGACCATCGGCGTGCCGTCGCCGAAGTCAAAGCTGTAGCTGGTGATGGAACCACCCGGGTCGCTGGAGGCCGATGCGTCCGCCGTCACAGTCAGCGGTGCGGTGCCGGAGCTGGGGGCCACCGTCAGGGCCGCCACCGGCGGCGCGGCGGCCACCGTCACCGTGGCCGTGGCGCTGGAGGACAAACCGGCGCCGTCGGTGACCGTCACCTTGACCGTGTGGGGGCCCGCCCCTAGGTAGGTGTGGGGGGCCGTCTTGGCAGTCTGGGGACCGACCACCGGCCCCTCGCCGAAGTCGAAGGTGTAGCTGGTGATGGGTGTGGTATCTGGGTCGGTGGACCCCGATGCGTCGGCGGTCACCGCCAGCGGGGCGGTGCCTGAGCTCGGGGTAACACTCAGGGCCGCCACCGGTGCGGCATCGGCGACGGTGACGGTGGCAGACTTGCTGGCCGACAGGCCGCCAGAGTCGGTCACCGTCACTGTCACCGTGTAAGTCTTCGCTCCCTGGTAGGTGTGGGTGGCGGTGGCAGTGGTCTGGGTCACCGGCGTGCCCTCGCCAAAGTCAAAGGTGTAGCTGGCGATGGAGCCGTCCGGATCGCTGGATCCCGACGCGTCCGCGGTCACCCCCAGGGGCGCCGTGCCGGAACTGGGGGTCACCGCCAGGGCCGCCACCGGCGGCGCGTCCGCCACGGTCACCGTGGCCGTGGCGCTGGCCGGCGGGTTCACCCCGTCGCTCACGGTCACTTTCACCGCGTAGCTGCCGGCCTTCTGGTACGTGTGGGGAGCCGTCTTGGCAGTCTGGGGACCCACGATGGTGCCATCCCCGAAGTCGAAGGTGTAGGCGTTGATCGGCGTCAGATCCGGATCGGTGGACCCCGAGGCGTCGGCGGTCACCGCCAGCGGAGCGGTGCCTGAGCTCGGGGTCACACTCAGGGCAGCGACGGGAGGCGCGTCGCTGACCGTGACGGTCGCCGTCTTGCTGCCAGAGAGCGAGGCATTGTCCGTGACGGTCACCTTGACCGTGAAGGTGCCCGCGCCTTTGTACTGATGGCTCGCCGACGGAGTCGCCTGCGTCACCACCGGGCTGCTGTCGCCGAAGTCAAAGGTGTAGCTGGTGATGGAGCCGTCCGGGTCGCTGGATCCCGAGGCATCGGCGGTGACGCCCAGGGGCGCCGTGCCGGAGCTGGGGGTCACACTCAAGGCCGCCACCGGCGGCGCATCCGCCACCGTCACCGTGGCGGTGGCGTTGGCCGGTGGATTGACCGTGTCCGTGACCGTGACCTTCAGGGTGTAGGTGCCGGCCTTTGCATATTGGCGGGTCAGGGTGGCCGGCCCCTGGGTCACCGGGGTCGTGCCATCGCCGAAGTCGAAGGTATAGCTGCTAATCGGGGTGCTGTCCGGGTCGGTGGACCCCGAGGCGTCGGCGGTCACGGTCAAGGGGGCGGTGCCCGAGCTGGGGGTCACACTCAGGGCCGCCACCGGCGCGGCGTCGGCGACCGTGACGGTGGCCGTCTTGCTGGCCGGTGGATTCACTCCGTCGGTGACCGTCACCTTGACGGTGAAGGTGCCCGCGCCCTTGTACTGGTGGCTGACTGACGGCGTCGGCTGCGTCACCAGCGGGCTGGAGTCGCCGAAGTCGAAGGTGTAGCTGGTGATGGGCGTCGCATCGGGATCGGTCGACCCCGAGGCGTCGGCCGTCACCATCAGCGGCGCCGTCCCGGAGCTGGGGGTCACAGTCAGGGCCGCCACCGGCGGCGAATCGCCGGCTACCACCAGTGCGGACGCCGTGGAAGACTTGCCCGCTTGGTCAGTCACCGTCACCTTCACCGTGAAGGCGCCAGCCAAAGCGTACGTGTGAATGACGGTGGGCGTGGGCTGGCTCAGCGGGAGCGTGCCGTCGCCGAAGTCGAAGGTGTAGCTGGTGATCGGCGTGTTGTCGGGATCTGTCGAGCCGGATGCGTCGGCCGTCACCACCAGCGGAACGTTCCCTGACTGTGGGGTGACCGTAAGCGCGGCCACCGGCGGAGCGTCGGCCACCGTCACGGTGGCCGTCTTGCTGGCCGGCGGGTTGACCCCGTCGGTCACCGTCACCTTGACGGTGAAGGCGCCCGCGCCCTTGTACTGGTGGCTGGCCGACGCCGTCGGCTGCGTCACCAGCGGGGTGGTGTCGCCGAAGTCGAACGTGTAGCTGGTGATGGGGGTGGTGTCCGGGTCGGTGGATCCCGAGGCGTCGGCGGTCACCGTTAGCGGGGCGGTGCCGGAGCTCGGGGTCAGACTCAGGGCCGCCACTGGGGCCGCATCGGCCACCGTCACGGTGGCCGTGGCGCTGGCCGGCGGGTTCACCCCGTCCGTGACGGTCACCTTGACCGTGAAGGTGCCCGCGCCTTTGTACTGATGGCTCGCCGACGGAGTCGCCTGCGTCACCAGCGGGCTGGTATCGCCGAAGTCAAAGGTGTAGCTGGTGATGGGCGTGGTATCTGGGTCGCGGGACCCGGAGGCATCCGCGGTCACCCCCAGGGGCGCCGTGCCGGAGCTGGGGGTCACACTCAAGGCCGGCACCGGCGGCGCATCCGCCACCGTCACCGTGGCCGTGGCGCTGGCCGGCGGGTTCACCCCGTCGCTCACGGTTACCTTCACCGAGTAGGTCCTGGCGGCCAGGTAGGTGTGGGGGGCGGTGGCAGTGGTCTGGGGCCCGACGATGGTCCCATCCCCGAAGTCGAAGGTGTAGGCATTGATCGGCGTGAGATCCGGATCGGTGGACCCCGAAGCGTCGGCCGTCACCGGCAGCGGGGCGGTGCCGGAGCTGGGGGTCACGGTCAGGGCCGCCACCGGCGCGGCATCGGCCACCGTGACGGTCGCCGTCTTGC
>VBID01000172.1 GCA_005880615.1 Chloroflexota bacterium
CCTGCCGGACGATGTCCAGGTCTTTGTCCCCCCGTCCCGAGAGATTCACCAGCACGATCTGATCGCGACCGAGACCTCCGGCCACGGTCATGGCGTGAGCCAGCGCGTGCGCGCTCTCCAGCGCCGGGATGATGCCCTCCAGCCGCGAGCATTGGTGGAAGGCCGCCAGGGCTTCGGCATCGGTCACCCCCACGTAGCTGGCGCGCTCCTGTTCATGCAGGTAGGCGTGCTCCGGCCCGACACCCGGGTAGTCGAGGCCCGCCGAGATGGAATGCGTTGCCAGCACCTGGCCGTCGGCGTCCTGGAGCAGGTAGGTGCGCGCGCCGTGCAGGACTCCAGGGCGGCCCCCCACGATGGACGCGGCGTGGGCACCGGTTTTCAAGCCGCGGCCGGCCGCCTCCACCCCGATCAGGGCCACCGGATCGTCGTAGAAGGGGGCGAAGATGCCGATGGCATTGCTGCCGCCGCCCACGCAGGCCACCACCGCATCGGGCAGCCGGCCCACCGCCTCTAGCATCTGGGCGCGCGCCTCGCGCCCGATGACCGATTGGAACTCGCGGGCCATGACCGGGTAAGGGTGCGGACCCACCACCGATCCGATGATGTAATGCGTGCCTCGGACATTGGTCACCCAGTCGCGGATGGCTTCATTGATGGCGTCCTTCAGCGTGCGGCTGCCGCTCTCCACCGGCACCACGGTCGCCCCCAGCAGCCGCATGCGATAGACGTTCATGGCCTGGCGGGCCATGTCCTCGGTGCCCATATAGACGATGCCCTCTAGCCCGAACTTGGCGCATACCGTGGCGGTCGCCACCCCGTGCTGGCCGGCGCCGGTCTCGGCGATGATCCGCTGCTTGCCCATCCGGCGGGCCAGCAGCGCCTGGCCCAAGGCGTTGTTCAGCTTGTGGGCCCCGGTGTGACACAGGTCCTCCCGCTTGAGGAAGACCTGGGCGCCGCCCGCCGCCTCGGTCAGCCGCTCCGCCCGGTAGAGGGGGGTGGGGCGACCGATGAAGGTGCGGCAGAGCGCGTCGAACTCCTGCTGGAACGCCGGGTCCCGCCGGCTGGCCTCGAACGCCTCGGACAGCTCTGCCACCGCCGCCATCAAGCCCTCCGGGATGAACTGGCCACCGAAGGAGCCGAAGTGGCCGGTGGCGTCGGGTCCCTTGGCGAAGGTGCTGGCTTTCATCCGGCGGCCCGCTGGGCGGCGGCCGCGTCGCTCTGCCGGACGGTCCGGACGAACCACTCCAGCCGGGCCAGGTCCTTTACCCCCGGTTGAAGCTCGACCCCGCTGGCGACGTCGACGCCCCATGGACGCAGCTGGCGGATCACGGCCCCCACATTCTCCGGGCGCAAGCCGCCGGAGATGATCACCGGGTAGCGGCCCACCAGAGACTCGGCCAGCGTCCAGTCCCACGTCCGCCCGGTTCCACCGATGACGTCCGGCAGGTAGGTATCGAGCAGCGGCCGGTCCGTGGGACCAAACTGCAGCTCCGTGGCATCCTCGGCCATGCGCAGCCGAACTACCGGGAGCAGTGGCACCGGCAACTGGCGATCGGCGGCCGTGGGCGTCCGGTAGAGCTGCACGGCGCTGAGCTCGCACGCCTCGACCGTGCGGGCGATCTCCTCCACCGGCTCGTCGATGAAGACACCCACCCGGCCGATGTGCTCGGGCACACCGGCGATCAGCGCCTGCGCCTGCTCGACCGTCACTCGCCGCGGGCTGCGGGTGAAGATGAACCCCAGCAGGTCCACGCCCAGGCTGACGGCCAGACGCACTCCGTCGGGCTCGGTGTTGCCGCAGATCTTGATGTGAGTCATCCCACCAGCTCCCGGACTTTGGCCTCCAGGTCGGGCGCTTTGAGCAGCGCCTCCCCCACCAGGACGGCGTCGACGCGCAGCACCCGAAGGGCTTCGACGTCCTGGCGGTTCTGGATGCCGCTTTCGCTGACCACGGTGCGGTCGTCGGGAATCAGGCTGCGAAGGCGGGCGGTGGTGGATTGATCGGTGCGCATCTGGGCCAGGTCTCGGTTGTTGATCCCGATAAGGGTTGCACCCAGCGCCACCGCGCGCCGAACTTCCTCTTCCGTGTGGACTTCCACCAGGGCCTGCATGCCAAACGCGTGGGCGGTCGCCAGCAGCCCCACCATCGCCGGGTCGTCCAGGATAGCGGTGATCAGCAGGATGCAGTCGGCGCCCATGGCCCGGGCCCCCATCACCTGGGTGGCATCGACGATGAAGTCCTTGCACAGCACCGGCACCGACACCGCCTGGCGAACCGCGCGCAGATGCTCTGGCGCGCCCCCGAAGAATTCGGGTTCGGTCAGCACCGACAGCGCTGCCGCGCCGGCCGCCACGTATCGCTGGGCCAGACGCACCGGGTCGTAGGGCGCCTGCAGCAGGCCGCCCGACGGCGAGCGCTCCTTGCACTCCGCGATCAGTGCCACGCCGCGGCCCCGGATGGCTGCTCGGAAGTCGCGCGGCGGCGGCGCGTCGCTAACCTCGCGGCGCAGCTGGTCCACCCCACCGGTGGCTTTGAACCGCTCCACCGATGCCCGGCGCGACCCCACGATCCGGGTCAGGATCGGCGGTGCGCCTGTTGCCATCGCCTGGCGTCCTCGAGGAAGTTGCGGAGCAGCTGGTAACCGTGCTCCGTCAGGATCGATTCGGGGTGGAACTGGACCCCCGCCAGCGGATATTGCCGGTGACGCAGGCCCATCACGATGCCGTCGTCGGTCCAGGCGGTCACGTCGAGTTCGTCGGGGACGCTCGCGCGCTCGACCATCAAAGAATGGTAGCGGGTGGCCTGGAATGGACTGGGCAAACCGCGAAAGACCGACCCACCATGGTGAAAGATGCGCGAAACCTTGCCGTGCATCACCTGCGGCGCGCGGCTCACCCGGCCGCCGAAGACGTCGCCCAGGCACTGGTGGCCCAGGCAGACGCCCAGCGTGGGCAGGGTCGGACCGAGCTCGCGCAGCAGGTCGCCCGAGATCCCGGCCTGGCGTGGCGTCCCGGGCCCGGGTGAGATCACGACCGCCACCGGGTTCAGGGCGGTGACGTCGGCCAGCGAGACGTCGTCGTTGCGGCGCACCACCACGTCCTCGCCCAGCTCGGACAGGTACTGCACCAGGTTGTAGGTGAAGGAGTCGTAGTTGTCGATCACGAGCAATTTCTCTTTCCCGTTGGGGGCAATGTCTCCCTCCCGCTCAGAGAAACGAGACCCCCTCCCCAACCCTCCCCGCAAGGGGGACGGAGATCTTGGGAAGGCCATCATTTGGCGGCCTCCATGGCCTGCAGCACCGCCGAGGCCTTGTTGCGCGTCTCCAGGTATTCCTCTTCGGGGGTGGAGTCCGCCACCACGCCGGCCGCCGCCTGCACCGTGGCCTGGCCGTCCTTGACCACCATGGTCCGGATGGCGATGCACGTGTCCAGGTCCCCGGTGAAGCCCAGGTAGCCGATGGCGCCCGCGTAGACGCCCCGCCGCTCGCCTTCCAGCTCGGCGATGATCTCCATGGCCCGGATCTTGGGCGCGCCGGTGACGGTGCCCGCCGGAAAGCAGGCCCGCAGCGCATCCATAGCCGAGCATCCCTCGCGCAGACGGGCCGTGATGTTGGACACCAGGTGCATCACGTGCGAGTAGCGTTCGACGGTCATCAGGTCGGTGACCTTTACGGTCCCCACCTCGGCCACCCGGCCCAGGTC
>VBID01000173.1 GCA_005880615.1 Chloroflexota bacterium
CCGGGGGATCTGCAGGAGCCGGCAGATCTCGAAGTGCTCCCGCGTCTGCGGCTTGATCGATTCGTCGGCGGCGATGACCAGGAGCACGAGGTCGATCCCGCCGACTCCCGCCAGCATGTTCTTGACGAAACGCTCGTGACCCGGGACGTCCACGAAGCCGACCCGCGTCCCATCGTCCAAAACGAGGCTCGCGAAGCCGAGGTCGATGGTGATGCCACGTTCCTTCTCCTCTTTGAGTCGGTCGGGATCGATCCCGGTCAGGGCGAGGACCAGCCGGCTCTTGCCGTGGTCGATGTGACCGGCGGTGCCGACGACGATCTGGCGGGTGGGGGTCATGGAGGGCAGGGCCGGCCTACTCGCGGACCCGCTTGACCTTTTTCATCTCGTCGTCGTAGTACTTGCGGAAGAGCAGGTCCCACTCGGCGCTGCCCTCCGGAATGTCGCGCTTCTGGTGGGCTATCTTGCGCCTGATGCTCTCCTCCAGCTCCTCCTCCTTGACCATCTCGGCCTCGAGCGTCTGCAGCACCCTGAGACGCACGTCGTTGGGGTCGCTTAGGAAGTCGACGCTGTCATCGTCCTCGAGGGCGTTGACGAAGAGATGGGACAGGTGGACGCAGCGCTCGTGGCTCAGCTTCATCGGGGCGGACGGTCTCCTAGATCACCATCTTGCGATCGCGCGCCAGCTTCGCCTTCACCTTGCGGAAGACCTCCTGGTAGTTGACCATGCCGCGGCTGATTTCGTCGGCGTGGCCCTGCAGAATCTCGCGGACCTCGTCGTTCAGCTTGTCCTCGGCGGCCAGGTCCTCCGTGAAGACCTGCACGATCAGATCGATCGTCTTCTCGGGGTCGTCGGCGGTGATCAGTTCGTCCTTGATGAGGCCGCGGACGATCCGCCGGGAGATCTGGCCCACCTGGTCGCGCGTCAGACGCATCGCTCGTCCCTTCTCGCGACTGAATCGCTTGTGAGAAGCCGGAGGATAGCACAGCGGATCGGCGCTTATCAACGGACGGCGAGGGGGCGCGGCGGCCCGGCGATCCTCCGCGCGGCGCGAATCCACGGCGCCCGCGCCGGCGACAGGCGGCGAGGTGCGGTGCTTCGTTGTGGGGGCGATCAGTGCGAGAGAGCGCCGCCGGGCTTGACGCGCGCGACCACGGGATTGGCATGCGCCCTGTTCCGCGCCGCCTTGGCGTCGTGGCTCCTGGGCGGAGCGTCGATGCGCTGCTGTCTCGCGATCAGCTTGCGAAGCCGCCTCTTCGCCTGGTTCTCGATCTGACGGACGCGCTCGCGTGAAACGCCGAGCTTCTCGCCGATCTCCTTCAGGGTGAACGTCCGTCCCCCCTCCAGGCCGAAGCGGTTGATGATGACCGTCTGTTCCTGGTCGCTCAGGCTGCGGAGCGCCAGGCGGATCAGGCCCTGGTTCTCGTGCTTGATCAGCTCGTCCTCGGGATTGATCGAGCGCCCGTCGACGAGGTAGTCGGAGATCGGCGTGTCCTTGTCCTTGCCGACCTTGTCGTCGAGGGACATCTCCCGCATCTTCATCTGGAGGATCTCGTCGATCTTGGCGATGGTGATCCGGAGCTCCTTCGAGATCTCCTCGCGGTCCGCCTCGCGCCCCAGCTCGCGGGACAGCATCCGCTCGGTGTTGCGGACGTTGCGCACCTTCTTGAGCTGGTAGTTCGGGATGCGCACCATGGCCGAGTGCTGCGACAGCGCCTTCAGGATCGACTTGCGGATCCACCAGATGGCGTAGGTGATGAATTTGGTGCCACGCGTGTGATCGAAGTGGTGGGCGGCTTCGATGAGGCCGATGTTCCCTTCGTTCAGGAGATCCTCGAAAGGGAGGCCCATATTGCGGTATTCGCTCGCGATCTTGACGACGAAGCTCAGGTTCGACTTGACCAGGTCATGGTACGAGTTCTCCTCGCTGCCGGCGAGCATGCGGAGCGCTATCGCCTGCTCTTCCTCCTTCGTCAGGAGGGGGAATTCGCTGATCTCCTGCAGGTATTTCCCGACACAGGAGTTCCTGTCGGTCGAGCCTTTTGACATCGGGTCCCGCCCTTCTCCTCGCCGCTCTCAGTGCGGCCCGGGGGTTCTTTTTCCTTGACTTCTATTTCGTAACGCCATACATTTATGTCAAATTTTTGGAGCCGCCTTGGTTCCACAAGACAGGCTCAACACGAACAGTCGACGGTTGCTTGGGCGGTGGCGGCAGTAGTCAGGGCGAGTCCCGTTTCGCCGGCCCCCTGGGAAGGGTCGTGAAAGACCTTCGTTCGCGTTGCGTCTCGGTAGGCTCATCAAGAAAATGACGCGGCGAATTGTTTTTCTGTGTGAGCTGACGACGCAAGTATATGGTAGCGTGGCAAGCGTGTCAAGCCCTATTTGCTTTGGGCACATTGGCTCCAAACCCTTGATCTGAAAGGGTGTTTCACGAGCTGTTCACTGAAAGTGCCCATGATGACGTCAAAATTCAAAAAGCAGTCTCTCCTGGTCGGGTCCAGGATCCGATCACTCCGCAAGGACCGGGCTCTGACCCAGGCCGACCTCGCCGCCCGCATCGGCATCCAGCAATCGGATCTTTGCAGGATGGAAAATGGCGAGTACAAGGTCAGCCTCGAGACGCTCTTCAAGATTCTCTCGATCTTCGAGATGAACATCGCGGACTTCTTCCACGAGGAGATCTCGGGTTCGGTCCGCGACCAGGGCATCGAGTTTCTGAGGCAATACCAGCGTCTGTCGCCGCGCGCGCAGGAAGAGGTGCAGGACTTCATCCAGTTCAAGCTTCTCCACGAAGACAAGCCGGGCACGAGCATCAACAACAAGAAGAGCAACTGAGGCAGGGGCGTTGGCCACCGATTTGATCGCCCGTTACTCGGAGCTGACCGCGGAGGGCACGCTGCGGGTGCGCCATGGCGAGTTCCGCCAGGCGGCGGAGAGCTTCGAGTCGGCTCGAGGCATCGCCGAGCAGCTCCAGGACCAGCAGCTCCTCTTCAAGGCGATCTGCAACCTCAGCACTGCGAAGCTCTCTCTGGGGCAGATCCAGGAGGCCGAGCAGGGCCTCCGGGAGATCCTGCTGAAGAGCCGGGACGAGCAGACGATCTTCGTCGCCTCCTCCAATCTCGCGAGCGCCCTGAGAAAGCAAGGACGCCTCGAGAAGGCGCTCTTCTATGCCAAGCGCGCGCTTCGGGCCTGCGAGTCCATCGACAACTACGCCTGGAAGGCGACCTGCCACAACCTGATCGCCAACGTCTACATGAACATGAGCTACCTGGATGACGCGATGGCTGAGTACCGATTCGCCCTGTCGCTCAGCCAGAGAGGAGGCCTGGGAACCTCCTATCCGATTGACTACATCAAGGAGAACCTCGGTTACTGCCTGCTGCTCAAGAAGCGGCACCGCCAGGGGATCGCCATCATCCTCGAGGCCCTGCAGATAGCGCTCAACAACGGCAACACCCGCTGCATCGGGGAGTGCTACCAGGATCTCAGCTTCGCCTACATGCAGCTCAAGGAGCTGAAGCTCGCGGAGGAGTATGGCGAGAAGGCGCTCGCCATCGCGACCGAGAAGGACTACAAGGACATCCTCAAGAACTGCTACTACCTCCTGGGCGAGATCAATCTCCTGCTGGGGAACGAGCAGCGGAGCGAGCGCTACCTCGACAAGCTGCAGGAGCTGTACCCGCACCTCGCGGTCTTGAAGGATTT
>VBID01000174.1 GCA_005880615.1 Chloroflexota bacterium
GGGTTTCTGCAGGTCGACGGCCAGACCCAGGTGCACGCCGCGCGCAACGCGGTGGGGCTTGCCCTCTACGCGCTCGAAGGCGACCGCCATCGACGGCACCTCCTGCAGCGCGCGGACGATGGCCCACGCGATGACATGGGTGTACGAAAGCTTTTCCGGACGCCCGGCGGCCTGCAGGGCCTGATTCAGCTGTTGACGGCGGCGGTCCAGCACCGCCACCGGGACCGTCCGAAAGCTAGTGGCGGTCGGAATCGCCAGGCTCTCTTCCATGTAGGTGACGAGGGTGGCGGCCGGGCCGCGCAGCGGCATGCTGCCGGCGGCCAGGCCGGGCGTGGCCGGGGCCTGGGGCGGTGCCTCCACGGGAGCGGTCGGGGCGGGCGCCCCGGCAGCTGGGGCCGGTGGCGCGGTCGCTTTCTCGCGGTCCTCGATCGCCTGGAGCACGTCCCGCCGGGTGATGGCGCCGCCGCGACCGGTGCCCTTCACCGATTGCAGATCGATGCCGCGCGCTTCGGCCAGCAGCTGGGCTCCCTCCGACGCCTCGGTGGAGGGGGCGGCCGGCGGCACGGCTGGCGGCGGTGCCGCTGGAGCTGGAGCCGCGATGGCCGGTGGGGGAGGGGCAGCTACCGGAGCCGCTGCCTGCGCCGATGCCCCATCTCCGTCGCCCACCGAGAGCTCCGCCAGCGGTGAGCCGACGGCGATGGTGTCGCCGGTGTTGGCCAGGATTTTCAGCAACCGTCCGGTCATGGGCGCCGGCACCTCGGCGTCGACCTTGTCGGTGGTGACCTCGACCAGGCCTTCCCCCTGCCGCACGGTCTCCCCGACCTGCTTCAGCCACTTGGCCACCGTTCCTTCGGTGACCGACTCGCCCATTTCAGGCAGGGTCACCTGAACGGTCGATTGGGGCACCGTCAAATTCTACCCAAGCCTCTTTCAGCCAACCTCCAGGCCGTAGAACGCGATTGATAGACTGACGCTGCGGGAATGAGCTTTACTGCCAAGCTCGAAGCCAGCGAGGAGCGCACGCACTCGCTGCTTTCGCTGGGGCTCGACCCGGACCCCGACCTGCTGCCGGCCGGGCTGGCGCCCACGCCGGCCGGCACCCTCGAGTTTCTCGGCCGCGTGATTGAAGCCACCACCGGGCTGGTGGCCTCCTACAAGCTGAACCTCGCGTTCTACGAGCGGTGGGGGAGAGACGGGAGCGGCCTGCTGGCCGACACACTGGCGCTCATTCCCCAGGACGCGCCGGTCATCCTGGATGGCAAGCGCGCCGACATCGGCTCGACCGCGGCCGCGTACGCCCACGCGCTGTTCGAGGCCTGGCGGGCCGATGCCGCGACGGTCAGTCCCTACCTCGGCTACGACTCGGTGGCGCCCTTCCTGGCCCACAAGGACAAGGGCGTCTTCATCGTGTGCCGCACGTCCAACGCCGGCGCCGCCGACTTCCAGCAGCTGCGCAGCGACGGCGAGACCCTCTACCGGCACGTGGCCCGCCGGGCGGTGAGCTGGGATCACCACGGTAACGTCGGCCTAGTCGCCGGCGCAACGGCACCGGCGGAGCTCCGGGACATCCGGCAGATCGCGGAGCACCGCCTGCTGCTGGTCCCCGGGATCGGCGCCCAGGGCGCTGACCTGGAGCGCGCCGTGCGGGCTGCCCTTCGTCCGGATGGCCGGGGGGCGCTGATCGTGATCGGGCGCGGGATCCTGTTCGCCTCGTCTGGCCCCGATTACGCCGAGGCGGCTCGGGCGGCCGCCAGCGGCTATCGGGATGCGGTCAACGCGCTCCGGAGCGAGCCCGCGGGCCTGCGGAGCTGAGCATGCCCGGCATCATTGCCGGCGCCCTGGTCGCGCACCCGCCGATCCTGCTGCCAGAGGTCGGCCACGACGCGTCCACCCAGGTGGCGGCCACAGTGGTGGCCATCCGTCGTCTCGATGCAGCACTGGCCGCGCATCCGGCCGACCTGGTCATCCTGTGCTCGCCCCACAGCCCGGCCGGGTCGGTGGCGATCCCGGTCCGCGCCGGAAAGGCGGCCACCGGCGACCTCTCCCGCTTTCGCGCGCCCCAGGTGCGCGTGGGGGTCGAGCTGGATGAGGCGATCACCCACCGACTGTTCGAGGCGGCGATCGAGGCCGGTTTCCCCATGGCCTGGGCAGAGGACGAGCCGCTGGACCACGGCGTGGTCGTCCCCCTCCACTTCCTGGAGCGGACGCGAGCCAACAAGCCATTCGTGCTGCTTGGTCTGGCCGGCTGGGGCCTGGACGACTTCGTGCGATTCGGCCGCTGGCTCCACCGACACCTCGAGGATCGGTCAGCCATCTTTATCGCCTCCGGTGACCTGTCGCACCGGCTGATCCCGGGGGCGCCGGCCGGCTACCGCCCCGACGGGCAGGTCTTCGACCGTGCGGTGATCGACGCGTTGCGCTCCAACCACTGGGACCAGATCGAGCGCCTGGACCCCGTCTTCATCGACGAGGCCGGCGAGTGCGGACTGCGGCCGCTGGCCATGCTGCTGGGAGCGGCCCGGGCCGCCGGGATCCCGTCGACCGTGCTGCACTACGAGGGCCCGTTTGGCGTGGGCTATCCGGTCGTGCAGTTTGGTCCGCCGGCCCCGGGGCAATCGGCCGCCGCGCTGGCTCGCGAAGCCATTCGACATTACCTCACTACGGGGCAGTTCCTCGAACCGCCCGAGCCCATTGCGCCCGACCTGGCCGGGATGTCCGGGGTCTTCGTCACTCTCCAGCGCCAGGGTGACCTGCGTGGCTGCGTGGGCACCATCCGTCCGACGCAACCTACGGCCGCCCACGAGCTGGTGCAAAGCGCCATCGGCGCCGCCACCCGCGACCCGCGGTTCGACCCGGTGAGCATTGCCGAGCTGCCGGACCTCGAGGTCCACGTCCAGTTGCTGGAGACGCCCGAGCGCGTCGAGAGCCCGGACGACCTCGATCCCCTACGGTACGGCCTGATCGTCCGGTCGGGCGAGCGGCAGGGCCTGCTGCTCCCCGGGCTCGATGGGCTGAGCACCCCGGACGAGCAGATCGCGGCCGCCTGCCAGAAGGCCGGCATTTCGCCGTATGCGGCGCTGGAGCTGTTTCGTTTTCGCACGCGCGATGTCGCGTGACGCCTTGCGCCCTGCTGGTCAACTCCGAACACAAAGCGCACAGGCTGCCAGGTCATCCTGAGCGCCCCGAGCGGGTCGATGCCATCCTGGACGCGATCGCGGAGGCCGACCTTGGCCTGACGCCGGAGCCCAGCCCCCCAGCACCCGAGTTGCTGATCACGCGCGTGCATGACCTGCACTACCTGGCCGCGCTGGATGAGGCAGCGGCCCAGGGCGGCGGGATGATCCCGCCGGACACATACCTGCGGCCCGGTTCGATGAGTGCGGCGCGGACGGCGGCGGGGGCGGTGGTTGAGGGGGTGGCACGTGTGCTCCGGGGCGGCACCCAACACGCGTTCGCGGTGATCCGTCCCTGTGGTCACCACGCCGAGCGGGCGACCGCCATGGGCTTCTGTCTCATCAACAATGTGGCCGTGGGCGTGTTTGCGGCCCGCCAGTTGGGCGTCCAGCGCATCGCCGTCATCGACTTCGACGTCCATCACGGCAACGGCACCCAGGACACGTTCTATGAAGACCGGGATCTCCTGTATTGCTCGACC
>VBID01000175.1 GCA_005880615.1 Chloroflexota bacterium
CTTCGGCAAAAGGATTTCGCCCTGAGTTAGACCGTTCGCAGGCGCTGGGTGGAGGTTAGGCCGGCACGCATGGCCCGCGGCAGTGCGCTGCGGCGCTGCGCGCGGCTACGGCAGTTGGCAGACGAAGTTTTCGGCCTGGTCGGTGCTGCCGGTGCCCTTGTACTGCGCCTCTTGCGGATACGGGCAGAGCGGGCGCGTGCGGGTGACGCTGCCGTCCGCCATCTGCGAGGCGATGATCTCTTTTGGCGCGACGCCATGCTCGCGCCATTGCTCGAGCGGCGTGAGCGTGTCGAATACGCTGGGACCTTCGCCGCCGGCGCAGTGTCCCATGCCGGGCGCCATGTAGAGGCGCACGGAATCCTCGACGGCCTTCTTCCCCAGCACGCTGATCAGCTCGTTGTAATAGTTCACCGAAGATAGCGGCGCGACATTCTGATCGGCCCAGCCGTGATAGATGATCAGCTTCGAACCCCTCCCGACGTACGGCTTCAGATTCGTCGAAGTGGCGCTGACGATGCCGTTATCTGTTTTGTGCGCGCGCACGGTGTCTTTGCCGATGTCGAGCGTGCGGAAATCCCAGTTAGGGTCGCCAATCACAGTGTACTTGAACGTCTCGTCGGCCATGCCCAGCGGCCGAGGCGCCCCGGTGGTATTCGGGAAGCGCAGCTCGGTGCCCGGCTCGAAGCCGGGGAAAATCTCCTTGCCGGTTTTGGGATCAACGATAGGCGCGTAGAGCTTTTTGGCCGCCTCCACTTGAGGCGCCGTGAGACAGTTCGGGGCATCCGCACCTTTGCACAGCGTCACCGCTGGATCGAATTTGCAGCGCAGCGGATTATTGATGATGCCGTCCTTGATACCGTCCAGCGCATCGCAGGCATCGAGCGCGGCCTGGTGCAGCACCGCAAATTTTTCCTTGGGAATGAAGCTGGCCGCATCCTTGTGCGTGGCCTGCGCGGCGGCGATGAGCTGAAGGCTCTCGGCGGCGCGGTCATAACCGGGATCGCCGGCGATGATGCCTTCGAAATCCAGGGGATAGCGTTGCGCTTCCATGAACGCCTGCCTGCCGCCGCCCGAGCAGCCGGTGAAGTACGAGAGTCGCGGCGGCGCGCTATAGAGCGCGGCAACGATGGTTTTGCCCCGCAGGACCGTCTCGTGCACGGCGCGATAGCCGAAATCGATCAGCTTCTCGGGATGGCCGGGCGCAAAGCTCGCGGTGTCTCCCGCGTGCCCCGTGTCGGTGGACGCGGTTGCGTATCCTTTGCGCAACGCCGCCGCCAGCGCCGCGTATTGGATAAAGCCGTTCCAGCCGCCATTGCCGACTTCCTGGAACTTGCCGTTCCAGCCGGAAAGCGGCAGCCAGGTTTCCGATTTGATGTCGGAATCGCTCGACGGCTTGAGGGTCAACTCCACGCGGCAGAACGCCGGAAGATCGGCGAAGGCTTCTGCGGCGCCTGCCGGTGGTTTGAAGGCGCCCGCGGGAACGACTTGCACCGAAGTGACGGTCGCGTTTGGCAGTCTGAGCGATGACAGGCGCGCACAAGCGGCCGCATCGGCGGAGTGTGTGGCAGAGGCTACGTCCGCGTTCACACTCCCTGCCACATAGGTGAGCCCGCCCAGCAGGATGCCAAATGTGATGGCGGCGATCGTCCTCATTAGCGTTCACCTCTTAATTGTCGCAAGATACGAATGTCATTCTGAGGAGCGGAGCGACGAAGAATCCCTCCTTTGGCTTTTGCACGGAGAGATTCTTCGCTTCGCTCAGAATGACATGGAAGCCGACTGTGCCGCAGTCTAAGCGCGCTGGGTGGAGGTGGCGCCGGCGCGCATGGCCTTGAGCACGCGCTCCGGAGTGAAGGGAGCTTCGCGCAGGCGCACTCCCGTGGCGTCGAAGATGGCATTGGCGATGGCCGCGGGAACGGGACCAATGGAAGGCTCGCCGCCGCCCAACGCGGGCATCTCCGGCCGGTCGATCAAGTAGATGTCAATCTGCGGAATTTTTTCGTACCGCAGAATCGGATAGCTCGCCCAATCGAGGTTCTTGATGCCGGAGGAGTCGTATTTCACTTCTTCCATCAGCGCGCGGCTGGTGCCCTGGATGACGTTGCCCTCGATCTGGTTCTTCAGGCCGTCGGGATTGATGATCAAGCCGCAATCGTGCGCGACGCAGACTTTCTTGACGGTTACCTCGCCGGATGACTTATCGACTTCGACTTCGGCGATCACGGCCACCACGGAGTTGGACCGGGCGCTTACGGCGACGCCTCGCCCCGCGGCGACGTTGCCGGTCGAGCCTGACGCGGGGGCCGGCGCGGGCGCCGGGCGCTCCTGCCAATTCGCCAGCTTGGCCACGGCCGTAAGAGCCTCCGTGGCTCGCTTGTTATTCGAGGCGTAGCGCATGCGGAACTGCACGCCGTCCACGCCCTGCGCCGCGGCCAGCTCATCCATGAAGGATTCGCTGGCGAACATGCGGGCCAAATCTCCCGGCGCGCGCAGCGGCGAAGTTCGCAAAGGAGTGGGATCGGGTTGCACCCAGGGGATGGCGGACGCGACGATCCTCTGATTGTCGAAGGTATAAGTATCGCCGCCGCCTCCCGTGCCATTGGGGAAGCCTTGGCCCTTGCCCTTCAGCCCGAGTTGCCGCGAGGTCACCAGCGGCAAATCGTTCGCCTCGGTCCAGGGAAAACTGCGGTCGAGGAAATCCCAGGCGGTGACTTTGCCGCTCGGGTCCACGGCGGCGCGCACGGTGAGCAATTGCGCCGGGCCCTTGGGTTCCCAGCCATGTTCATCCTCACGCATCCATTGCACGCGCACCGGCTTGCCGACGGCGCGGGACATGACCACGGCGTCTTCGGCGGCATCGTCGGTGCCCAGCCGGCCGTAGCAGCCGGAGGCCTCGCGGTAGAGCACCTGAATCTTGCTCTCCGGCAGGCCCAGCAGATCGGAGACGCGCTTGCGCGTGTCGAAGATTCCCTGCGAGGGCGCCCAGATGGTCACTTTATCGCCGCGAACATCTGCGATGGCGCAAGAAGGCGCGAGCATGCCGTGCATCTGGAAGGGCCAGCGGTAGGCGGCTTCAAAGGTTTTGCCGGATTGCGCGAGGGCCGCGTCCACATCTCCGCGGGGTTTCATCCCCGGCCGCTCCACGAAGCCTTTGGTGTTTTTCAGGTAATCGTAAACGGCGTCCGGATTGGCGGGCATCTTGGTTTCCGGAGCCGCCCAGGTGACCTTGAGGGCCTTGGCGGCCTGGATCGCGGCCCACTCCGTCTGCGCCACCACGCCGACGAAGCTGCCTTCACGTACAACTTTAACTATGCCGGGAATATTCTTGATCGAGTCTTCGTCAATGCTCGCCGGTTTCGCGGCAACCGTCGCCGGACGAACCACGCGGCCGTGCAGCATGCCCGGAACGCGGACATCTTGCACGTAGGTAAATTGCGCGGTGAACTTCGGCGGCAGGTCAACGCGCGGCACCGACTGGCCGACGGTTTTGTAGTCCTTGTAGTTCTTGGCCGGAACGTCCGGCGCCACTTTCAAACCCCAGCCGCTGCCAGTGGCGGGAATCTGCACGTTGAAATGCTTGCCGCCAAGCAGACTGGCATAGGAAACCTTATGGCCGTTGCCCATGACGCTGACCACGCCGTCGGTCACGGTGAGCTGCGAAACAGGCGCGCGGAGACGCGCGGAGGCCAGCTTCAACAGCTCCTGGCGCGCGGCGGCAGCGGC
>VBID01000015.1 GCA_005880615.1 Chloroflexota bacterium
GGTGGCCGCCCGATCGGTGCTATAGCCCTCGGAGACGCACCAGCGATAGAAGGCGCGGATGGTCCGATGGTAGGCGTGCAGCGTGGCCGGGCTGAGGGCTGCAGACCGCGCAGGGGCGCCAGGGCGCTGGAAGCCGTGGTAGACCTTGCCCTGCGCCTGGACGGCCGCCCGAAGCCGGCGGACGTGGTCGCGCTCCAGCTGGTCGACCGTGCGCACGCCCAGCTCCTGGAGGATGGGCAGGATGCGCTGCTCGAAGACATTCCGATACCAGGTGACCGTGCTCTGGCTGCGGTTGGCGAGGCGGAGATCCGCTAGCCAGCTGCGGACCGCATCCTCCAACGGCACCGAGACGCGGACGGCTGGCGACGCGGCCAAGACCTCAACGGGCTCGTGGGCTGTGGATAACATGTATGCACTCCAGAAATTTTGCTAACTATCCGATAGCAAGACTTCGGTATTTTCCGGTGCGCCCCCAGCCCTTGTGTGGGAAACGAAAGCGGCCCGAAAACGAATTGCAAACGGGCCGAAAAGAGAGGGGAAGTGCCGAGGGCCGGAATCGGACCGGCGACACCATGATTTTCAGTCATGTGCTCTACCAACTGAGCTACCTCGGCGCCGGGGAACTATTCTAGCGAGAGGGTGGGTTGTTAGAATCGCGAAAGGAGAGGTCGTGTGATCCCCTTCGGGTATCTGGGCGCCAACGCTTCGCGCGACGCGCTTGAGCCACTGCTCGAGCACGCCGGCCGCCTCCGGCCACATCGCAAGGGGTCCCGATGAGCCCGGCGGCCGATGCAGGCGCGAACCGGCAAGAGCTGACGGCCGAACTGGCCGAGCTGGACCGTCAGCTGCGCGATCTGTCGCAGAACTGGGAGGCGGTCGAGACCGAGATCGCCCAGAAAGTCCGGCGGCGGCGGGAGCTCATCGTCCGCCAGGATGAGACGCAGGAAGACCACACCGATGAGATCAACCGGCTCCAATCCGACGTCTATGCGCTGCGCGACCGGATCAAGCTGCTCCGGGACGCGCACTTCGATTTCAGTGCGCTGTACCGGATCGTCCAGCAGGCCCGGCACTAAGGCCAACGAAGGGCGACACTTCGAGACCCCCTCCCCGACCCTGCCCACGCGGGAAATCCCGCGACCCTGACAACAGTGGCTGCCCACGCGGGAAATCCCGCGACCCTGACAACAGTGGCTCCCCGCAAGGGGGAGGGAGACTTAGGCCTCTTCGCCCTTCGCCGCCTCTTCCTTAGCGCGGCGTCTGATCTCTTGCACCAACGTCGGGTCGGCCAGGGTGGTCGTGTCGCCCAGCGGCCGGTTCTCGGCGGGGTGAACACGATGTTCGCCGGCATGGCGATGCGCCCGATCTTTTTGGCCAAATGCTCCCGCAGCTCGCGCATCATTTCGGGCGAGCCTTCGCCGCCCCTTTCCGCGTCACGACGGCGACGATCGCTTGCCCGCTCTGCGGGTCGTTAGGGCCTGCCCCCTTGCTTACTCGGCCTGTCCGAACGCTTTGATCTCCTCCAGCTCCTGGGGGCTCAACTCGCGTGGCAGCTCGCCGCGTTTCACCTTTTCCGACTCGACGTGATGCTTGATGGTGGCCACGATCTCGGGATTGGCGAGGGTGGTGATGTCGCCAGGACTTGTGAAATTGGAGATGCCGGCGATGACGCGGCGCATGATCTTGCCAGAGCGGGTCTTGGGCATGTCCGGGACGATCCAGACGTTCTTGGGCCGGGCGATTTTCCCGATCAGCCGCTCGATCGCGGCCGAGACCTTCTCTTCGATCTGCTTGCTCGCCTTATGGCCCGGCTTCAGCGCGACGTAGATCTCCACCGCCCGGCCTCGCAAGTCATCGACCACCGGCACCGCAGCGGCCTCGGCGATCTCGTCCACGGTCAGGCTCGCGGACTCGAGCTCCTTGGTGCCCAGCCGGTGCCCGGCCACGTTGATCACGTCATCGACCCGCCCGAGGATGCGGTAGTAGCCGTCCTCCGCCTGCAGGGCCCCATCGCCGGCGAAGTATGGCCAGTCGTGCCAGTCTTTGCTGTCCTTCTTCGTGTTGTACTTGGCGTAGTAGGTCTTCACGAACCGATCGGGATCTCCGTAGATGGTCTGGAAGATGCCCGGCCAGGGGTTGCGGATGCAGATATTGCCGGCCTTCGAGCT
Source organism: Chloroflexota bacterium (assembly GCA_005880615.1). Classification (GTDB taxonomy): domain Bacteria; phylum Chloroflexota; class Dormibacteria; order CF-121; family CF-121; genus CF-121. The sequence continues at coordinate 2,169 of VBID01000015.1, forward strand.
GCCCTTGGGCACCGGCTTGCCCTGTTCGTCGAGGATCACCGGGAAGATTCCCAGGACGCCCGGGCCGCAACTTCCGGGCTTCATTGGCTGCAGGGCGGGCAGGGTACTGCCCAGGAATCCGCCGTTTTCGGTCTGCCACCAGGTATCGACGATGGCGGCCTCGTCCTTCCCGACCGCGTGGTAATACCAGCGCCACACTTCGGGCTCGATCGGCTCGCCGACCGTGGTCATGTGCTTGAAGTGGTAGTTGTACTTCTTGGGCTCATCGGGACCGAGCTTGCGCAGCGTCCGGATGGTCGTGGGGGCAGTGTGGAAGATGTTGACGCCCAGCCGCTCCGCGATTCTCCATGGGCGGCCGGCGTCGGGATAGGTGGGCACGCCCTCGTACATGACGCTGGTGGCCGCCAGCGCCAGCGGTCCGTAGACGATGTACGAGTGGCCCGTGATCCAGCCGATGTCGGCGAAGCACCAGTAAGTGTCCTCGGGGTGGATGTCCTGGTAGTACTTGGAGGTCCCGGCGACGTAGGCCAGGTAGCCACCGGTGCTGTGCTGGCACCCCTTGGGCTTGGCCGTGGTCCCGCTGGTGTACATCAGGAAGAGCGGGGCCTCGGCCGGCATCGATACTGGTTCGACGATCTTGCCTTTGTAGTCGGCGAGGAGTTCGTCGACGAAGAAATCGCGGCCTTTCACCATCTCGGTCTTGGATGAGTACGTACCGGGGTGGCGCCGCCAGACGAGGACCTTTTCGACCTTCTGACCCTCCTTCTTGGCGGCCTCGATGGCCTCCTCCGCCTTGACCTTGTGGTCCAACAGGTCGCCGTTGCGATAGTAGGCATCCATGGTCACCAGGATTTGGCTGCCCGAGTCCGCGATCCGGCCGCCGCAGGCCGCGCCGCTGAACCCTCCGAACACCTGGTTATGGATGACACCCAGACGGGCGCAGGCGAGCATGGCGATCGGCAGCTCCGGCACCATCGGCATGTGGAAGGTGACGCGGTCACCCGCCTTGACCCCGCAGAAGTCCTTGAGCAGGGCGGCGAACTCGTTGACGCGCTTGTAGAGCTCCTGGTAGGTGATGACCTGCGTGGCCTCGGCCTCCGGCTCGGGCACCCAGATGAACGCGGCTTTGTTCCGGTAGTTGGCAAGGTGGCGATCGACGCAGTTATAGGAGGCGTTCAGCCGGCCACCGACGAACCACTTCCAGAACGGCGGGTTGCTGGTATCGAGGGTCGTGTGCCAGTACTTATCCCAGCTCAGCAGATCGGCGTACTCTTTGAAGCATTCGGGGAAGTTCGCTTCCTTGAATCGGTCGAAAATGGCCGGGTCATTCGCGTTGGCCTGGCCGATGAATTTCGCCGGAGGGTAAAAGTACTCCTCTTCACGCCAGTGGACCGCTATCTCTGACTCGGAGACCTCGACTTCTTCCGCCGTTTTCATCCCTTACCTCCCTCAGTGCTGCAGCACCCGAGCCAGCCGCCGATCTCCCCCTCCGGCCGGCTTGCTTTGATATTAGTCAACGCCATAGCCGTTTTGCTACGCGCCGGCGGCGGACAGGGGCTCGCCGGGGCATCCAGGCACGGGCCCGGAGGGTGCACGGCGGCGCCGGGCTGGCCCTCCAGCCACCCCATGGATGGTCCGGCGGGACGCGACCCGCAAGATCACCCCGACCGGATCAACTGGCTACCCTCAGACGTCTACACGTTGCGCGGTCGGTTCAGGCAGCTGCGGGCTGCGCACTTCGACTTCCGCGCGCTGTACCGAAGGGTGCAGCAGGCCCGACACCAGGGCGCCGGGCCCGCTGCCCCGAGTAACGTCCGGCCGTTGTCCTAGCGGCGGACCGGGGTCCGTTCGCGCTCGCCAGCTGTCTGCGCCGTCCAGATCGGGGTTCCCACCGGCAGGAAAGGCTTGGTCGCCATCGAGTTGACCACGCCAGCGGCCGACGCGTACCACGCGACCAGCGCCGTCAGGATGCCCATCCAGCCGGCGAGCTTGATCAAGCCGTCGCTGCCCGAGAAGAACCCGAGGAGCAGCAAGATCTCGGTTACCTCCAGGGTCAGGAACACGCCAAAGACCGCGACGTTGAGCCGAGCGCTCCAGAACATCATGTAGGTGTTGAAAATGGCGAAGCCAACAAAGTAGAACCCAAGCGATTTCGCGATGTCGCCCGTCGGAATCTTGCCGAAGGTGATCAGCAACAGGTAGGTCCCCAGCGCCAGCCAGAAGGCGCCGTAGGTCGAGAAGGCCGTCGCCCCGAAGGTGTTCTTGTTCCGGAACTCCCACATCCCGGCCATGAACTGACCGACCCCGCCGTAGAAGATGGCCAGCCCGATCACGACCGCGTTTCCAGCCGTTCCAAAGAGCCCGGCGTTGTGCGAGCTCAGCACGAATGTCGTCAGCGCAAAGCCCGCCAGGCCAAGTGGGGCTGGATCGGCCACGACTTGCGTAGGTCTGACTTCGTCAGCCATCGCTTATTCTTCCTCCCTAGCTCACGTCCAACGAATCTCGCTGCCGTTGGTCAGATAGTGCAGGGACGGATCACGGCGGATGGCCGTGCGCGCCCGGCAGGGGACCCCCTGAGGCCGCCTCACTTGCCGTCATTCCCGCTCCCCGGAGACGATCGGTGGACTGCTCCCGGAGACATCCTAACCGAATACGAGCCAAGAGGATTTACGGGCTGTGGGCGGTGGAGGGCACGATCCTCCGACCTTCTGGTTGTAGGCCAGACGCTCTACCAGCTGAGCTAACCGCCCCCGCGACGCCCCATTATGCAACTCGCGCGGTAACCGGACCTGTCGCCTCGATCCGCGCCTGGAACTCGGTCAGGAAGGCATCCTCGACGTCCACCATGGCCGGCACCCGGTCGCCCAACTCGACGGCCATCGACGTGATGCCCTTGTCCGGGATCCCACAGGGCAGGATGTGGGAGAAGTACGACAGGTCCGTGGCGACGTTCAAGGCGAACCCGTGGGTGGTGACGCCCTGGGCCACCTTGACCCCGATGGCCGCGATCTTCCGGTTGCCGATCCAGACGCCCGTGTACCCGGACAGCCGGTCCGCCGAGACGCCAAAATCCGCCAGGACGTCGATCAGGCTGCCTTCCAACAGCCGCAGGTAGCGGCCGACGTCCGGAGTGGGTCCCAAGTCAAGGATCGGATAACCGACCAGCTGACCCGGCCCGTGGTAGGTGACGTCTCCCCCGCGGTCGACCTCCAGGCAGGTGATGTCGCGCTCCGCCAGTTCGCGTTCGGTGAGGAAGACATGGTCACGCGTGCCGCTGCGCCCAATCGTGTAAGTGTGCGGGTGCTGGAGCAGCACCACCGTGTCCGGGATTCGCCCCGCGCGACGGTCCGCAGCCAACTCCTGCTGCAAGGCCCAGGCTTCGCGATACGGGACCAGGCCCAGACGCCGGACGTCCATGGTCAGCTGGCCGCCGCCCGGGACGGAATCTGGCTGGCTGCGTGGTAGGAGCTGCGCACCAGCGGGCCCGATTCGACATGCCGGAAGCCCATTGCTAGCGCGTCGCTCTTGAGGTCGGCAAACTCCTCCGGCGTGACGTACCGAACGATGGGCAGGTGGTTCAGGCTGGGCCGCAGGTACTGGCCCACCGTCAGGATCTCCACGTCGTGGGCGCGCAGGTCTCGGAAGACCTGCAGCACTTCCTCGCGCTCCTCGCCCAGGCCGAGCATGATGCCGGACTTGGTAAAGACCGTTGCGTCCAGCCGCTTGGCGCGCTGCAAGACCTCGAGCGAGCGCGGGTAGCGCGCCTTGGGCCGCACCTGCGGATACAGCCGGGGCACGGTTTCAATGTTGTGGTTCAGGATGTCGGGCCGGGCCCGCATCACCTTGGCCAGCGCCATTTCGCTGCCCATGAAGTCCGGGATCAGCACCTCGATGCTGCACTCGGGTGACCGCTTACGCACCTGGCGAATGGTGCCGGCGAAGATCCCGGCCCCGCCGTCCTCGAGCTCGTCCCGGTTGACCGAGGTGATGACCGCGTGCCGGAGTCCCATCCGCTCGATGGCTTCGGCGACCCGCACGGGTTCGCCCAGGTCGAGGGTCAAGGGGCGCCCGGTCTTGACGGCGCAGAACCCGCAGGCCCGGGTGCAGGTGTCGCCCAGAATCATGAAAGTTGCCGTGCGGGCCTCCCAGCACTCGCCGATGTTGGGGCAGTGGGCCTCTTCGCAGACGGTGTGCAGGTCCAGGTTGCGCATCAGCCCCTTCAGCTCCTGGTAGTTGGGACCGCCAGGGAGCCGCACCCTCAGCCAGTCCGGACGGCGGGTATCGAGGGGAACGACCGCGTTCTTCTTGGAGCGGCCGTAAAAGGTCAGCGGGACCGTGTCACCCATTCGCTCTTCAGTATCCCAAAGAAGGCTGATTTCAATACAACGGGAGCTGTTCGGAAACCCCTTCGAGCCAGCGGCGCAGGCCCTGCAGGAAGCGCGCGGCGTTGGCTCCGTCCATCACCCGGTGGTCGAAGCTAAGGCACAAGTTCATCATCGACCGCACCGCGATGGCGTCGCCGTCCAGGACGACGGGCCGCTTGACGATGGCCTCCATGCTGAGGATGGCCGCCTCGGGGCTGTTGATGATGGCGTAGGACAGGATGTTGCCGAAGGTGCCGGGGTTATTGACCGTGAAGGTGCCGCCCTGGACGTCCTGTAGCGTCAGCTTCTGCGCCCGGGCTCGGCGGGCCAGGTCGTCGGTGGCCCTGGCCAGCGCCGCGATGGACAGCTTGTCCGCCTGGTGAATGACCGGCACCACCAGCCCATCGTCGATGGACACCGCAATTCCGATGTTGAAGTCGTGGTGAACCAGGATCTTGTCCTCGCCCCAGCTGGCGTTGAGGCGCGGATTGTCTTTGAGCTGTTCGACCACGCCCTTGATGACGATGGGGAGGTAGGTGAGGTCCACCCCTTCGCGCTGCTTGAACGACTCCTTGACCGACCGCCGAAACCGGACCACGTTGGTCATGTCGACCTCGGCCACGGTCCAGGCATGGGGCGTCGTCTGCTTGCTCTTGACCATGTGGGTGGCGATCGACCGCCGGATGGGGCTGAGGGGGATGACCTCATCCCCGGCCCGCGGTGCGGCCGTGGGCGCCTGGACCGCCGGCGCCTTGCCGGCGCCCGCGCCACGGCGCTCGATGTAGTCCTGCAGGTCCCGCTTGCTGATGCGGCCGCCGACGCCGGTCCCTTGGACCTTCCCGAGCTCGTCGTCCCCGATACCGTGCTCGTCGGCCAGGGTCCGAACGGCCGGGGACAGCCGGCCGTGGGCCTCCTCTCCCCCATTCCGGGTCGGGGCCGTTGCAGTGTGCGCTGGCTGCTCCTCCCTCGAGGGAGCGGACTGTTTGGGAGCGGCGCTGGAGACAGTAGCCGGCACGCTCTCCTCGATCACGCAGATCTCGGTCCCCACGGTCACGGTGGCGCCTTCCTGGACTCGGATCTCCTTGAGCACCCCGGCGACCGGGGCGGGCACCTCGGCGTTGACCTTATCGGTGATCACTTCCACCAGGCTCTCGTACTTCTTCACCGGATCGCCCACTTTCTTCAGCCAGCGCGCGATGGTGCCCTCGGTGATGGACTCACCGAGCTGGGGCATGGTGACGACGGCCATCAGTACTTGGCCAGCTCGCGCGCCTTGGCCAGGATCTTCTCCGGGCTCGGCATGAAGGCCGCCTCCAGCACGTGGTTGAAGGGCATGGCGGGGACGTCGGGTCCGGTCAGGCGCATCACCGGCGCGTCCAGGGCATCGAAGGCCTGCTCCATGATCACGGCCATCACCTCGGCGGCCACGCCGGCGAAGGGGTTGTCTTCGTGCACGACCAGCACCTTCCCGGTCTTGCGGGTAGTGGCGATCACCGCGGCCACATCCAACGGCTTGATGGTACGCAGGTCGAGGACCTCGGCCTCCACCCCTTCGGCCGCCAGGGTGTCGGCCGCCTCCAGGCAGTAGTGCAGCATCAGGCCGTAGGCGATCAGGCTCAGGTCCTTGCCCTGGCGCTTGACCTCGGCCTTGCCGATCGGCACCAGGCGGTCGCCGTCCGGGACTTCGCCCTTGATCAGCCGGTAGGTCCGCTTGTGCTCGAGGTAGAGGACCGGGTCCGGGTCGCGCACGGCGGACTTGAGCAGGCCCTTGGCGTCGGCCGGTGTGCCGGGGGCCACCACCTTGAGGCCCGGGACGTGGGCGAAGAGCGCTTCGATGCTCTGCGAGTGATAGAGGGCGCCGTGGACGCCACCGCCCCAGGGGGCCCGGATCACGATGGGGAGGTTGAGGTCCCCGTTGGTCCGGTAGCAGATGCGGGCGGCCTCTTCGATGATCTGGTTCATGGCCGGTGCGATGAAGTCCGCGAACTGGATCTCGGCGATGGGCCGCATCCCGTTGGCCGCGGCCCCGATGGCCAGCCCCACGATGGTCGACTCGGCCAGCGGCGTGTCGATCACCCGGTCGGCGCCGTATTTTTTGAACAGGCCGTCGGTGGCCAGGAACACCCCTCCACGCTGGCCGACGTCCTCGCCCATGATGAAGACCGACTGGTCGCGGGCCATCTCCTCATCCATCCCCTCGCGAATGGCCTCGATCACGGTCTTGACGGCCATCTAGCCGAGCTCCCGGGCGAACACGTGGGGCAGCAGGTCGTCGGCTGAGGGGTCCGGCGCCTGTTCCGCGTACTCGGTGGCGTCGTCCACCTGGGCGGTCACCCGCTCGGTGATGGCGGCCTCGACGGGTTCCGTGAGCACGCCCGCCTCGCGCAGGTAGCGCTGGTAGCGGGGGATCGGATCCTTCTGCCGCCAGACCGCGACCTCTTCGGCCTGCCGGTAGCGCCGGTCGTCGTCGTCGCTGGAGTGCGCCGTGAAGCGATAGGTCTTGGCTTCGATCAGGGTCGGCCCTTCGCCGGTTCGGGCGCGGGTGACGGCATCGCGGGTCGCCTGATAGACGGCCAGCACGTCGTTGCCGTCCACCACCACGCCCGGGAAACCATAGCCCGCAGCACGGTCGGCGACGTTCAGAATGGCCATCTGCTGGCTTTGCGGCACCGAGATGGCATAGCCGTTGTTTTCACAGACGAAGATGACGCCCAACTTATGGATGCCGGCGAAGTTCATGGCCTCGTGGCAATCGCCCTCGCTGCTCGCCCCTTCGCCGAAGTAGGCGATGGTGACGGCATCCTCCTTGCGGATGCGGGAGGCCAGGGCGATGCCGGCGGCGTGCAGGAGCTGGGTCGCCACCGGGCTGCCCCCGGTCAGGATGTGCAGCCGCTGGGACCCGAAATGGCCGGGCATTTGCCGACCGGCGCTGCTGGGGTCCTCCCGTTTGGCGAAGAAGGAGAGCATCTGGTCGCGGGCAGTCATGCCCAGCGCCAGCACCACGCCGGCGTCGCGATAGTAGGGCGCCACCCAGTCGTAGCCCGGTTTGAGGGCCATGGCGCTCCCTACCTGGGCCCCTTCCTGGCCCTGGCAGGAGATGACGAAGGGCGCCCGCCCCTGGCGATTGATGAGCCACATCCGCTCGTCGACGGCGCGGGCCAAGCGCATGACTTCATAGATGGCCAGCGCCCGCTCGTCGCTGAGGCCGAGCGCCCGATGGCGGCTCTGCCCGCCCCTGGCCTCGACTTCCGCGGTCTTGGTGGCCATTAGATGTGGATGGCCAGGCCGTCGACGGCCAGGGCGGCCTCCTTGACGGATTCGGACACGGTGGGGTGCGGACTGATGCTGGCACCGATCTCAAAGGGGGTGGACTCCAACAGCTTGGCCAGCGCCACCTCAGAGATCAGGTCGGTGGCATTGGGACCGACCAGGAAGGCGCCCAGCAGGTCGCCGGTGTCGGCGTCGCTGATCAGCTTGGCGAAGCCTTCGGTCTCGCCCAGGATGACGGCCTTGGCATTCCCTGCCAGGGGGAACTTGCCCACCTTGACGTTGAGGCCCTGGTCCTTGGCCTGCTTTTCGGAAAGGCCCAGGCTGGCCACCTGCGGGTAGCTGTAGGTGGCGCGCGGGACGCGATTGTAATCCAGCGGCTTGGGGTTCTTGCCGGCGATGTGCTCCATGATGTGCTCGCCTTCGTAATAGGCGACGTGGGCCAGCAGATAATTGCCGATCACGTCGCCGGCCGCGTACACGTTGGGATGGCCGGTGCGGTAATGCTCGTCCACCTTCACAAACCCTTTGTCGATCTGGATGTCGAGCTTCTCCAGCCCGAAGCCCTTGGTGATCCCTTCGCGCCCGACGGCCACCAGGACCCGCTCGCCCTCCAGGGCCTCGACGCCGTCCCCCACTTTGGCGGAGATGGTCACCCGCCCGTTGGAGCGCTTGAGTGACTCCGGCTGCACCTGGGCCCCGGTGAGGACCTTGATCCCCCGCTTGGTCAGGACCCGGGCCAGCAGCTGGCCGACCTCGGCATCTTCCGCGGGAAGAAGGGTGGGGAGGAACTCGACCAGGGTCACCTGGGCGCCGTAGCCGTGATAGACGCAGGCAAACTCCGTGCCGACGGCGCCGGCGCCCACGATCACGATGGACTTCGGCATCCGGTCGAGCTTGACGGCGTGGTCGCTGTTGATCACGGCCTCACCGTCCATGGCCAGGCCGGGCAGCGACTTGGGCTGCGACCCGCTGGCCACCACCAGGTTTTTGGCCCGGACGGTGGTGCCATTGCCCTTCACCGTGACCTGGTCCGCGGCCTCGATTACGCCCTCGCCGTTGAAGACGGTGACTTTGTTCTTCTTGAGCAGGAATTCCACACCCCGCCAGAGCTGGGTCACGACGGCCTCCTTGCGCTTGAGCACCTGGGGCCAGTCGATTTCGGGCTGGCCGACCTTGAGACCCAGGCCGCCAGCCGCGCTTTTTATGGTGTACGCCAGCTCCGACGAGTGCAGAAACGACTTGGTGGGGATGCAGCCGCGGTGGAGGCAGGTGCCGCCCACCTTCTCCTTCTCGATGACGGCCACCTTGAGCCCTAGTTGGGCCCCCCGGATCGCCCCCACGTACCCTGCCGAACCGCCGCCAATGATGGCCACGTCGAACGTCTCGTCCGGCATCAAGCCCCATTCTAGCTAGCTGTAGTTCCCAGCCAGGGAGGTTGTTGACGGAGGCGGGATGAGTACACGCCCCCTGATGGCGTAGCGTTGGACCGTGAGCCGGGAAGCCGAGGACTTGAACCGGCGCCTATTGCGCGCCCGCGACGCCATGGACCGCGCCTACGCCGAGCCGCTCAACGTCCGCGCCGTGGCCGCGGTCGCCCATGTCTCCGAGGCGCACTTCATCCGCAGCTTCCGCGCCGTGTTTGGGGAGACGCCGCACCGTTACCTGCAGCGGCGGCGGGTGGAGCGCTCGATGTTCCTGCTGCGCGAGACCGACCGCAGCGTCACCGACATCTGCTTCGACGTCGGCTTCACCAGCCGGGGGACCTTCAGCCGCACGTTCCGGGAGGTCGTCGGCGAGGCGCCGTCGCACTACCGCGTGGGGCATGGGCCGATGGTGGCCCCCAACTGCTTCCAGCTGTGGGCGACGCGACCGGTGGTGGCGGCGGGGGTCGCGATGCAATCGAGCAGTTTTGGAGACGCCGCCGCAGCGACGGCCTCCTAACATGAGGGTCATCCCCATCAAGTCAAGCAAAGGAGAAAACGAGCGATGATCACCAAACTCAACGTCGCCTCCATCATGGTCCTCAACAAGGACGAGGCTCTTGACTTCTACGTCAACAAGCTCGGGCTGGAGAAGGGCCAGGACGTCAAGCAGGGTTCCTACCGCTGGCTGACGGTGCGCGTCCCTGGCGACGTCACCGAGATCTCCCTGGAGGAGCCGGGCCCGCCGGTGCATGACGAAGCCACCGCTGCGCAGATCCGCGAACTGATCACGAAGGGCGCGCTGGGCGGGCTCGTGTTCAAGGCGGACGACATCCGGGGTCTGTACGAGACCCTCAAGTCGCGCGGGGTCACCGACTTCACCCAGGAGCCCACCGACCACTTCTACGGCACCGACATGGGCGTCCGCGACCCCTTCGGCAACGCCATCCGGATCCTCCAGCAGGGGAAGGTCGCCCAAAAGGTGAAGGCCTGACCGGGCCGGCCTAGCTGTGGCCGATCTCCCCGCTGCGATGGGGGCGGACGAGTTCGACGAGACCCCCTCCCCGACCCTCCCCGCAAGGGGGAGGGAGAATCGGCTTAAGTCATCGCAGAGAACCCACCCGGCACTCCCGGCAGGGGGGAGATACGGGGCGGGGTCTCGTTGTCTAGCGTTCCAGGACCTTCAACCCTTCCGCCAGCTGCGTATCCTTGCTGAAGTCGTTCGGGGCCCGATCGATCGCGTATTCGTCGGTGGTGTTGGCCAGCTTGACCTCGTCGTCCGGCACGATCCCGTTTTTCTCGATCGAGTGCCGGTTCGGTGTCAGCCAGTGGGCAATGGTCAGATGGAGGTCCCCGTCCCGAACCAGGAAGTCCTGCTGCACCGAGCCCTTGCCGAACGTCTTGGTGCCCACCAGCACGCCCCGGCTGTGGTCCTTGATGGCGCCGGCCGTGATCTCCGACGCGCTGGCGGTGTTCTCATTGACCAGGACCACCAGCCGGGCATCGAAGGCGCGCCCCTGGCCGCTGACGGTGCGGACCTCCTCCTTGGCGCCGCGCTGGACCAGGATGGTGGTCGTCCCGCTGCGAATGAACTCGCTCAGGACGTCGTTGGCCGCATCCACAAAGCCGCCCGGGTTGTCGCGCAGGTAAAGTCGAAGATGCGGATGTACAGCACCTGGTTGTCGAAGACGTGGGCCGCCACGCTGGCCACCGTGATCACCTTGCGCACCAGGTCCAGCGTCAGCGGCTGGCCGTTGCGGTCGATCCCCAGCACCACGTGGGTGTCCACCTTGCCCCGGATCCGGGCCACGGCCTGGTCCGCGGTCCATCCTTCGGTGCTCTGGCCGTCCACGGTGGTGATGATGTCCCCCACCTGCAGCCCCGCCCGCTGCGCCGGTGTGCCCGGCAGGATGCTGTCCACCTGGAGGACCGTGCCCTTCTCCAGGACCGAGGCCCCGATGCCGCCGAAGGAACCCTGCAGGAAGGTCTGATTCAGCGCGTATTCCTCGGGCGTCAGGTACCGCGAAAAGGGGTCGTTGAGCGCGCCGACCATGCCCGAGGCGGCGCCCTCCGTCAGTTTGTGCCCGTCCGCATTCGGGTTCAGGTAGTGCTGCTGGATGGTCTGGAAGACCTCTTCCAGCCCCTGCAGGTCGAGGTCGCGAGTGGGCGGACGGTACAGCAGGACGGTCTTCACCCAGTCGGGCGCATACCCGCCGTACTGGAACTCCACCAGGCTACCGAGGTAGAAGGCGGCCAGCGCCACGACCAGCACCACGGCAACCGTTCGGAGGCGAGCCATGAAACCGAATTATGGAGACACGGCGTCCGCGGCTATGGGAGGTAGATCAAGGGGTTGACCGGCGTGCCGTTGATGTCGATCTCGAAGTGCAGGTGCGCCCCGGTCGAGTTGCCGGTGCTGCCTTCGTAGCCGATGACCTCGCCTTTTACCACCTCGGAGCCGTTCGCCTGGGCGTAGTTGGAGAGGTGGCCGTACAGGGTGGCGAACCCATTGGCGTGCACGATGATGACGTAGTGGCCGTAGCCACAGAGGTAGGCAGAGGTCCACGAGCACGTCATGGTGAAGTTGTGGACGAACCCACCATCGGCGGCCCGCACGGCAGTGCCCCAGTCGGCGGCGATGTCGATCCCCGAGTGGAAGTGCCGGTAGGGGCAGCTAGGCTCGTAGGGCTCAAACGGATAACTCGTGCAGCCGAACCCCTGGGTGAGCAGGCCCTCCAAGGGCCACATAAAGTGGCCAGACGAGTGGGCGCCCAGGCTTTCGGCCACCAGCTCCTGAAGCTGCTGCCGAACGGCCGCCCGCTGCGCCTCCATGGCGTCCAGCTCGCGCTGCACCATCGCCTCGACGACCGCCACCCGTTGCTGGGCCGCGGCCTGCTGGACCCGCATCGACTGCAGTTGAGCCTGCTGCTGCCGGATACTCGCCACCACCGCCGCCTGCTCGTGCTGCTTGACCTCCAGGTCGGCTTTGAGGCCGGCCACCACCCGGCGCTCCAGACGGAGCTGGTCCACCTGCCGGTTGTCCTCGCGGACGATGTCGGCGAAGAACAGGGCTCGATTGAGGAGGTCCACGAAGTTGACGGCCGAGAAGACCAGTTCCACGCCGCTGATACTGCCGTTCTTGTAGAGGTGGCGCATCCGAGCGCCCATCTGGGCGATGTGGTCGGCGAGCTCGGCTTCCTTCTTCACCAGCTGGACCTTGGCGGCGTCGACCTGGTCGTTGAGGACCTGGAGTTTGCCCTGTTCCTCCTGGATCTGGTTGGCCACCGCCACCAGCTGGCTGTCCAGGGCGGCGATCTGGGCCTTGAGGGCGCGGTCCTCGGCGGCCAGCTTGCCCAGCTCGGTCTGCATCTGGCCGATCTTGCCGTTGATCCCGTTGAGCTGGCCCTGGGTGTTGTTGATCAAGTCGCCCAGGTCGGACGGCATCACGCCAATCAGCAGAACCAGGACTAGGATCGCGGCAGGCAGTCTCAGCCTCACCCCCACCCTGACCCTCCCCCTGAGGGGGAGGGAGATACCAGCCTTCACTGGTGGAGGAACCGGCGCACGCCGAGGTAACTGCCGAAGACGCCCAGGAACATGCCGAAGGCCAGCATGGCGGCCAGCACCACGCGCAGGAAATTGGGGTCGTAGAAGAAGGGCACGAAGATGAGCACGCTCTGCAGGTTCTGGACGGCCGGCCGGTACCCAAATCCCACGATGGCCACTGCCAGGATGGCGCCCGCGCCGCCGGTCATGATGCCCTCCAGGATGAAGGGCCAGCGCACGAACCAGTCGGTCGCCCCCACCAGCTTCATCACCTCGATCTCCTTGCGCCGGAGGTAGATGGCCGTGCGGATGGTGAGCATGATGATGAAGATGGAGAGCGCGGTGAGGGCGATGATGAGGACCAGCCCCGCGATACCGGCAACCCGCGCCAGCAGGATGATCTTGTCGATCACGCTGGGCTCATAGTTGGTGGCCGGCGACTTGTCCACCAGCGGGGAGGCGCGGACCTCTTTGTCGATGGCGGCCAGGTCGCGGATGTCGTGGACGGTCACGTCCAGGCTGGCCGGCAGCGGATTGGTGCCCAGGGATTCGACCACCTCCGGGGACAGCGCCGGCATCTGGCGAAACTTTTCCATGGCCTGGTCCTTGGTCACGAAGGTCACGGCGCTGACCCGCGGATCGCGCTCCAGGTGAGCCTTGAAATCCATGGCGCTACTGAGGGGCGTGCTGTCGGCCAGAAAGATCGAGATCACACTGGCCCGCGATTTCTCGACGTTGACCACCTCGTCCAGGGAGTGGAGCCCGAGCAGCAGGCTGCCCAGCGCCAGCAGCACCACCCAGACGATCAGGAGCCCGGCCACGCTGACCGTGGCGTTGCGCCAGAAGTTCTGCCAGGCGCTGCTGGCCGCGAACTCAGCGCGATTCCAGATTCGCCTGAGCATGGTACCCTCCCGCGTCTTCATCCCGGGCGATGCGACCGCTCTCGATGGCGATCACCCGCCGCCGCATCACGTCCACGATCTCGCGATTGTGAGTGGCCATCAGCACCGTGGTGCCGCGAGCGTTGATCTGCAGCAGCAGCTGCAGGATCTCCCACGAGGTGGCCGGATCCAGGTTCCCGGTCGGTTCGTCGGCCAGGAAGATCTTGGGGTCGTGCACCAGCGCCCGGGCGATGGCGACCCGCTGCTGCTCCCCGCCCGAGAGTTCATCCGGGAACTTCTTCTCCTTCCCGTCCAGGCCCACGATGCTGAGCACCTCTTCCACCTTGGGCTTGAGATGTCGCAGCTCGCCGTCCGTCACCCGGACGGCGAAGCCCACGTTCTGAAACACGGTCAGGTTGGGCAGCAGCTTGAAGTCCTGGAAGACGATGCCGATCTTGCGGCGGAGGTGCGGCAGCTGGCGGCGCTTGAGCCGCCCCAGCTCCTGGCCGTCCACGAAGATCTTGCCGGTGGTGGCCCGCTCCTCCCGGATCAACAGCCGCACCAGGGTGGACTTGCCGGCGCCGCTGGGTCCCACCAGGAAGACGAAGTCCTGGCGCGGCACGTCGAGGGAGACCTCGCGCAAGGCCTCCGTCCCATTGGGGTAGGTCTTGCTCACGTTCTGGAACGTGATCAGGGGGGTGGCGTCGGAGACCATGGTGCTCACCATGTTGCGCCGAACGGTCAGCGCCGCCTCGGCCGATTCGGTGTCATCCGACTCGGGCGCGGTGGCGGAACGAGGACGTCGAAGGGTGTCGATCTCAGCTCCTTGGGCAACTCATTTCTGTGACGAAGCGGGACGGGTGGTACGACTGAGCTGGGTCCCGAAGGACCCTCGACAGGCGGAAGTATACGGCATCGGGGCGCTGGGTTCGCCCCAATAGGGTTCATATTGCCGGCCTGTCCCTTGGGGGCCCGCGGTTGCGTGTCTATACTCGCTCCCGTGTCCGACCTCGGCGTCCCCATGGTGGCGGAGGACCGAGGCGAGGTGCGGGAAGCCACCCACACCGGCCACCTGGTGGCGGTCGACGCGGAGGGCCGCCTGCTGGCCGCCCTCGGCAACCCCGACCGCCTGACCTACTTCCGGTCCAGCGCCAAGCCCTTCCAGGCCATCGCTGCGCTCCGCAGCGGCGCCCGGGAGCGATTCGGGCTCACGGATGAGCATGTCGCGGTGATGGCCGCCTCCCACGCCGGCGAGCCCCGGCACGTCGACCTGGTGCGCGACCTGCTGCGGCGGGCGGGCGTCCCCGAGGACGCCCTGGCCTGTGGCGCCCACTGGCCGCTGGCGGAAGCCGCGGCCCAGGCGGCCCGAGCGGCCATGCCGGCTCCTATCCCGGTCTTCAACAACTGCTCCGGCAAGCATGCCGGGATGCTGGCCGCCGCCCAGGCCCTGGGCGCCCCACTGGAGGGCTATCTCTATCCGGTTCACCCGGTGCAGGTCGAGGTGCGCCGGACGGTGGAGGCCTTTACCGGCTGCTCGCCGGAGGCGATGCGCTATGGGACCGATGGCTGTAGCGCGCCGAACCCGGCGGTGCCCCTGCAGGCCATGGCCCAGAGCTTCGCCCAGCTGCTCCGCAGCCCGGAGCCGGTGGCCCGGCTGGTGGTGGGGGCCATGACGGAGCACCCCTACCTGGTTAGCGGTACCGACCGCTTCGACACCCGCTTGATGGAGCTCAGCCGCGGCCGCCTGCTGGCCAAGGGCGGGGCCGCCGGCCTCCACTGCCTGGCCGACCGGGAGTCGGGGGGCGCCCTGGCCGTCAAGCTGGAGTCGGGCAACGGGGCCTTCGTGCCCGCCGTCGTGCTGGCGGCCCTGGGGCAGCTAGGGTGGCTTCCGGAGGCCAGCCTGGACGCGCTACGGGCCTTCGCCTCCCCCACCCTGCTCAACTACCGCCGCCTGGAGGTGGGCCGGGCCTACCCCATCTTCGAGCTGCCGACGTAACGGCGGTGTAACACGAGACCCCCTCCCCTAACCCCTCCCCGCAAGGGGGAGGGGACAGTTCGGACCCCCCAAACCCCTCCCCGCAAGGGGGAGGGGACAGTCGGACTCTCCTAGCCGCCCCCCGCAAGGGGGAGGGGACAATCGGACTCCCCCAACCTTCCCCGCAGGGGGGAGGGGACAATCGGACTCCCCCAACGCTTCGCCGCAAGGGGGAGGGCACAGTCCGACTGACGGTTCCCGCTCGGGGGCGGGGTTATACCGCCGTGCTGGGACTACAACACTGGCGGTGGCGCATCGCCTTTGGACTGGCGGCTCTGCTGGCGGCCCTGTACCTGTGGCGCATGGTGCTGCCCATCCTGGAGCCGGCCACGCCCCGCGCCGACGATTTCCAGGACTACTGGCAGGCGGCGCTCCAGATCCGGACCGGCGGCGATCCGTATGCCGACTTCGACCGCACCCACACCCAGCAAGACTGGACCCTGAGCAGCGGCTATCTCTACCCGCCGGCTTTCGCCGCCCTGCTGGCGCCGTTCACGGCGGTGCCGAACGGGCTGGCGGTCCGAGTGTGGTTGCTGCTGATGCTAGCGATGATTCTCGGCAGCCTGGTGGTCGTCTATCGGGTGCTCGGCCCCCCCGGTCCGGCAGAGGCGCTCTGCATGCTGGTCATCCTGGTCACCTTCTTTCCGGTGACGGCCACCCTGCTCACCGGGGCGATGAATCCCGTCCTCCTCCTGTTGCTGAGCCTGGCGTGGGCCGCCTGGCTTCGCCGCCGCGACACCCTCGCGGGTGCCGCCCTGGGAGCGGCCATCGTGATCAAGCTGATCCCCGCAGCCCTGATCCCCTACCTGCTGGTACGCCGCCACTTCCGGCTGCTCCTGGCCGCGGCCGCGGCCGCCCTGCTGGGCGTCGCCCTGGGCCTGGTGGTCACCAGCCCCGCCCACAGCCTGCATTACTTCCGGGACATGGTGCCGCACCTCTCGGCGGGCAGCGGATACCGTGAGAACGAGTCCCTCAGCGGTCTGGCGAGCCGGGTCTGCAACCCGGCGACCGCTGACCTGGGTGGCAACGGTGGCTGGTGCGGGCGGATAGTTGCCTGGCCCGCCATCGCCGTCGTGCTCGGCCTGGTGATGGTCGCCACCCGGCGGCGCGGGCGGTCGGGGCTGGAGTTTGGGCTGGCGGTGGCCGCCCTGCCGCTGGTCAGCAGCGTCACCTGGGGCTTCCACCTCGTCCTGCTGCTCCTTCCCATCGCCCTCTTGCTCCATCATCATTTCCGGGTGGCGCCCTTGCCGCGCTGGCACGTCCGCCTGCTGTTGCTGGCGTGGCTCTGCTTCTCGGTCTTCCCCGGCGTCCACTACCTGCTGGTGTTCCGTCCGCTGCCGCCCGGCCTGTGGGCGACGCTGGTGACCCGGGTGATGGCCGAGAGCTACCTGCTGGGGACCCTGCTCCTGTTCGCGGTCCTTTGGCAGACGGTGCGCGCGGCCGACCGAGCGCAGGCCGAGCCGACGGCCGCGGCGGCCGCTGCCTGACTCAGCGCCGCTCGGCGCTCTGCGCCGCGTCCCAGCGCAGGAAGGATTCCATGAACGGCTCGATTTCCCCGTCGAGGACGGCCTGCACGTTCCCCATCTCGAACCCGGTCCGGTGGTCCTTCACCAGCGTGTAGGGATGCAGCACGTAGCTGCGGATCTGGCTCCCCCACTCCATCGATTGCCGGCCGCCCTTGAGCTGCTGCCGTTGCTCCGCTCGCTGCTCCGCCTGCATGGTGGCCAGCCGGGAGCGCAGCACCTTCATGGCCGTCTCCCGGTTCTTGATCTGGGAGCGCTCGTTCTGGATGGTGACGATGATCCCGGTGGGCACGTGGGTGAGCCGCACCGCCGAGGAGGTCTTGTTGACATGCTGGCCGCCGGCGCCGCTGGACCGGAAGGTATCGACGTCGAGATCCTCCGGGCGGATCTCGATGGGGGCGTCGTCCTCGATCTCGGGAATGACCTCCGCCAGGGCAAACGACGTATGCCGCCGGTGGGCCTGGTCGAACGGGGAGAGCCGCACCAGGCGGTGCACCCCGTGCTCCGAGCGCAACCAGCCAAAGGCCCGCCGCCCGCCCACGCGCAGGGTCACGCTCTTGAGGCCGGCCTCATCGCCGGGTGACTCGTCCAGGATTTCCGCGGTCCGGTGGGTCCGCTCGGCCCAGCGCAGGTACATGCGCAGCAGCAGGGCGGCCCAGTCCTGGGAGTCGGTGCCGCCCGCCCCGGCGTGGACGCTGACCAGAGCCGGATGATCCGCGTACGGATTGGCGAACAGGAGATCGACCTCCTGCTGCTGGAGCGCCTTCTCCAGGGACTCGAGATCGGTGCGCAGCGATCCATCCAGCTGGTCCTCGCCCTCCTCGATGGCCATCTCCAACAGGCCAACCAGGTCGCGGGCCCGGGTCTGCAGGCTGCGCCAGGTGTCGACCTCCTCCCGGAGGCCCTTGCTTTCCTGGGCAAGCCGCTGGGCGCGGGCCGAGTCCTGCCAGATGGCAGGGTCGTTTAGCTCGGCCTGGACGGCGGCGACGCGGTCCTGTTTGCGGGCGAGGTCAAAGATGCTCCTGGAGTTGGAGGATCTTCGTGGACAGGTCGCGCGCCCGGTCTAACAGGTCATTCATGGGTTAGCGTCCGTGACAGTTCTTGAAGCGCTTGCCGCTGCCGCAGGGGCACAGATCGTTGCGGCCGACGCCGGCGAAATTCACGACGGCAGGACGGCGAAAGGGCGGCCGGGCCGCGGGCGCCGCGGGCGCCGCGGGCGCGGGACTCTCAGCCGGCTTGGTCGCCGGCGTCCCGGCCTTGGGAGCGGACTCAGATTTCTTGGCTGGCATGGCGCTTCATCATACCCATCGCTATCTTCCGTGACACTTCTTGAACTTCTTGCCGCTGCCGCACCAGCAGGGATCGTTGCGACCCAGCTTTTCGCCGCCGGCCGGGACCCGGGCCGCCGGGTTGCCGTTGGGCGTTTGCGGGCGGGCGGCCGGGCTGGCGCCGGTGGCCGCCGGCTCGCCCCGGTTCATGAGCATCACGGGTGGCGGCTCGGGCGGCGGCGTCTGCACCAGCTGCCGCTTGAAGATGGTGGTGGCGATCTCCTGCTGAATCTCGCCCTGCAGCTCCTGGAAGGCCTGGAAGGCTTCGTTCTTGTATTCGACCAGGGGATCCTTCTGGCCGAAGGCGCGCAGCCCGATGCCTTCCTTGAAGTGCTCCATCATGGTCAGGTAGTTGACCCAGCGCCCGTCGATGGTGCGCAGCATCAGGATCTGCTCCAGCTTGCGCATCTCCGGGGTTCCCTGCTGCTTCTCCTTGGCGTCGTAGGCCTCGGCGGCGTACTGATAGAGGCGATCGGCTACCGACTCGGGCGTCTCCCCCAGCTCGTCGGGCGGGATCTCGGCGTAGGGCGGCAGCGGGAAATCGAGCCGCAGGTGTTCGACCAGGCCTTCCAGGTCCCAGTTGTCGCGATGCCGGGACTCGCAATAGGCCGGGACCGTCTCGCCGATGACCTTCTTGATCATGTCGAGCACGGTCTCCTTCATGCTCTCGCCCTCGAGGATCTTGCGCCGGTCGCCGTAGATGATTTCGCGCTGCTTGTTCATCACGTCGTCGTACTCGACCACGTAGCGGCGGGCGTCGAAGTTGTGCCCCTCCACCTTGGTCTGGGCGCCCTCAATCTGGCGCGAGACCAGGCCGGACTCGATGGGCTCATCCTCCCGGATGCCCAGGCGGTCCATGATCCCCCGGATCCGATCCCCGCCGAAGATGCGCATCAAATCGTCGTCCAGGGCGATGAAGAACCGGGAGGAGCCGGGATCGCCCTGCCGGCCCGATCGGCCGCGCAGCTGGTTGTCGATGCGGCGGCTCTCGTGGCGTTCGGTGCCGATGATGTGCAGGCCCCCGTTCTGGGCCACGCCCTCGCCCAGCACGATGTCGGTGCCGCGGCCTGCCATGTTGGTGGCGATC
>VBID01000176.1 GCA_005880615.1 Chloroflexota bacterium
ACATGTGGTGGAGCGCCGACGAGACGCGCTACCTTCACCGCAGCCAGGCCGGGGGCAGGGATCGCTGGCAGGTGATCGATGTCGCAACCGGAAGCGTGAACCAGGACAACATCCCGTTCGGCTATTACGCCGCCGACGGCGGGTTCGACCCGGTTGACCCGAATGCGTTGTACTACATCGTCCGGGACAACGGCACCGGGCACGGTGAAATTCACAAGGTCATGCTCAACTCTGCCGGGACCTTCCCCAACTGTTGCTCCGACGCCGTCTACTGGACCGCCCCGGCCCCACTCGGCACCCTGAGCGACTACCTGGGCGGCACGATCAACTGGCTCGATGCCAGCGGGCGATATGCACTCGTTCGCTACGGGCCGGAGCCGTCCGTCCGGCTGTTCGACTGGACCAACATGGCCGCCGGCCCCTACGCCAATCCGATCGACGGGACGAATTACATCGACGCGGGCGGCTACATCGGCCTCTCGCCTGACGGGCAGTACCTGGTCGGCTATCAGGATGGACCGGTTCCCCTGGGGGTCAACGGCTCGGGGCGAGGCGTCAGTTGGCACATCGACCACGCAACACGAGTTGTGGCCTCCTCACCGAATGTCTTCTGGTCCCTCTGTGGGGATCATGGGTCGTTCGTCTCGGCCTCCGATGGACGCGACTACATGGTCGTCAATGACTGCTACACCGATCCGTCGCTCTGGCGCGCCGACATCTCCGACAACGCCACCACCTGCACCGGCAGTGGCGTCCAGCAAGAACAATGTCAGCAGGGGCTGCCCAACAACAAACGGCTACTCAGCTTTGCCAGCTGGAACGACGGCGACCACATATCCACGGCAGGCCGAGGGGACTGGGCCTTCGCCTCGACTGAGGACGCTACCGATATCTTCAACAGTGGGACGGACGACGGAACGGGCAGCATCGGCCCGTGGCACGCTTACCGCCAGGAGATCATCGCCATCAACGTCACCACGCTGGAAGTGCGCCGCCTGGCTCATCATCGATCGCGGAGCGTCGGCACCGACTACTACAGCACCCCGCGCGTGTCCGCCTCCTGGAGCGGGAAAGTTGTGGGCTTCGCATCGAACTTCAACCGGTCCGGCGGCGGGACCCCGCTGGTCGATATCTACGCGATTCCATGGGTGACGCCTGCGGTCGCCGCGTTTCCGGGCCAGTATCAGCCGTTGACGCCGGTCCGCATCCTGGACACCCGTACCGGGATCGGCGGACCCGCGGCACCGGTCGGGGCCGGGCAGGTGATCACCGCCCAGGTGGCCGGCGCGGGAGGTGTGCCGAAGATGACGGATCCCAGCCCGCCCTCGGCGGTGGTGCTCAACGTCACGGTGGCTGATGCCACTGCGCCCAGCTATCTCACCGTGTACCCAACCGGGGTAGCTCGGCCGCTGGCCTCCAACCTGAATTTCGTGGCCGGGCAGGTGGTGCCCAACCTGGTGGAGGTCGCGCTGGGGTCCGACGGCAAGGTGGCCGCCTACAACAACTCAGGGAATGTAGACGTTGTTTTCGACGTGGCCGGCTGGGTCTCCACCCAGGGGAAGGCCCCGGCGCCAGCGACGGCCGGGCTCTACCGGCCTCTCGTGCCGGCCCGTCTGCTGGACACTCGCAGCGGCGTCGGCGGATCGACGACGATGGCGGCTGGTCAAACCGTCAGTCTGCAGGTGACCGGGAATGGCAACGTCCCGGCGACCGGCGTGTCGGCGGTGGTGCTCAACGTCACCGCCACGAACCCGACGGCATCAGGCTTCCTGACGATCTTCCCCACCGGTGGCATCCAGCCGCTGGCATCAAACCTGAACTTCGTTGCCGGCCAGACGGTGCCCAATCGAGTAGTCGCAAAGGTGGGAACCAACGGTCTGGTGAGCCTGTTCAACTTCACGGGCAATACCGACGTGATTGTGGACGTGGGCGGCTGGTTCACGGATGGGTCGGACGCGACCGCCACCGGGGGCCAGTTCACCGGGCTCACGCCGGCGCGGATCCTTGATAGCAGGGCCGGTCAGGGCACGGCGTCGGCGATCGGCGCCAACGGCCTGATCATGGTCCAGGTGGCGGGGCAGGGCTCGGTCCCCCTTATGACCGCGACCGTGCCGCCCAAGGCAGTGGTGCTGAACGTGACCGTGACCAACACCGCGGCGGCCAGTTTCCTGACGGTCTATCCCAGCGATGCCACGAGCCCGCCGACGGCGTCCGACCTAAACTGGACAGCCGGGCTGACGGTAGCGAACCTGGTGGTGGTGAAGCTCGGTGCGGACGCCAAGATTGCTCTCTATAACCTGGCGGGATCAACGGATGTGATTGCCGACGTGGTCGGCTGGTACAACTGATTTCTCCCTCCCCCTGCGGGAATGGCAGGGGAGGGGGTGTTGTCCTTGATCCGTGGACTATTTGCGGTTTCTAAGAATTGACGGGTCTGCGGGTGAACAGGAATCGCCGTTCAGCCTGTGAAGTTACAACACCGCGTCATTCTTTATTGACATCGCCGACGGGTCTTGGGCATCATCCGCTTATCCGATGCACGTCAGTGAACGGCAGGCTGAGATCCTGGCCTTAATGGCTCAGGGATTAGCGGACAAGGAGATCGCCCGCCGCCTTGGCCTGTCCCACGGCACGGTGCGCACGCATATCGATCGTCTATTTCGCGACTATGGCTGGCACAGCCGGACAGAGGCAGTGGCGACCTGGCTGGAGGAGCGCGACCGGACGCGGACTCACTCGCCTTCGCCCGGCGACGGTCGGTGGTCCGCGCTCACATCTGATGTCCCCAATGTTGGGGACTTCCACCTGAGCAAAGCCCGGCCCTAGCATCGTTACCGTCAAAGCTGTTGTGCTGGGAGGCACGGCATAGCGGAATAGCGCTGACGCCGAGGGACCTCGAAGCAGAGCGTCGGCCGGCGCACTGATCACGAGGCCCGAGTCAATTTTCTTCGAGGGGAGAACACCATGAAGATGGCACCACGCCTTTTTCGCGTCCGCCGGCTCGTCGTCGGGACCCTGCCGTTAATGCTTCTCATCGCCTGGCCGCTGGCCGCTCGCGCCGATGGCGGACCAACCTTCAGCGGACAAGCGACCGCTGTCAGCGGAAGCGCCCTCGGCCTGTCGCTGACGTTCTCGGACACCGGTTTCCGGAGCGGGAGTGAGTTCGCCGAACAGGCCAGTGGGCCGTCGGTCAGCGTGCCGGATCCGACTGGACCGGGGACCTTGCTCAGCGTCGAAACCCTGCACGCGGCCACCATCGCCCAGGGCGACCGGGTCCGCTCTGAAGCGTCGCTGGCGAGTGTAAACCTGAGCGTGGCGGGCAACACCGTCTCGGCGAGCTTCCTCATGGCTCGGGCGATGGCGGTGTGCACTGGATCGGGCCCCGCAGTGAGCGGGAGCTCGGAGCTCGCGAACTTGACCATCAACGGCCAGTCCGTCGCTGTCAGCGGGGCTCCCAACCAGACCGTGAGCGTTCCGCCAGTCACGGTCTACATCAATAAGCAGAGCAGCACCAGCAACACGATCGATGTCACGGCTCTCGAAGTCGTGGTCGCGGACCCACTCGGCGGTGCGCCATTGGCCGACG
>VBID01000177.1 GCA_005880615.1 Chloroflexota bacterium
GGGCCAGCGTAGAAGTGAACTGACTGTCTATCTAGCGTCTCAACTTCACCGATCCCCACGTGTGACCTCCGCTACCGCTGATCCTACAGCCCGAAACGACGAGGGGGCTTTTGTTCTCTCACTCGCCTCGTCTCAATGTCGATAGCGTCGCTCCACTCCGTCATCTGGCGCGTCGGGGTCAACCCAGTGACCTCCGGTCGCTTGAAGAGGTATTCCACAAGAAACGCGTCCCCCGCGTGTGGTCCGAAATGGCTGTGCCGAACGAATGCCCGTGCCACAAGACTGAGCGGCTCTGCGCGGGCCTCTTCCTCTCCGAACAGGCCCACGTGTAAACCACGTTCTCTCATACGCCGCTCGAAGTCTTGATGCCAGGCCGTGCGGCGCAGGTCACCTGTCGACATGACGAACGCCGCCCGGCGGAAATCCACCATCATCATGATGAACTTCAACGCTTGCCCGGCATCGGGCACCGACGCGAGGTACTTGTCCCACGTGGCCTGCACGATCTTCCACGTGTCACCGCCGTCTAGCTCCGTCCAGATGAGCGCATACCCAGAAATCTCGACAACGTCCGCGATGACGTCGGCACTTATCGTAAGCTGGGCGTCTTGGGGAAGCGCCCTCAACTCGGCTCCCACTCGGGCGTAGGCCTTCAGGGCGGCTGGGAAATACGACGTGAACAGCGCCTGGAAGAGCGGTTGCTTGCCGTCTGCGAGTGCCATGTAGCACTCTCGTGCGAGTGTAAAGTATGCGTACCCGAACAAATCGGGTGATTCCCCTGATGGCGGGGTCGAGGGAAGGCCCGGAGCACTTTGCGCCAACGCCAGAAGCAGGCGATCACGCAGGCGCTCAAGTTTCGCGGCCATGGTCTTTGTGTCGAGGTTCGGCCATGGCTGCACCGCTGTCGCGTTTTCCATCGCGGAGAGGGCGTGCCCCGCGCGCGCTACGCGGTCGACGTGAAAGGCAAACTTGTCGCACCACTCGAGGCCCACTTGCGCGACCAGGGCACCAACGAGGGCCTGCTTCTCAGCGACGAGACCGGTCGCCTCTGCGGGAAACACAACCTCCGCCTCCTCGACGAGCGCGGTCACCAAATCGCTCATAGCCTGCGCAAACCCGGCACCGACAACGTGTTCAACGAACCAGCCGGGCGTGACAAGGCGCCCTTCGACTGCTCGCTCAAAGGCAAGGCAGCGACGAAGCGTTGTGGTCTCGCGGTGCACAGCGGTCGGGAGTGTTGACCCGACCACGTAGCGCTCGGGCCGCTTCATCAGCTTGGACGCAAGCGCCCGAACCTGGATGGGGCCCACCTCCGCAGCTGCCTTGCCTCCAGCAACGAGGATGCCGGTCAGTGCGCGGAACAGCGCATCGACCGCACCCAGCTGATAGAGCGCAGCGCTGGTGCTTGTCGAAGTCTCGGTGGAAATCGGAAGCCTTGCGACGCGCTTCGCCAGGGGTAAGAGCGCTCTATGCAGTCTCAGCGCGTCCTCGAAGCGCAACCGGCTCGCCAGCACCTCAACGCTGCGTTCTGCTGTATTTGCAAGGCGCAGAATGCCCTCGCAGTCCTGTCGGTCGGCGAGCACACCGCCCACTCTCACGACCAAACCGATGGCCGACGCCTCCAACCAGAACTCATCGCCGACAGCCTCCGGCTGCAGAAGGGTCCCAGTTTGCTCGGCCATTTCCACTGACGAGTGGGACGCCCTGAACCATGACGGGTATCGACCAGTGCGCTTGAACCAGAGGCTCTCGTGGGGGATCGCGGGCTTCAGCTCCAAGTAGATCTCCAACAGTGCGAGTGCCTGGCTTGCGGCTTGAATCAAGGATGAACGGCCGCCCGCTCCTTGACCGATCGCTATCTCCACCAGGCGCTCGTAGGTCGCAAGCGACTGTTCCGCGTCTCGCTGATAGGCCGCCTGAAATGATCGGTCCCTTGCTCGAAAGCCCTGCCCCGTCGCCGAGCGCGCAGCCCTAAACACCGCGTGCGCCAGCCGGCCCGTATGCGCGGCAGGGTCAAAGAGTGTCAGGACGCCGAGGCCAAGCTGCACTACACCGAAGACCGATATCAGCGACAGGACGGCCAGAAACCAAAAGTTGAGAGTGCCAGGGGTCCAGCCAACCGTCTGGATCCCGAGCACGATGAGGGCAGCCCCGGTCGTGAAGGCCAGCGCCTGCAAGAATGCGCTGCTTGCAGGCTCCGTAATCAGGAGAGAACGAACATCGGGCGGCGCAGTCGCATAGGACGTGCTGACAACGACGCTCAGGGCGGCCAAGTACAGCCCGAGGAACGCGCCAGCAATCTGGGCGACGGTCTCGGCCAGGGCAGCGTACAGCGCCGGGTCGGGAGCAAGGCGCTGAAGCCACCCACTAACAGCCGGTAACCGCGCGGATGCGACGTACTCAGCTACTCCGAGTGCTGCAACAAAGAGAATCGCTCGCGCTGTCGGCCATGCCACTGCGGCCACGATCCGCAACAGCAAGGTTCCTCCCTCTACCCGCCCCTTCGCCCACCTTCGGCCTTCGTAGACACGTTTCCATCCTCCGAAGGTGAGGCGCGACACCGATCGGCGAAGGCGCCAATACCATGGGCGTGTCGCCAGAGCGTAACGCCATAGCCAAGGACCGCCGAAGGCGGTCGTCGATAGCTCAGAGAGGAATGATCTCATCCAGTCGACCGCTGCTACACATAGAGCTTGACGGGCCTGCAGGGGTACTCTGCATGATCCCGATCCAACTCACCGATCGGGACATCATCGTCACTGGCGGCATGGGTGCGTGGCCCTGACGGGCCCGTCAGGCCGTTGCCCGTGTGTCCCAAAGGCCGATGGTCGTGAGGATTTGCTTTGCGACCGGACTCTGAGCCATGAGGTCGTGCGCCCAAGTTCCCGCTTTCTCTTCGAAACTGCCGAGACCAACGTCCGTCCGACTGACGCCTGTGAATAGGGCAGCGAACATCTGCGCGAGTGAATCCTGAATCGTGATCACTAGGTGGAGCAAGCTGAGGATGCCGATGTTCACATCCTCCGTTTCGTCGAAGAAGTTGACCTTGAGTTCGACCGCCCCGTCTTCCTTGTCTACGAGCTCGACGTGACGGTAATAGTACATGGGGTTCGGATGAACAAAGAGGTCATTGATCTCGGATAATGCTGATCGGATCGCTGGAGCCCGCGGCAGGGATCGTGATTCAAGAGCTTTGCCCTGGTACGTATCCTGATAGGCCTTCCGATTCTTGAAGCGGTTTGCCCAGACATCGGCGTTCTTAGCGTCGTCGACCCATTTTCCCATGATGAGCGCGCTCTCCACACCCGGTCGAACGGTCACCCATCCTACATAGGCCTGGCCCGCAGACAATGAGTCGAACGCGGCCATCGTCTGCCGCTGAAGAATGAAGTAGAACGGCGCCAAGCTCACGTGGGTGTGACCCGAAGCATCCCTTCCTGTGCGCAGTTGCTGAGCAAGCGCAGTAAACGCTTCGAGAGAAACCTCGAACGAGCTCAGCACGGCAGGATATGCGGCCGCGAAATGACGGCGGCTCTCTTCGCGAACCCTGAGGTATCGTGCCATTTCTCCCATCTACACTCCTCT
>VBID01000178.1 GCA_005880615.1 Chloroflexota bacterium
CGGCGATGGGGACATCGCCGCTACAAGTGAGGTTATCACGCACACTCGTTGAGGCGGCGCCATCGGCGCCGTGCGCTTCCCGAGAATTTCGCCATGAAGATTGTTGTCGCCGACAAGATTGCTGACCGCGCGCTGGAGTTGTTGCGGGCCGAGAACTCCTGGGACGTCGTCTATCTCCCGGAGAAGGCCGCGCCTTCCGCCGGTTCGGTCGCGAAGGAGATCAGGGACGCCGACGCTCTGATTGTGCGGAGTGAGACGCAAGTCAATGCCGAGCTGCTCGAACGCGCAGACCAGTTGCGCGTCATCGGGCGGGCAGGGGTGGGCGTTGACAACGTGGACCTCGACGCCGCCACGAAGAAAGGCGTCCTGGTCATGAATACGCCCGGCGGGAACGCCGCCAGCGTCGCGGAGCACACCGTAGCGCTGCTTCTGGCGCTGGCGCGGCGCGTCCCGGAGGCGGACAGCTCGCTCAAAAAGGGACTGTGGGAGAAGAAAAGCCTCTTGGGGATTGAGCTCCGCTCGAAGACGCTGGGGCTGATCGGCCTCGGGAGCATCGGGACTGAAGTGGCGCGCCTGGCGCAGGCCTTTCAAATGCGCGTCATCGCTTACGACCCTTACGTCTCCTCGAGGATTGCCCGGGAACATGACGTGGAGCTGGTCTCGATGGAGGACCTGCTGAAGTCAAGCGACTTCATCAGCCTGCACGCGACAGCCACGCCGGAGACTCACCACCTGCTCGATGCGCGCACCCTCGCCCTCGCCAAGCCGGGCGTTCGCATCGTGAATTGCGCGCGAGGCGAACTCATCAACGAGGACGATCTGCTCAAAGCCCTCGAGAGCGGGCAAGTGGCCGGCGCCGCGCTCGACGTCTTCGAGACGGAACCGCCCCGAGACCTCGGCCTGGTTGCCCACCCAAACGTCATTGCGACCCCCCACATCGCCGGTTCGACCGAGGAGGCCCAGGAGACCGTCGGCATCCGCATTGCCGAACAGGTGCGCGACTACCTGCTGCTGGGTCTGCCGCGGAGCGCCGTCAATATGCCCACCGTCTCCCCGGAGGAGTACAAGAAGCTGGAGCCTTATCTCAAGTTGGGGGAAAAGCTCGGGACGTTCCTGGCCCAGATTGCGGGCGGGAGGCTCGAGGAAGTCCGCATCAGCTACGACGGCGGCCTGGCCGAGCTGAACACTCACCTGGTAAAGAACGCCGTCTTGAAAGGCATCCTGAGCCGAGTCCTCTCCGACCAGGCAAACCTGGTCAACGCGGGAGCCTTGGCGCAGGCTCGCGGCATCGAGGTGGTCGAGCTCCGGAGCGCCCGGCGGGCCTCGTTCTCAAACTCACTGGGCGTCGCGTTGCGGACGGAGAAAGACTCGGCGTCAATTCTTGGCATGGTGGGCCTGTGGGGCAGCCGGCACGGGGAATTGATCCTCGGCGTCAACGACATTGACATTGAGGCGCCGCTGCGTGGCGTCATCCTCTTTATCCGCAACCGGGACGTGCCGG
Source organism: Chloroflexota bacterium (assembly GCA_005880615.1). Lineage (GTDB taxonomy): Bacteria > Chloroflexota > Dormibacteria > CF-121 > CF-121 > CF-121. The sequence goes on from VBID01000178.1 coordinate 1,502, forward strand.
GCGTCATCGGCCGCGTGGGGACGATCCTCGGCAACCGCAACCTTAATATCGCCAACTTCGCTCTGGGACGCGACCAGCAGGTTCAAGAAGCCATCGGCCTGGTTAACGTCGATAACCACGTCCCGGCGGATGTCCTCGAGGAAATCCGCTCCATCCCTGCGGTCCGCGTGGCCCGGGCTGTGGAAATCGACTAATCCATTGTGTCATCGGGTCATTGGACCATTGTGTGATTGAGTCAACGAGCAAAGGGTCCGCTGGGCCACAGTCGGTGGACTGTTGCAGCCGAATACTGACAACGGACATTGAAACAGAAAGAGTTACTCACGCATTCACTCAATGTCTCAAGCACGCTTTGCCTCAATGAAGGTCTGGGTGTTCAAAATCAATACCCGGCGGGGCTGGGAGTTTGACGAATACTTCCGCTCGCGTGGGCGCGGTCATTACCCCATGGGGGATGAGGGCTGGATCCGCAGTGCTTCGAGCCTCCGCTACCTTCGCGAGGACGTGAAGCAGGGGGACATTTTCCTGTGCTACGAGGTTGACCGGAAACAGCTCCTGGGGCTTGCGCGGGCGGCCTCGGATGGCCGAGACGCGGGCCTGGGCTCGCTGCTCGACTTCTGCTCGCCGCACGAGGCCGTGCGCCTGGAAAATCCTCTGAGGCGGAAGCCCGAACTCGACCACATCCTCGCCTTCAGCCCCCACCGAGGCCGCGGGACAGTCCAAAGAATTGATACAGATGAGTTTGCCCGGCTGCGCCAGATCATCCTGCGCAAAAACCCCGGCCAGAGGCGCGCTCTGCGGCGTCTCTGGAGTAACGCCATTTGACAAGCTGGGCTTCGGCCTGTCAATGCCTCAGTTGCTCGGAGCGGGCTGGGCAGCAGTGGCGGGTCCGCTTGCACGCGCGGGCTCCGCAACGGGCTCCTGGGGCATAACCAGCCAAGCAATCAGATACCCAATCAGGCCCCAACCGCCGAAGAGGGCTAACATGACGCAGACCAAGCGGACAAGTGTGGCATCGACCTCCATGTACTCCGCAAAGCCGCCGCACACCCCGGCGATCTTCTTGTCGCGCCGGGAACGAGTCAGCTTCTTGCCCGCGCGCGGTGTGGCTGGGGTAAACATCGCGGCACCGCAGTGGCAACAGAAGTTCACTTTTTCTTCGTAAGACTTACCGCATTGGGGACAGAACATGGCGCCTCCTCCCTTGACCCCGTAGTGGCCTCTTGTTCACAATACGCCTCTGGCCGGCAAAAAGTTCCTGAGGCTTGGTCCTCCCGGAAGGGACCTGGATGACCCGTGCCCGGGGCGGGGCACTGATTTCCCTTCCTTGACTCCTATTTTGCGGTAAGATGCGTGCATCACCAAGGCCTAGATGGTTTGCCCTTGAACGTCGGTCGGATTGCCCCCATTCTATCGGGTGGAGCCTAACGAATGGTTTGGCGAGTCCGTGAGCCCCTGAGAGTCTTCGCGCGCGGAGCCTCGCTGCGCCGGCGAGTCGCTTATAGCCTTGCCCTGGTGCGTCTGATCCTCGGTCCCGTCATTATCCTGGCGATCTACTATCTGATCGCCACGGGCCGGATCGTGGACCGCATCGTCAGCGTAGATGCGCCCACGGCCACGCTGGCCGAACGCGCCTCTACAGAGATGCTCGACGCCCGGCGGGCCGAGCGGAACTATTTTCTGCTGCACGATCCCCAGGAGCTTCAGAACAACAGGCAGGCCCTGGCGAGCCTGCAGCAAATTCTGGCGACCTGCCGCGATCTTAAGCCCGAGGAAAGGCCCGCCTTGGACCGGATGGAAGCCCAGACGAAGTTTTACCGGGGGCGACTAGAAGAGGCCGTGTCGCGCCTCGGACAGCCGACGGACGTGCCGGAGGAGCGCGTGCGCGAGGTGGTCCGGGCCTACGAAAGCGACTTGAACGACCTCTTGAGGCGCGCGCGGCGGCAGAGCCGCCGCCAGATCATCCAGGAGCTTCAGAGCCGCGTCGGCTCGCTGGATGCCCAGGTGGCGGCGACGCTGGTCGCGGAAGACCCCGCCTTCG
>VBID01000179.1 GCA_005880615.1 Chloroflexota bacterium
GACCCACGTCCCCGGCCCCGCCTCGCTCCAGGGAGTAAAGCGGCTGAAAGTGCTCGCCCTCACCGACAACGTTCCCCTGCTGACAGCCTGGGCAAACGACTCAAGCTACGAAAACGCCTTTGCGGGTCAAATGGAGAATTTTATCCAGGCTGGGGACGTGGCGCTTGCCATCAGCGGCAGCGGGAACTCGCCGAACGTGTTGCGCGCTCTTGAGCTCGCGCGCCGCGCCGGCGCCACGACGATCGGGCTGGCGGGGTGCGGAGGCGGAAGGATGAAGGCCCTGCTCGATTGCCCCATCGTCGTCCCGTCACACAACATGCAGCAGGTGGAAGACGCGCACCTGGTCCTCGCCCACATGATCTTCCTCGATCTCAAAGCGCGCATCGAGGCCCGCGGGGCCGCGGGCGGGTGAGAGCTCCGGGGCCGGCGGGAATTGTTCTCCGCTCCGGGCAGAAGCCGGCAGCGTTCGTCTAATTTAAAACAAGGGAATATAGCTTCAGGTAAGCATAGAATAATATCTTACAATTGCAGTGAGCGTGGGCTTTCCTTCGAGGCCTCCTGGCGGCGAAGCAAGCGTCACGCCTCTGCGTTCGCCGACCGCTTCGCGGGGCCTGACACGGCCTGTGCCTTCTGAAATCGCTCCCTGAACCACTCCGCCGTCCGCTTGATCCCCTCGCGCAGGTTCACCTGCGGCTGCCAGTCGAGCTTTGCCCGGGCCTTGCTGACGTCGAGCAGGATGTGATCGACCTCGCCCGGCCTCTTGGAAGCGAAGCGCGGTTCGAAGGGAGGAATGCCCAGGGCTTCGCGCACGGCGGAGAAAATTTCGTAGTCGGTGGTCTGCACTCCGGAAGCGATGTTGAAGATGTCGCCGTCCCCCCGCGTGAGCGCCTTAGCGTGCGCCCGCACCACGTCCGAGACCTCGACATAGTCGCGCGTCTTCTTCCCGTCGCCATAGATCGTCGGCCTGATGTTCTGGAGCATCTGCTCGCAGAAGACCGCCACCACACCGGCCTCGCCTCTCGAGCCCTGTCGCGGGCCATAGACGTTCCCGTAGCGCAACACCACGTACGGCAAACCGTAAAGGCGGTTGTAGGTGTCGAGATAGTGCTCCACCACATGCTTGCTAACACCGTAAGGAGCCAGGGGGAGAACGGGAGTCTCCTCGGTGGCCGGCAACACCTTCGGCTCGCCGTAAATGGCTCCGCCCGTGGAGGCGTAAATAAACCGCCGCGCCTTGTACTTCACCGCCAGGCCGAGAAGGTGGATCGAAGCGAGAATGTTGCATTCGGCGTCGAAGATGGGGTCCTCGACCGACCGGCGCACGTCCATCTGGGCCGCGTGGTGGTTGATCACATCCGGCTTTTCTTTCTGGAAGACTCTTTCCAGCGCGGCGCGGTCACGGATGTCCGCTTGATGGAAAGAGACGGCGCCCGGCAGGTTCTGGCGCGAACCGCGCGAAAGGTCGTCCACGACGGCCACCTGAAGCCCCTCCGCAAGGTAGCCGTCCACCACATGAGAGCCGATAAAGCCCGCTCCGCCTGTCACCAGCGCTTTCATCTTCTTGGCTCCTCTCGATCGAATTCCATGAGAGCCGCCAACATCTCCCGCGGCCTTCCGCCGGGGTCGAGGGCACGGGCGGACTATTCGACCGTCACGCTCTTGGCCAGGTTGCGCGGCTTGTCCACGTCGCAGCCGCGCAGGACGGCGCAATGGTAAGCAAAAAGTTGCAGCGGCACGACCGTCAAAATGGGTGTCAGGATTTCATGGCTCTTGGGGACAAAAATGACGTCGTCCGCCAAGTTCTCGAGTTTCTTGTTACCCACGGAGGTCACCGCGATGACCCGGCCCTCGCGCGCGCGAATCTCCTGGATGTTCGAGACGATCTTTTCATACGAGCCGTCCTCGGGAACGATGGCCATCGTAGGAAACGACGGGTCAATCAGCGCGATGGGCCCGTGCTTCATCTCTCCGGCGGCGTATCCCTCCGCGTGGATATAGGCGATTTCCTTGAGCTTCAGCGCGCCTTCGAGGGCGACGGGGTACTGGTACTTCCTCCCGATGTAGAGGAAGTGGCGGGCATCGCAATATTTCTGCGCGAGCTTCCGGATTTCGTCGGACTGAGCGAGGATTTCGCGGATCTGGTCAGGGATCTTCTCGAGGCCCCTGAGCAGGAGGCTTCCTTCCTCGATGGAGAGGTCGCGACTCCGGCCGAGCAGCAGAGCGATCAGCGTCAGAATCGTCAGTTGCGAGACGAAGGACTTGGTGGAGGCCACGCCGACCTCAATTCCTGCGTGGGTGTAAACGCCCGCGGGGGTCTCGCGCGCAATGGTGCTCCCGACGACGTTGACCAGTCCCAGCACCAGCGCTCCCTTGCGCTTGGCTTCCCGCAGGGCCGCGAGGGTATCCGCGGTCTCTCCCGACTGGCTGATGGCCAGGACAACGGTGTTCTGCCGCAGATTGAGCTTGCGATACCGGAACTCGGAGGCGAGTTCCGTCTCCACGGTCAGGTCAGTGAGCGTTTCAACAACGTAACGGCCGAAAAGTCCGGCGTAATAGCTGCTCCCGCAACTGACAATGATGAGGTGGCGGGCCTGCAACAGGCGGTCATGCACCGACTCGAGCCCGCCCAGCTTGGCCACGCCTTCCGAGTGGTTCAGCCGGCCGCGCGACGCGTTCTCGACCGTCTCCGGCTGCTCGAAAATTTCCTTCAGCATGAAGTGGGGGAACTTGCCGAGGTCCATGTCCTCAGGGGCCACTTCGAGGGTCGTGGCCTCGCGGCTCACGGACTTGTTATCGAGTGTCGTAATGCTGAACCGCCCGGGCTCGAGCCTTGCCATCTCGTTGTCCTCGAGGTACACAACGCGGTCCGTATGCTGGGCGAGCGCGCTAACGTCCGACGCCGCCAGCGACTCATTGTTCCCGACTCCAAGGACGATGGGACTGCCCCGCCGCGCGACGATGATCTGATCGAGGTGCGCGGTGTGCAGGACGGCGATGCCGTACGTGCCCTGAACCTGCAACAACCCCTTCTGCACGGCGGACCCCAGGTCGCCCCGGTAGGCGTTCTCGATCAGGTGGGCCAGGACTTCGGTGTCCGTCTCGGACTGGAACTTGTGCCCGGCCGCCGTGAGGTGCTTCTTCAAAGCCTGATAATTTTCGATGATGCCGTTGTGGACCAGAAAAATCTTCCCGG
>VBID01000180.1 GCA_005880615.1 Chloroflexota bacterium
ACGTTCGAGAGTGTGACTCAGAAGAACTTGCAGGAGCCAAGGATGGAGTTGAAACCGATGCATCGGCGCGTCATTGCGCTGGATGTACACCAAGCCAAAATCACAGCGTGCGCCATCGTCGAGCACGATGACGGCCGAGTGGAGATGATCCAGCGCGAGTTCGGCGCCTTCAAGCGCGATCGCCGCGAGCTGGTGTTATGTCCCTCGATTTTCAGGGGCTCTCAGCGCCTGATGTCCCAGGAACATTTCGGGCGTTCGTGAGAACGCGCCCGACCTCAGCCCGGGCCAGCGCGCAAGCAAGATAGGCCGGTACTCCGTTGATATCGTGAAGGGTTACGAGACCAACACGAAATAACCGAGACCGACCTATGCATCGAATTGTAGGGAGCATCGTCAGCCTGGTTCAACATCTGGCGACTGTCTTCACGGACCCCGAGGTCTACCGTCCTGCGGCGTGTCCGCACTGCGGGCGCGCCGGGGTGTGGGGCCATGGGTGCTACTACCGCAAGGCCGATCGGAACAATAGCGACGAGGAGTCACTCAACCCGGTGCCGGTTCTTCGCTTCCTGTGCCCGGGTTGTACGCACACGTGTTCTCGACTGCCGGCGTGCATCGCGCCACGACGCTGGTTCGACTGGGTCGTGCAACAGGCGGTGCTGCTGTTGCTGCTGGGCGGGGCGTCGCTGCGACATTGCGAGCGCTACAGCGGCCGCGATCGTCGCACCGTGCGACGGTGGCGGGACTGGCTACAGGAGCGCAACGAGAGCTTCGCCTTCTTCCTGCGTAGTCGATTCCCCGAGCTCGGTCGCCGGGCCGACTTCGAATCGTTCTGGCGCCACGTGATCGAGGACGTGACGCTGCAGCAAGCGATGGTCTGGCTCGATCGCGTCCTGGACGTCCCGTGATGCGCGGCTCCTGAATCGGCAGCGGACAGCCCCGGCCCCGCCCGGGCGGGGCCCCACACACTTTGCCCACTGCCGGGCAGGCGTGATCGCGGGTCTCATCGGCACCTCTGTAACCAACGAGGTGTTCGAGATGATGAATGACATCGATGCGATGGCCCTGTTCCGGCTGTCGGTGCTGGGGCCGCTGGTCAGCCGCGAGCAACTGGGACGAGGCGAGCTGAAGCAATTGATCCGGGAGATTGCTCAGCGCGAGTACAGCATTCCAGGCTCGCAGCGTCGCCACATTGGTGAGAAGACGATCGAAGGCTGGTACTACGCCTGGCGGCGCTTGGGGCTCGCGGGCCTGGTGCCCAAGGCCCGGGTCGACCGCGGCCAGTCCCGGATCGCGGCGCCGATCCAGGAGGCGGTGCTGGCGGCCAAGCGCGACAACCCGCGCCGCTCGGTGCGCCAGATCGTTCGCCTGCTCGAGGCCGCCGGCACTGTCGCAGCAGCGAGCCTGTCGCGCTCGGCGGTGCACCGGTTGCTACACACGAGCGGTCTGTCGCGGCTGGCGGGCTCGGCCAGCCTCCCCGAAGAAAAGCGCAGCTTCGCCGCCGAGTTCGCGGGCTCGGTCTGGTATGGCGACGTGATGCACGGCCCGCGCGTGAGCGTGAAGGGACAACTGCGCAAGACCTACCTGGTGTCGCTGATCGATGACGCCTCGCGCCTTGTCGCCCACAGCGCGTTCTGCCTGGGCGAGACGGCGCTGGACATCGAGGGCGTGCTCAAGCAGGCGTTGCTGCGACGTGGCTTGTGCGTCAAGCTCGTCGTCGACAACGGCGCCGCCTACCGCGCCCACACGCTGCAGGGCATCTGCGCCCGGCTGGGCATCCACCTGATCTTCTGCAGGCCCTACGCGCCCGAGGGCAAAGGCAAGCTCGAGCGCTGGCACCGCACGGTGCGCGACCAGTTCCTCAGCGAGCTCGACGAGCGACGCATCGCCGATCTGGACGACCTCAACGCGAGGCTATGGGCCTGGCTCGAGCAGATCTACCACCGCACGGCGCACGCCGGCTTGGGCGGCCTGACGCCGCTGGCGCGCTACCAGCGCGATCTGCCCCGCATCCGCAGCCTGGGCGCCAAGGCCGCAGGGCTCGACGCGTTGTTCCACCATCGCATTGCCCGCCACGTCAGGAAGGACGGCACGGTGTCGTACCTGGGCGCGCGCTTCGAGGTGCCCTACGAGCTGTCGGGCAAGACGGTGCGGCTGGTGGTCGATCCGCACGCCGCGCGCGTCGTAGGGGTCGAGGACGAGGCCGGCAACTCGCTGGGTCGGGCCACGGCCCTGGATGCGATTGCCAACATCACGCGCAAGCGGCGCAAGCCCGAGCCGGCAGCGGCATTGACCCAGCGCAGCGGGCCCAACCTGGTCGAGATCGCGCACGCGCAATACCACGGCGTGGCCGGCGTTGACCACGCCGCCAACAACGTCATCGACAACGCCGCGAAGAAGGAGGCCTGACATGTTCGTCCAGCACTTCGGCTTGCGTCACGCTCCTCTCGGCAAGGATCTGCCCGAGCCCTGGGACGACGGCACACACGCGCACTTGGCCCAGCGCTTCAACTGGCTGCTGCACTCGCCCGGGCTCGGCTTGCTCACCGGCGAGCCCGGCGTGGGCAAGACCGCCGCGCTGCGCAGCATCACCAACGCGCTGAACCCGCATCGCTACCTCGTGCTCTACCAAGCCGAGAACGACTTCGGCCGCATCGACATCTACCGCGGCCTGGCGCGTGCCCTCGGCCTGGAGCCGAGCTACCGCCGCGCGCAGCTGTGGCGCGACATCAAGCAGCGCGTTCACGAGCTCGCCGATACCCGCCAGATCACCCCGGTGTGGATCATCGACGAGGCGCAGAACCTGCCGCCCGAGTTCTTCCGTGACCTGCCCGCCTTCCTGAACTTCGCCTTCGACTCGCGCGACCTCATCAGCATCTGGCTGGTCGGCCATCCGGTTCTGTCGCAGACCCTGGACCGCGCCCCGTACGCGGCGCTGCACAGCCGCATCCAGGTGCGCGTCGCGCTCAAGCCTATCGTCGAACGTGAACGCTTCCAACTCCTGATCGTGCACGCGCTCAAGAGTGCCGGCTGCCAACACACGCTGCTGGCCGACTCCGGCCTGGAGTTGCTGCGCCAAGCCTCCAAGGGCCTGCCTCGGCTGGCCGGGCGCATCTTGTGCACCGCCATGCGCCTGGCCATGCACAAAGGACTCAACCATCTGCCCGACGAGATCGTGCAGCAAGCCATCGCGGAGCTGCAATGAACGCGGCCGCCGGCAACATCCCGATGCCCCGACTCAGCGACGACGCCGTCGTGCAGATCCACGACTTCATCCATCACGTCCTCGACCTCTTCGAGGCCAGCTACGGCGATCAGATCCATCGCTTCTACGACGACCTGTGCGGCGATTGCATGATTGAGCCAGACAGCGCCGAGGGCGGCGCCGATCCGCCGTTGTGAAACCGACCGCCGCCAGACCCGCGCGCACGCCGCCAGCTCACCACTGGCGGCGTTGTTCATGGTGCCCTCCGCGGCCTCGCTGATCGGTCGTCCCGCGATCGTTTGGGGTCGCGTACTTCCGAACTTGCCGTGGGACACCCCGCCTGGTTCGACCTCAGATAGGTCGGGTCAATGACTCGAAATTAGTGCGGGTCGTAACACCGATCCTGCGGCAAACCCCGAAATCGCCGCAGGAGGTCGTGCAGGAACTCGACGAAGTCA
>VBID01000181.1:0-3394 GCA_005880615.1 Chloroflexota bacterium
AGCCCGGACGTCGATCGCCTCTTCTATCTCATCCTGATCATCACCGGAATCGCCTTTGTCGCGACCGAGGCGTTGTTGTTTCTCTTCGCCTTCCGCTACCGGCAGCGTGAGGGCGTGCGCGCCACCTACACGCACGGAAACCCGCGGGTCGAGGTGATCTGGACGGTCGTGCCGGCTGTCATCCTGGTCTTCCTGGCGATCTCGAGCCGCTCGACTTGGGATCGGATCAAGGGGCAGATTCCCAAGACCGACGAGGAGGTGATGGTCACCGCCTCCCAGTTCAACTGGGAGATCCGGTACAGAGGGACGGACGGAGCGTTCGACACTCCCGACGACGTCATCACGTCCAACGACATGCACGTGCCGGTGGGGGTTCCGGTGAGGATCCACCTCCGCTCCAAGGACGTCATCCACAGCTTCTTCCTCCCGCAGTTCCGCCTCAAGCAGGACGCGGTTCCGGGAATGACGATCGACGTGTGGATCCAGGCGACCCGCACCGGCACGTTCGAGATCGCCTGCGCCGAGCTCTGCGGCTTCGGCCACGCCACCATGAGGGGGATGCTGACCGTTCAATCTCCGCAAGAGTATCATTCATGGCTGCAGACCGCCCAGGCCGCGGTGACCGCGGCCCAGGGTGGCGCGGGAAACGCCGCCCCGGCGGCGAAGCCCCCCGCGTGAGTCCGGAGAGCGCCTCGATGTCGGAACACAAGACTCCGTTCATCAGAAAGTACATCTTCTCTCTCGATCACAAGGTCATCGGGATCCAGTTCCTGTTCCTGAGCCTGTTCTTCATGGTGATCGGCGGGATCCTGGCCATGATGGTGCGCTGGCAGCTCGGGTTTCCCGACAAGGCGATGCCGCTCGGCCGGCTGTTCCCGGAGAACCTGATGCCGGAAGGGCACATGGATCCCTCGTTCTACAACCAGGTCTTCTCGATGCACGGCACCATCATGATCTTCCTGGTGATCATCCCCATCCTGGCCGGCGCCTTCGGGAATTTCCTGGTGCCCCTGATGATCGGTGCCCGGGACATGGCCTTCCCGAAGCTCAACATGCTGTCGTTCTGGGTGGGCGCCGTGGGCGGGGTGATCATGGCCGCCTCGTTCTTCGTGGCGAACGGCCCGGCCGCGACAGGCTGGACCGCCTACCCTCCGTTGAGCGCCGTCCCCGACTACACCGGGGTCACGCGGGGACAGACGCTCTGGGTGATCAGCCTGCTGATCACGGGCACCGCCTCCATCATGGGGGCCGTCAACTACATCACGACGATCGTCAACCAGCGGGCGCCCGGGATGTACTTCTTCCGTATGCCGCTCACGATCTGGGCTCTCTTCATCACGGCGATCCTGCAGCTCATGGCGACGCCGGTTCTCGCCTCGGCCCTCGGGATGCTGCTCTTCGACCGGACCCTCGGCACCCACTTCTTTGCGCCCTCGGGCGGGGGCCAGGTACTCCTCTGGCAGCATCTCTTCTGGTTCTACTCCCATCCCGCGGTGTACATCATGATTCTGCCGGCGATGGGCTTCGTCTCCGACATCGTCTCGACCTTTTCGCGCAAGCCGATCTTCGGCTACAAGGCGATGGTGTTCTCCCTCGTCGGCATAGCCGGCCTGGGGTTCATCGTCTGGGGCCACCATATGTTCCAGAGCGGGATGAACCCGGCGCTCGGAAGCGCGTTCATGGTATCCACCATGGTGATCGCGGTGCCCTCCGCCATCAAGACCTTCAACTGGCTTGGCACGCTCTGGCGCGGCTCCATCCGCTTCACGCCCGCGATGCTCCACGCGCTCGCCTTCGTGTCGTCCTTCATAATCGGCGGGCTCTCCGGCGTCTTCATGGCCTCCACCCCCGTCGACATCTTCATTCACGACACCTACTTCATCGTGGCGCACCTGCACTACGTCCTGTTCGGGGGAAGCCTCTTCGGCGTGTTCGCGGCCATCAACTACTGGTTCCCGAAGATGTTCGGCCGAATGCTGAACGATACTCTCGGAAAAATTCACTTCGTCCTGACTTTCGTCTTCTTCAATCTGACGTTCTTCCCGATGCACATCCTGGGCATGGGCGGCCACATGCGGCGCATCTACGATCCGACGCTGTACGATTTCCTGAAGCCGCTGCAGCCGATCAACGAGTTCATTTCCGTGTGCGCATTCATCCTGGGCGCCGCGCAGATCCTGTTCGTGGGCAATTTCGTCTGGAGCCTCTTCAAAGGGAAAAGGGCGGAGCACAACCCGTGGCACGCCAATACCCTCGAGTGGGCCGCCCCCTCGCCTCCGCCGCACCTGAACTGGGGCGACACGATCCCCACGGTCTATCGCGGCCCCTACGATTACAGCGTGCCCGGCCTCGAGGAGGACTACCTGCCGCAGGACCGCCCGGGCGTGGAATCGCCCCATCCGTCACGGCCCTCGGTCCTGACACCGGCGCGCGCCTGACGTGAGCGAGAGAGCCCCGGACACAGGCCCCGCCCGGCGGTTCGATCCGCTGAGGCACCGTCTTGCCGTCCTCCTCGCCTGCGCCACCGTCGTCCTCCTCGCGGCCGGGGGTCTCGTGACGAGCACCGGGTCCGGGCTGGCCGTGCCGGACTGGCCGCTGTCGTTCGGGCGCTTCTTCCCAAGAATGGTCGGCGGCGTGCTCTACGAGCACGGGCACCGGATAGCCGCGGCCGCGGTCGGGGCGTTCACCCTCATCCTCGCGGGATGGTTCCTGCTGCGCGAGGGCCGCCGCTGGGTGCGGATGCTCGCGCTCTTCGCCGCCGGTGCGATCGTGGCGCAGGGGCTCCTGGGAGGGCTCACCGTCCTGCTGCGGCTTCCGCCGTCCGTTTCGGTGGCCCATGCCTGTCTGGCCCAGGGATTCTTCTGCCTGACGATCGTGCTGGCGCTCGCAACGTCCCGGGGGTTCATCGCCCGGACGCCTTCGGCGCTCGAGGCCGAGGGCTCGCCCCCCCTCTGGGCCCTCGCGTCGGCCGCCTGTCTCTTGATCTACGGCCAGCTCATCCTCGGCGCGATCATGAGGCACACCGGCGCGGGCCTCGCGATCCCCGATTTCCCGCTGTCTTTCGGGAGGATCGTTCCGCCGTTCCTGTCGTTCGAGATCGCCGTCCACTTCGCGCACCGCGTGGGGGCGCTTTTCGTGGCCACCGCCGTCCTCCTCGCGGCGGCACGCGTCATGAAGAAACATCGCGAGCGCGGCGATCTGGTGGTGCCGTCGGTTGTGGCCCTGGTCCTCCTGGCCGTACAGATCGCTCTCGGGGCGGCGACCGTGCTGACGCGGCTTGCGGTGGCGCCGGCGACGGCGCACGTCGTGACCGGGGCGCTGCTTCTCGCGGCGTGTCTCGTGCTGGCGGTGCGGTCGGCACTCGGTTGGACACCTGCGACCGCCCGGATCACGG
>VBID01000181.1:3457-4692 GCA_005880615.1 Chloroflexota bacterium
CGCGTCACCACTCTGGTCGTCGCCACGACTGCGGTCGGTTTCTATGTCGCCTCGCGCGGGCGGGTCGATCTGCCGCTCTTCCTGAACACCGTCCTGGGAACGACACTCGTGGCCGCGGGGACGAGCGCTTTCAATCAATACCTGGAGCGAGACGCCGACGGCCGGATGCTCCGGACGCGTGGCCGGCCGCTCCCCGCCGGACGCCTGGACCCGCTCGCGGCGTTTCTCTTCGCTCTCGGCCTCTCCGTCGCCGGCCTGCTCCACCTGCTCATCACGGTGAATGTCCTGACGGGCCTCCTGGCCGCCCTGACGCTGGCGACCTACCTGTTCGCCTACACTCCGCTCAAGAAGGTCTCGTCCCTCTGCACCCTGGTCGGGGCGCTGCCCGGTGCCCTGCCGGCGCTCGGGGGCTTCACCGCGGCGCAGGGAGAGGTCACGGCGGGCGGCCTGGCGCTCTTCGCGATCCTGTTCGTCTGGCAGGTACCGCATTCGCTGGCGATCGCCTGGATGTACCGTGACGACTATGAGCGGGGCGGATTCGCCCTGCTGCCGGTGGCCGACCCCGGCGGCGTCAGGACCGGCCGACAGATCGTCACGCACTCTCTCGTCCTCCTGCCGGTCAGCCTCGTCCCCTCGGTGCTCGGGATCGCGGGGTCGCTCTATTTCTTCGGGACGCTGGCGCTCGGCGTGGCCCTCGTCGCGATGGCGCTGCCGATGGCGCTTCGGGGATCAGCCCGCGCCGCGCGCCGCCTTCTCCTCGCCTCGGTGATCTATCTGCCCGGCCTCCTGAGCCTGATGGCGCTCGACAGGGTGACGCCGCCGCTTCGCTGACATGGAGCCGCCGATGGTCGTCCTGGGCCCCACGCTCGAAGAGCCGGCGCCCGACCATTCGCGCTTCCTGACCGTCCTCCTGCTGCTCGCCGGTGTGATGTTCTTCGCCGGACTGCTCGGCGCCTACTTCGTTCTCCGATACAGCGGACCTGGCTACCCGCCCCCGGGGATGCCCCGGCTGCCTGCCGGCCTCGCGGGATTCAACACGGCCGTCATCACCCTGTCGAGCTTGGTGCTGCGGCGGGGGGTTCGGGCGATGCGCAATCTCGACGCCCGTGGCCTGAGAGGGGAGCTGGCCCTGGCGGCGGGCCTGGGCACCGCCTTCGTCGTGCTGCAGGGCGTGCAGTGGCGCAGGCTCCTTTTGCTCGGGCTCACCTTCGCTGGCACCACCTACGGGACGACCT
>VBID01000182.1 GCA_005880615.1 Chloroflexota bacterium
TGGTTGCCGACCGGCACCTGCCAGACGACCAGTGGCCGGTTGGTGTCGGCGCGCATCCGGGTCATGAACGTCAGCCAGCGGGCGAAGTTGGGGACGGTCACATCGTTCCGGTCCCACCAGTGCGAGTTGTCCCCGTACCAGGCCGCGTCGTGATCGGCCACGTCGTTGAAGACCAGATCGAAGGTGCTCCCGTACGGATTGTTGGCCACCCCGCTGGCGTTGAGGAACGCAGCCGTTGCGTCGGCCACCTGGTTGGGGTCGACGCTGGTGCGCGTGTCAGTGGCCAGGTCCGGACCGCTCGCCCACAGCGAGGCGTGGATCCCGAGTGCCACCGCAGGCGCGTACTTGTCGCGCAGCTTGAGCAGGGCCCAGGCGAAGCCCTGCGCAGTGTCCGGGATCCCGGCCACGTCGGCAAAGCCCGAACTTCCAACCTGGGCGGCGAGCGAGGCGGGAGACCCGCCCGGACCGGCCCGCTGCTCCAGGTAGCCCCACAGATCGGGCTCGACGTGGACGATCACCTGTCGACCGTACGCCTGCGCCTCCTGCATCAGGAGGACGAAGTTGTTGTAGTAGGCGTTCATGGTGGCGGCGTTGTTCAAGTTGTTGTAGTCGCGAGTGCTCTCGTCCGGTCCGGTGGACGGGTTGGACTGGAGCAGCTCGTAGTAGGTGAAGACCGGGATGTAGCCGTTGGCGCCGCTGGCCGACATGTAATAGGTGGCGAACTGTCCCAGCGGTGTGTTCCACGTCTCCCACCCCTTGCCGGTGTTCACGCCACCGGCCAGGTACTGGTAGCGGAAGACCCACGGCACGCCGCTTGTCGTCATCCAGCTGAGGTCCGACGGTCCGTTGGCCAGGCCGAAGTTGAGCCCCGCCGGCAACGGCGGCGGCGCCGCCTGCGCCTTTGTCGCGGGTTCAATGACCACACTGGCCGCCGCAAGAACGAGGCACAAAGCCAATATCCCTCCCCCCTTGCGGGGGAGGGTCAGGGTGGGGGGTCTCAATGCGACGGTTAGCTCACGCGTACCAACCGACCACATCCAGTACAACGTCGGTGTTGCCCTGAAGGTTGTACAGGTCGATCGATCCAGTGGGGCCCAGCTGGACGATCACCAGGTGACCGTACGCCTGCGCCTCCTGCATCAGGAGGACGAAGTTGTTGTAGTAGGCGTTCATGGTGGCGGCGTTGTTCAAGTTGTTGTAGTCGCGAGTGCTCTCGTCCGGTCCGGTGGACGGGTTGGACTGGAGCAGCTCGTAGTAGGTGAAGACCGGGATGTAGCCGTTGGCGCCGCTGGCCGACATGTAATAGGTGGCGAACTGTCCCAGCGGTGTGTTCCACGTCTCCCACCCCTTGCCGGTGTTCACGCCACCGGCCAGGTACTGGTAGCGGAAGACCCACGGCACGCCGCTTGTCGTCATCCAGCTGAGGTCCGACGGTCCGTTGGCCAGGCCGAAGTTGAGCCCCGCCGGCAACGGCGGCGGCGCCGCCTGCGCCTTTGTCGCGGGTTCAATGACCACACTGGCCGCCGCAAGAACGAGGCACAAAGCCAATATCCCTCCCCCCTTGCGGGGGAGGGTCAGGGTGGGGGGTCTCAATGCGACGGTTAGCTCACGCGTACCAACCGACCACATCCAGTACAACGTCGGTGTTGCCCTGAAGGTTGTACAGGTCGATCGATCCAGTGGGGCCCAGCTGGACGATCACCAGGTTGGGGACGGTCTGGCCCGCCACCCAGTTCAGATCCGACGCCGTTGGCTGGGTGACAAGGCTCGGCCACACCGTTAGGTAGCTGGAGAGGGTCGTGTTCGTCACCGTGACGTTCATCACCACCGCCTTGGCCGCGGCCGGGACCACACCCGCTCCACCCACCGACACGGTCAGGGTCGCGTTCGGACCGATCGGCCCGCCCCCGGCCCTTGTGTCCAGGATGCGCGCCGGCGTAATGCCGGTGAAGACGCTGCCTCCCGCGGTGCTGCTGGCGTCCGTAAACCAGCCACCCACGTCGGCCACCGCGTCCGTATTGCCCGTGAGGTTATAGATAGTCACCTTGCCCGCGGTTCCCACCTTGACCACCACCCGGTTGGGGACGGTCTGCCCGGCCAGGAAGTTGAGATTGGACGCGGTCGGCCGCGTCGTGCCGGTGGGGAAGACCGTCAGATAGCTAGACGCCGTGGCATTGGTCGCCGTCACGTTCAGCACCACCGCCGATACTCCGGTGGCCGGGACCCCGCCCTGACCGGTGACCTGGACGTCGATGCTGGTGTTCGGACCGATAGTGATCCCGCCTGTGCCGCTCCGGGTGTCCAGGATGCGGGCCGGCGGCAGCGCGTTGAAGAGCCCGTCCGGCCCCGGCGGCGGCGTGGCGACATAGCCCGCCACATCCATGACCACATGGGTCGACCCGGTGAAGTTGAAGGCCGAGACCTTGCCACCCGTCCCCAGGGCCACTTCGACCAGGTTGGGGACGGTCTGCCCGGCGACGAAGTTGAGGTTCGACGCCAGCGGCCTTCCGGAGCCGGCTGGATAGACGGTGAGGTAGCCATTTGCGGTCGGCTGCGTGACGGTCACGTTCAGGATGGCGGCCGCGACCCCGGTCGCGGGCACGCCGCCCACGCCCGTTACCTGCACGTCGATCGACTGCCCGGACCCGACGGGCGCGCCACTGCGCGTGTCCAGGATGCGCGCCGGAGTCAGCGGGTGATAGGAGGCACCGGCGCTGATTACGGTTGGATTGCCGAAGGCCTCCACGTGCGTGCCGGCTCCGACGAAGATTCGGCCGCCGCCGGCCGATGGCGTCGCGAAATGCGTCGTCGCCGATGCCAGGGCGAAGTTATAGGTGGTGGCCCCTGTCGTGGGGTTGAGACCATACAGGGTCCCGGCGCGATCGATCGTCCAGACCAGTCCGCCGGCCACGATGGGCGCCTCTCCCGACGGCCCTTGCCAGGCCATGGTGAAGGATGGGGTTGCCCCGGTGTTGACGTTGAGCGCCACCAGGCCGCCCG
This sequence comes from Chloroflexota bacterium, assembly GCA_005880615.1. GTDB lineage: Bacteria > Chloroflexota > Dormibacteria > CF-121 > CF-121 > CF-121. The sequence goes on from VBID01000182.1 coordinate 3,001, forward strand.
TGCACGGGACGTAGACGTAGGGCGCCGCGTAGGCGACCCCTCCGAAAACCGCATCGGAGGTCTGCCCCGGGCAGACATGGGCAGTGAACTTCTGGCCCCCGATGCCGCCCAGAGCGCCCTGGTTCAGCAGATAGCCCTCGCCCGCCTTCCCGGTCTGAAAGATCCAACCGTTCCCAAGGATCGCCGGTCCGATCGAACCGAGGTCCGTGTCACCGGCGTTGAGGGAGGCCCAATCCGAAGGCGCGAAGTGATCCAGGACTGCGAGGGTCGGCGAGAGCTTGATGACGCTCTCTCCATAGTCGAACGTCGTGGTTGAGAACGTGTTTCCGGTGGCGACGAACACGTTCCCGGTCGCGCTGTCAACCGCCGGGCCCGACGGAGCCCAGATTCCGCCGCCGCGCCCGGTGAGGCTTGCGGACAGGATCGTCCCCGTGCCGTTGGCGGGGACCGCGACCATCCAACCGTGGTAATTCCCACAATCGCCATATCGGCCGCCGAAGGGTACGTAGACGTACCCGCCCGATAGCGCCAGGGCGCCGCGTGTTCCCTGGACCGTCGGGTCCATGGTTGCCGGATCAACGGTCCGCGTCCAGAGGATGGTGCCCGTGCTCAGGTTCACCGCGAGCATCACGTCATGTATGGGTGCCAGGACGCCGACCGCATAAAGGATGTTGTTCGTGGTGTCGATGACCGGCGTGCTCGTGATGCCGACCGGATTGATGTTGCCGCAGCCAAACCCCGAGGTGACCGGCGCGCCGATATTGACTTTCCAGATCACGGCCCCCGTGCTGGCATTCAGTGCGTACACCGAGTTACCCTCGGTGGCGACGTAGACCGTGGTGCCGACCACCAGCGGCTCGGCGTAAATCTGCCCGTCGAGCTGCGGGGAGGTCCATTGGTTGCTCACCGCGTTCAATGCCGGCTCGTTCACATCGTTCCCGCTGCGGGTGTTGTCCATGTGGTATGTGGGCCACGCCCCCGGGCTGGCAGTGAGCCTCGGCGCCAACTGGTATGGCCTGGGTTGAACCAGCACACTGACCGAGCCAACCAAGAGCGCCAGGACCAGCAGGCCGAATCGGGTGAACAGGCCGAGTCCCCTCATTTGTGCCTCCCGTGAGATCTCCCCTCCCCTCTGGGGAGGGGCAGGGGAGGGGTAGACTCCGTTTCCTTTTGCGGGCCGTGGGATACGTTACCGCAGTCGACCCCTATTTGGGAGGGCGGAAGTGATCTCTTCACGTACCACGGAATTCGTTGCCGACACAGACCACCGAGGGTTTGAGCTTGAGCAATGGTCCGCTAGCGTAGGATAATCAGAAAGTAGGAAATTCGGTAATGACAGAGTCCCGTTCCCGAAAGCCCCTCACCGTCGTTCGAGACAAAGGCCAGGTCACGATTCCGGTCTGGATCAGGGAAGCCGCTCACCTGGCGGAAGGCGACCCGCTCGAGGTAACCCTCACTCGGGAGGGAATCCTCCTCCGGCCGCGCAAGTTGGTGGATACGACCCAGGCCTGGTTTTGGTCCAAGAGCTGGCAGTCTGGCGAGCGGGAAGCCTCCGGGGACATCGCCGCCGGCCGGACACGAACCTACAAGTCGGACAAGGAGTTCCTCAGGGCCCTGGATGACGTCGACAAATAGCTCCGAATAAGTGCCGACCTGGAGCACAACGGCGAGGTTTGGTCACGACTATCGGTCCCTCTCACCCGGTGAGCGGAAACGCCTCAGAGCCGCCTTGCGGAAGTTCGTCCAGGACTTGAAGGCGGGAAAGTTCCGGAAGAGCCTCCGTGTCAAGGGGATCGAGGGCGCCGATGGAATCTTCGAGATGACCTGGGCGGACCATGGCCGAGCGACGTTCCAATATGGTTCAGAGGTTCGTCGCGGACAACCCCACATCATCTGGCGTCGATGCGGAGCCACAACATTTTCGCCGCTCCTTGACGCCTTTCTCCCCCCCTGTGGAACCCGCGACTAGTTCACAACCCCGACGAAGTCGGCACAGAATCCCAGATCCTGCAC
>VBID01000187.1 GCA_005880615.1 Chloroflexota bacterium
GGTACTGCCGGTGCGCCAACCATCACGACCATCTCGCCGGCAAGCAAGACCTATGGCGACGCAGCCTTCACCATGACCGTTAACGGGACGAACTTCTTCACAGATTCCGTGGTGAATTTCAATGGCAGCCCCCGGGCAACAACTTTTGTCAGCGGCACCCAGTTGACCGCCAGCATCCCGGCAAGCGACTTAACCACCCTAGGGACGGATAGCATTACGGCTGTCACGCCTGCCCCCGGTGGCGGGACTTCGAATTCCGCGACATTCGCGGTGAACAAGGCGACAGTGGACCCGCATATCATCGCGGACAACAAAGTGTACGACGGGACAACGGCGGCCACGATCCTCACGCGCACGCTCACGGGCGTGATCGGCACGGATGATGTCAGCCTCACGGGCGGAACAGCCACTTTCGCCGACAAGAACTTCGGTCCGGGGAAGACGGTCACGGCGACCGGCCTGAGTCTGACCGGTACCAAGGCAGGCAATTACCAGCTCTCCTCGACTTCGGCAACCACGACGGCCAACATCACGGCCCGTCCGATCACAGTGACCGCGGTGGCGGACACCAAGACCTACGATGGGACAACCAGCTCGGCGGGTACGCCGACGATCACGACGGGCAGTTTGGCAACGGGAGACACCACCACCAGCTTCACGCAGGTGTTTGACAGCCGCAACGCAAGCGCGCTGAACGGCCGGACACTGACTCCGAGCGGGACGGTGAACGACGGCAACAGCGGGGCGAACTACGCTTACACCTTTAGCACCGCCACGGGCACGATCAACAAGCGGCCCATCACGGTGACGGCGGCTTCTGACACCAAGCAGTACGACGGGACCAGCAGTTCCACAGGCGCGCCCACGATCACGACGGGCAGTTTGGCAACGGGAGACACCACCACCAGCTTCACGCAGGTGTTTGACAGCCGCAACGCAAGCGCGCTGAACGGCCGGACACTGACTCCGAGCGGGACGGTGAACGACGGCAACAGCGGGGCGAACTACGCTTACACCTTTAGCACCGCCACGGGCACGATCAACAAGGCCCCGCTGAGCATCAGGGCAGTGACCAACACCAAGACCTACGACGCCACGACCAGCGCGGCGGCTACTCCGACGACAAGCGGCCTGCAGGGGAGCGACACGGTCACGGGGCTCGCGGAGACCTACGACACCAAGAACGCAGGCACGGGCAAGACGCTGTCGGTCTCTGCCTACACGGTGAACGACGGCAACAGCGGTGGCAACTACATTGTCACCCCGCGCACGGACACCACCGGGGTGATCAACCAGGCTCCATTGACGGTCAGCGCCACGGGCGTGAACAAGGTCTACGACGGCACCACGACCGCGACAGTAACCCTGTCGGACAACCGGGTCTCTGGCGACGTGTTTGCGGACAGTTACACGAGCGCGAGCTTTGCCGACAAGAACGTAGGAACCGGCAAGACGGTGAGCGTCAGCGGGATCAGCATCAGCGGCACAGACGCCGGCAACTACACCTTCAACACGACCGCAACCATGACAGCGGATATCACCCCGCGGCCGTTGACGGTTTCAGCGACAGGCGTGAACAAGCAGTATGACGGCACCACCAGCGCCACCGTGACCCTCTCTGACAACCGCGTCGCGGGCGACGTGTTTACGGACAGTTACACCAGCGCGGTATTCCCCAACAAAAACGTGGGGACCAGTAAGACGGTGAGCGTGAGTGGCATCACGATCAGCGGGGCCGACGCGGGGAACTACACGTTCAACACCACCGCCTCGACCACCGCCAACATCACCCCGCTGGCGATCACGGGCAGCATCACGGCCGCCAACAAGGTGTATGACGGGACGACAGCGGCCAGCATTACCAGCCGGACTCTGACTGGGGTGATTAGCGGCGACAACGTCAGCTACGTCGGCGGGACGGCGACATTCGGCGACAAGAACGTGGGCGCGGCCAAGACCGTGACGGCCACAGGCCTGAGCCTAGCGGGTGGTGACGCCGGCAACTACACGGTCAACAGCACAGCGACCACCATGGCCGACATCACGCCGCGGCCTCTGACGGTGAGCGCGACGGGTGTGAGCAGAGTGTATGACGGCACGACGAACGCCACGGTGACACGGTCGGATAATCGCATCGCGGGCGACGTGCTGACGACGAGCTACACCAGCGCCAGCTTTGCCGACAAGAACGTGGCGAACGGCAAGCCGGTGAGCGTGAGTGGCATCACGATCAGCGGGGCCGACGCGGGGAACTACACGTTCAACACCACGGCCTCGACCACAACGGACATCACCCCGCGGCCGCTGACGGTGAGCGCCGCCGGAGTGAACAAAGTATACGACGGGACCACCACTGCGACAGTGAAGCTCTCGGACAACCGCGTTGCGGGCGATGTCTTGACCGACAGCTACACCAGCGCCACCTTCGCGGACAAAAATGTTGGGAACGTCAAGGCTGTGAGCGTGAGTGGGATTTCCATCTCCGGAACAGACGTCGGAAACTATAGCTTTAACGCTAGCACCTCAACGACCGCCAACATCACCACGCTGGCGATCACGGGCAGCATCACCGCCGCCAACAAGGTGTACGATGGGACGATAGCGGCGACAATCACCAACCGGTCCTTGAGCGGAGTGATCAGCGGCGACAACGTCAGCTACGTCGGCGGGACGGCCACGTTCGCGGACAAGAACGTAGGCAACGGGAAGACCGTGACGGCCACGGGACTCAGCCTGAGCGGGGCTGACGCGGGCACCTACACGGTGAACGGCGCGGCGACGACGCTGGCAGATATCACGCCGGCACCGTTGACGATCCGGGCCGACATCAAGAGCAAAATCTACGGGCAGGCGCTGCCCAGCTTAACTGCAACTTACATTGGCCTTGTGGGCGGAGATACGCCTACACCGCCTTCGTTGGGCGGGACGTTGGTCTGCACCACGACGGCAGTGGTCTTGAGCCCGGTCAGTGGAAGCCCCTACCCGATCACGTGCTCGGGGCAGACCTCAACCAACTACACCATTACCTATGTGGCTGGAACTCTGGCCGTCACGCAGGCCTCGACCACCGTGGCTGTGGTTTCTTCGGGTAGTCCGTCAATCCTCAACGCGCCCGTGACCTTCACAGCCACGGTTAGCCCGCAGTACTCCGGCACGCCGACGGGAACGGTGACCTTCTACGCGAAATACAGTGGCGCCACGGGCTCCATGGTGATCGGTACAGGCGCACTGAATGGGTCGGGAGTGGCTACGCTGACTTATACTGCGCTTCCCGTCAACGCCAACATGATTACGGCTAGCTATGGAGGCGACGGCAACTTCACCGGAAGCAGCGGCAGCATGACGCAGTTGGTGCAGTACGCGAGCGGCGGGATTTGCGACGGCGATGCGGGCCACCAGATCCTACAGCCGATCAATGCAGGCAACCCTGGCAACAGTGTCTTCAAGCAGGGAAGTACTGTCCCTGCCAAATTCCGAGGCTGCGACGTGAACGGCAATTCCATCGGG
>VBID01000131.1 GCA_005880615.1 Chloroflexota bacterium
CCGCCCGCCGGTTCGGGGAACGCGTACCCGTAGCGGTCGGTCACGGTGGAGGCCGGGATGGTGAGCAGGCTGCTGAAGGGTCCGAACACCAGCGCCACCTTATCCTGCGTGATCAGGTTCTGATAGTTGGTCACCACCTGCTGGGTGCTGCTGGCATCGTCCACGTATTTCATGGTCACCTGGTGCCCGAGCAAGCCGCCCTTGGCGTTGACGTCCTGCGCCCACAGGTCGTAGCCCTGCTGGAGCGCCTTGCCGTCTCCCGAGAAGTCACCCGACAATGAGACCGACACCCCAATGGTGATGGGCGTTCCGGGGGTGGGCGTCGCCGCGGTGCCTCCCCCGCACGCTGAAAGGACCAGGCCGAAGCCTGCCAGGACTGTGGTCACCGGCTTGCGCATGCTCCCTCCCTGCCTGCTCGACCCAAGCTTGTTCCTTGCGCTGAACAAACGATTGTCCTATGTTAAGCGCGGGTCCAAACGGATGTCAATGAGGAGGGCGGTATGCCGGTCACGCTGAAAGAGCTGGCGGCCCGCGCCCGGGTTCATCCCTCCACCATCTCGCGGGTGGCCAACCACGACCCCAGCCTGCGGATCGCCCCCGCCACCCGGGCCCGGATCGAGGCGCTCCTGCGGGAGACGGAGTACCGGCCCAACGGGATCGCCCGCGGCCTGAAGCTTCGTCAAACCTTCGTGCTGGCCGTGGTGATTCCAGATGTGACCAATCCCTTCTTCGCCGCCCTCTTCCGGGGGGTCGAGGACGGCGCCTCGCCGAGGGGCTATAACGTGCTTCTTTGCAATACCGACGGCAGCCCGGAACGGCAGCGTTCCCATTTGCAGAGCCTGCATGCCCGCCGGGTAGACGGAGTCCTGCTGGCCAGCACCTTCCTGAACGACCCGACAGTCCGGTGGCTGCGCAGCCAGCGGATGCCGTACGTGCTGGTCAACCGGTTTAGCGACGAGGGCCAGGACCCGTTCGTCGGCTCGGACGACGTGCTGGGCGCCCGGCTTGCCACCCAGCATTTGGTCGAGCTCGGCCATCGCCGCATCGGCCACCTGGCCGGGAAGGCCACCGTGAGCACGGGCGTCCTGCGCCGCCGGGGGTACGCGGCTGCCCTGGCCGACAGCGGCCTACCGGCGGATCCGCGGCTGGTGTCGGAGTCGGGCTACGCCGAGGAAGGCGGCGCCCAGGCCGCCGAGCGCCTGCTTTCGTTGCCCGACCCGCCCACGGCGCTGTTTGCCGTGACCGATATGACGGCGGTGGGCGCCTTCGGGGCGGCGCGACGGAGGGGCCTGCGCATCCCCGACGACGTGGCCATCGTCGGCTACAACGACATCCCCCTTGCCAGCCGGCTGGTGCCTGGCCTGACGACGGTCCACGTGCCGATCCATGAGTTTGGTTCGGCCGCCGCCAGGCTGCTGCTGGAGCAGATCGAGACCGGCGCCCAGAGCCGTCGGCGGCTGGTCTTCAACCCCGAGCTGGTGGTGCGGGGGTCAACCGTCCCCGGGGCCGATGCCCCGGCTGGACACCCGTCCATCCCGGCCTTCGCCACCGAATAAAAGGATGCGTTGACACCCGAAAATGTCGACTGTTATGGTAGACAAACGTTTGCGCTTCTTGTTCCCCCTCCCCCGTGCGGGGAGGGCAGGGAGGGGGTCGTGGCATTCGGATGAGCGCGATAACGGCTGATCGCCAGACGGTCGGCTGGATCGGCACGGGCCGGATGGGGTCGGTCCTGGCGCACCGGCTGTTGAGTCACGGTTGCGACCTCACCGTCTACAACCGCACCCGGGCCAAGGCCGAGCCGCTTGCCAAGCTCGGCGCACGTATCGTCGACCACCCGGCAGAGCTGGCCGACCGCGACATCGTCATTACCTCAGTAGCCGGCTCACAAGATTTCGTGGAGGTCATGACCGGGCCCCACGGGCTGCTCGTCAATGGCCGGCGGGTGCCCTCGCTGGTGATCGACTCGTCGACGGTCTCGATGGATGTCTCCAGCGAGATCCGGGCGAAGGCTGCCAGCCTGGGGGCGGCGCTGCTGGCCGCTCCGGTGAGCGGCAACCCGAAGGTTGCCCGCGCCGGCAAGCTCAGTCTGGCCGTCTCGGGACCGAAAGAGGCCTATGACCGGGCCCTCCCCTATCTCCAGATGTTGGGAAAGAGCGTGACCTACGTGGGCGAGGGCGAGGCGGCCCGCCTGGTCAAGATCTGCCACAACCTGGTGCTCGGCGTGGTCACCCAGATTCTGGCCGAGACCACGGTGCTCGCCCAACGGGGTGGCATCGCCCGCTCGGCGTACCTGGAATTCATCAATGACAGCGTGATGGGGTCGACCTTCAGCCGCTACAAGACGCCGGCCTTCGTCAACCTCGATTTCACACCGACCTTCACTGGTCACCTCTTGCGCAAGGATTTCGAGCTCGGCCTGGAGGCTGCCCGGCAGCTGCACGTGCCCCTCCCGGTGTCCGGGCTCGTCCACCAGATCGTCGTCACCCTGATCGGCAACGGCCTGGGCGACGTCGATTTTGCGGCCCTGCTGGAGCTGGAAGCCCGCGGGGCGAACCTGTCCTTAGTCCCCGAAGGGCGGACCATTTCGGATGGACTCGAGGCGTCCGATGCCGGGGCGTAAGCCCGAGTTCACGGTCACGTCGGTGCCGGCCCCCGGCCGGATGAACGTCGACTGGGAAGAACGGGTCGATTTCCGGCGGCTGCACGAGTACCGCCTTGGCCGCGCCCGTCGCGCCATCACGGAGGCCGGGCTGGGTGGCGTGCTCGTCTTCGACATGAACAACATCCGGTATCTCACCAGCACCACCATCGGCGAGTGGGCTCGCGACAAGGTGGCCCGCTTCGCCCTCCTCACCCCCACCGGCGACCCGATCCTGTGGGACTTCGGCTCGGCGGCCAAGGCCCACCGGCTGCACGCCCCCTGGCTGAAACCCGAGAACTCGCGCGCCGGCATGACCGGCCTGCGTGGATCGGTCGCGCCCGAGGCGGGCCTCTCCGACGACGTGGCCCGGACTGTCAAAGAGCTGATGCGAGAGGCCGGCGTGGCCGGCGAGTCGCTGGGAGTGGACATCGCCGAGCTGCCCATGATCTTCGCCCTGCAGGCCTGCGGCATCAAAGTGGTCGATGGCCAGCAGGCCATGCTGGACGCGCGCCAGATCAAGTCGAGGGACGAGATCGTGCTCCTCAGCATGTCGGCAGCGTTGGTTGATGGTGTCTACCAGACCATCTATGAGGCCCTGAAGCCGGGCATCCGGGAGAATGAGATTGTCGCCCTCGCCAACAAGCAGCTCTACGACATGGGGTCCGATGACGTGGAAGCCATCAACGCGGTGTCCGGGGAGCGATGCAACCCGCACCCGCACGTCTTCTCCGATCGCTTGATCCGGCCCGGTGACCAGGCCTTCTTCGACATCATCCAGTCCTACAACGGCTACCGCACCTGTTACTACCGCACCTTCAATGTCGGTCGCGCCACCCAGAGTCAGCGAGACGCCTACAAGAAGGCCCGCGAGTGGATCGACGCCGGCATCGACGTGGTCAAGCCGGGCCTGACCACGGACCTCATCGCCAAGGCCTGGCCGAAGGCGCAGGATTTCGGCTTCGACAGCGAGATGGAGGCCTTCGGCCTGCAGTTCGGCCACGGTCTGGGGCTGGCCCTGCACGAGCGGCCGATCATCAGTCGGCTCAACTCGCTCCAGTTCCCCGTAGAGCTGAAAGAAGGGATGGTGTTCGCGCTGGAGACGTATTGCCCGGCGGACGATGGCCATTCCGCCGCCCGCATCGAGGAGGAAGTCGTGGTGACGGCGACGGGTCACGAGGTGATCACCCTCTTCCCCGCCGAAGAGCTCGTCATCGCGAACGCCTATTGAGCACCAGGGTCGAGAAGCCTAGGTCGGCCGAGGTCGACCGCGCGATCCGCCTGCGCCTGTATCAGCTGATGGTCGAGCTGCGCGACTTCGAGCAGCGCGCCTACGAGCTCTTCCTCGAGAACCTGGTGCGCGGCACCAGCCACCTGGCGCTCGGCCAGGAGGCGATCGCCGCCGGCTACGCGGTGGCCATGCGCGCCGACGACTACACCTTCTGTACCTACCGCGGCCACGGGCACACGCTCGCCCGCGGCGCGTCGATGGCCGCTGCCATGGCGGAGCTGCTCGGCCGCGGCAACGGCATGCTCCACGGCAAGGGAGGATCGATGCATCTGACCGACGTCTCGCATGGAGCGATGGGATCCTATGCGATCGTCGGCGCCCACCTGCCCATTGCGGCGGGGGCCGCCTGGTCAGCGCAGGCCCGCAAGTCCGGCCAGGTCGCCGTCTGCTTCTTCGGCGACGGCACGACCAACATCGGCGCCTTCCACGAAGCGCTCAACCTGGCGGTGGTCTGGAAGCTGCCGGTGGTCTTCGTTTGTGAGAACAATCAATACATGGAGTACACGCCCATTCGATCGGTCACGGCCGTGGAGCACCCGGCCGCAGACCGCGCCTCGGCCTATGGGCTGGAGCCAATCCTGGTGGATGGCAACGATGCCGACGTGATGTATGGGACGGCGCTGCGGACGATTGGCAAGGCCCGCGACGGCGGCGGCCCGTCACTGGTGGAAGCCGTCACCTACCGCCACGGCGGGCACTCGCGCGCCGACCCGGCCACGTACCGGCCGGAGGCCGAGGTGCGCGAGTGGCTGAGCCGCGACCCGGTCAAGCGCTATCGGGAGCGGCTGCTGGCGGCTGGTGTCGGCGAGGCGGAGCTGAGCGAGATCGACGCCCGCGCCCAGCAGAAGGTCGACGCGGCGACCGAGGAGGCGCGCCAGGGCGCCCCCGCGCGGGTCGATGAGATCGAACGCCAGGTGTGGAGCGACGGAGGGTCCGCATGGCGGAACTGAGCTTCCGCGAGGCGATCGCGGCCGGCATCGCCCAGGAGATGGAGCGCGACCCGCTCGTCTACTTTATCGGCGAGGACGTGGGCGCGGCCGGCGGCGTCTTCAAGGCGACGGTTGGGCTCTTCGAACGGTTCGGTCCGGAGCGCGTGCGCGACACGCCGATCTCAGAGCAGGCGATCATCGGAGCCGCCATGGGCGCTGCCATGACCGGGCTTCGCCCGGTGGCCGAGATCATGTTTTCCGACTTCCTGGCCACCTGCTGGGACATGGTGGCCAACCAGGTGGCCAAGACGCGCTACATGACGGATGGGCAGGTCTCGCTCCCGCTCGTGATCCGGACCGCCAATGGAGGCGGCACCCGGTTCGGAGCCCAGCACTCGCAATCGCTGGAGAACTGGGCGATGGCGGTGCCGGGCCTGAAAGTGGTGGCCCCCTCGACGCCGGCCGATGCCAAAGGCCTGCTGGCCGCCGCCATCCGGGACCCGGACCCGGTGCTCGTCTTCGAACAGAAGTCGCTCTACGGGATCAAGGGGGAGGTGCCCGACGGCGAGCATGTCGATCAGCTGGGGACGGCGGCCGTCCGCCGGACGGGCCAGGACTGCACCATTGTGGCCCTGGCCGCCATGGTGCCCAAGGCGCTGGCCGCGGCCCAGCAGCTGGAGAGCCTCGGCATTGACGCCAGCGTGATCGATGTCCGCTCCCTCGTCCCCCTGGACACCCGCACTATCCTTGGAGATGTGCGACGCACGGGCTGGCTGTTCACCGTGGAAGAAAACCCCCGCCTCTGCGGTTGGGGGGCCGAGATCGCCTCGATCGTGGCCGATGAGTGTTTTGATGACCTCGACGGACCCATCGTGCGGATCACCACCCCGCACATCCCGCTGCCGGCCGCCGACGTGCTCGAGGACATGGCCATGCCGTCGGTCGACCGGATCGTCGAGACCGTGAAAGGAGGGATGCGATGACCCCCGTCAGCGAGTTGATCGCGGTTCGGCACACCGACCTCTACATCGACGGCGAGTGGCGGCCCGCCTCCGATGGCCAGCGGATCGAGGTCCAGGATCCCGCCTCTGGCGAGGTGATCACGACCGTGGCCAGTGCCTCGGTGAAGGACGCCCTGGATGCGGTGCAGGCCGCCCACCAGGCGCTGCGGCAGTGGGCCAGCCGGGCTCCGCGCGAGCGGGCCGAGATCCTGCGCCGGGCCTTCGACCTGGTGCTCAAAGAAAAGGAAAAGCTGGCCGAGCTGATGACCCGGGAGAACGGCAAGACCCTGACCGAGTCCCGGGGCGAGGTCGCCTACGCAGCGGAGTTCTTCCGCTGGTTCTCCGAGGAGGCCGTGCGCAACATCGGGTCGGTTTCCATTTCGCCCAGTGGCGCCAATCGCATCCTGGTTGAGCACCAGCCCATCGGGGTGTCAGTCCTGGTGACTCCCTGGAACTTCCCGGCCGCCATGGCCACCCGCAAGATCGGTCCCGCCCTGGCCGCCGGCTGTACCATCGTCCTGAAGCCTGCCTCGGAGACGCCGCTGAGCGCCCTGGCCGTCACCGGCCTGCTGGAGCAGGCGGGCGTGCCCAAGGGCGTCGTGAACGTCATCCCATCGAAACGCTCGTCGGAAGTGGTGAAGGCCATGCTCAAGGACCCGCGCGTCCGTAAGCTCTCCTTCACCGGCTCCACCGAGGTGGGCCGTCTCCTGCTGGCCCAGGCGGCCGAGCACGTGATCAGCTGTTCCATGGAACTGGGCGGGAATGCGCCATTCCTGGTCCTGGCCGACGCTGATCTGGACGCCGCCCTGGAAGGCGCCCTGGTCGCCAAGATGCGCAACAACGGCCAATCCTGCATCGCCGCCAACCGCTTCTACGTGGATGCCAAGGTGGCCGAGCAGTTCGCCGGCGCGCTGGCCAAAGCCATGGGTGACATGCCGGTCGGACCGGGTCTCGACCAGAACACCAGGGTTGGCCCGGTCATCAATGAGGCGGCCCGCCACAAGATGTCCGGCCTGGTGGACGAGGCTCAGAAGGACGGAGCTCGGGTGCTCACGGGGGGCAAGGCGCCGTCCCGGCCCGGCTACTTCTATCTGCCCACGGTCCTCACGGACGTCCCGCCGGACGAGCAAATCCTGAACGAGGAGATCTTCGGCCCAGTGGCGCCCATCGTCCCCTTCCGCGATATCACCGAGGCCATCGAGTTCGCCAACCGCACGGACCGCGGCCTGGCCTCCTATGTCTTCACCCGAGACCTGGCCACCGGCCTGGCCGTGGCCGAAGCCATCGAGGCCGGGATGGTAGGAGTCAATCGCGGCTTCATCTCCGACCCGGCTGCCCCCTTCGGCGGGGTGAAACAGAGCGGGCTGGGTCGCGAAGGCGCCCACGACGGCCTGCTGGAGTTTCTGGAAACCAAGTACATCGCGACCACCTGGTAGCTCCCCTCCCATGGGAGGGGCAGAAACCGCAGTATCATCTGTACATGGTTGAGACTGCGTTTGGATCGGCGCTGCAGCGGTCGGGGCTGCGCCTGACCCCGCAGCGAATGGCCATCGCCGAGGCCTTGGCGGGGGCGTCGAAGGAGGTGTCGGCGCAGGAGCTGTATGATCGCGTCCGCCGCCGCCATCCCTACATCGGCCGGGCCACCGTGTTCCGGTCTCTCGACACCCTGGTGGGGGGCGGCCTCGCCCAGCGGCTAGAGCGCCCTGGGCACGTGTCGGCCTACGTGTGGTGCGAGCCGGGCCATCACCACCATTTGATCTGCACCACCTGCCGGACCGTCGAAGAGCTCGACGAGGAGGCCGTCGCCCCGCTGGCCCAGACGATCGTCCGCACCCGCGGCTTCCGGGTCGATCACGCGACCCTCGACTTCTACGGCCAGTGTCGTGCCTGCTCGCGCGCGGCCAGCCGGGAAAAGACCGCCGCCCACTGAGCCCGAATTTCGATCCCCGATTCGTTCCGAGCCAGGTTGACCGAGACCCCCTCCCCTACCCTCCCCGCAAGGCGGAGGGAGAATCCGAAGTTTCGAGCCGGGTTGACCGAGACCCCCCCTGCCCCTCCCCGCAAGGGGAGGGAGAAGCGGAAGAGACTACGAACCCGACCCTCCCCGTGAGGCGGAGGGAGATCGTACCCGTTTGCCGTAAGCCGGAGGGACGTTGTATCCTGGCTTGCCGTTTTTGTTGATACTCGGTATCATTTGAGCCGAAGGGTCATATGGTATTGAGTCCCGCACGACGGTCCGGGCTGGCTTCGATGACGGTGGTCGCGGCGCTGCTGGTCGCCGGGTGCGGCTCGAGCGGCACGGCTTCTTCGTCGCACACGCTCCAGGTGGTTGCCGGACAGAATTTCTGGGGCAGCATCGCCGCCCAGCTGGGCGGCACCCACGTTTCGGTGACCAGCATCGTCACCAACCCCAACGCGGATCCCCACGACTACGAGAGCAGCACCAAGGACGCCCGGGCCTTTGCCACGGCCGATTACGTGATCCTCAACGGCGCCGGCTACGACGATTGGGCTAGCAAGCTCTTATCCGCGAACCCGAACCCCAGCCGCAAGGTCTTCACAGTGGCGGATCCCCTGAACAAGAAGGCGGGCGACAATCCGCACTTCTGGTACAACCCCGACTGGGTCGAGCAGGTCGCCGACAAGATCACGGCTGATTTCCAGGCGATCGATTCGGCCGACGCCAGTTACTTCAGTCAGCAGCGGGCCGCCTTCCGCACCGCGCTTCAGCCGTACCACGACCGGATCGCCAAGATTCGCGCGGCATTTTCCGGGGTCCCTGTCGGCTCAACCGAGAGCATCTTCGAGTACCTGGCCACGGCGCTCGGGCTGAACCTGATCTCGCCGCCGGAGTTCATGAAGGCTGTGGCGGAAGGCAACGATCCGCCGGCCCAGACCGTCGCCGAGTTCCACGACCTGATCGCCGGCAAGAAGATCAAGGTGCTCGTCCACAACGTCCAAACGTCGACCAACATCACCGAGGAGTTGAAGCGCCAAGCCACCAATAACGGGATCCCGGTGGTGGGTGTCTCGGAGACCCTGCAGCCGGTCGACGCGACCTACCAGGAGTGGCAGAACGCTCAGCTTCTCACGCTGCAGAATGCGCTGAACGCGCAGGCCCTGACACACTAGGCACTGCGATGCCGCCCCCACCCGCCGGCAGTCCCGTGATTGTGGCGGACCGCTTGGCTGCCGCCTACGGCAACCGGCTGATCTGGCAGGACGCCAGCTTCACGGTTGCGGCTGGCGAATTTGTCGCGGTGCTGGGCCCCAACGGGAGCGGGAAATCCACGCTTCTGCGGTTGTTGCTGGGCCTTCTGGTACCAGCCGCGGGCAGTCTTCAGGTTCTTGGCAAACGTCCGCACGCGGGCAATGCCGACATCGGCTACGTCCCCCAGCGGCGAAACATCGACCGCGACCTGCCGGTCCGAGGTCGGGACTTCGTGCATCTGGGCATCGACGGCAGCCGGTGGGGTGTCGCGGTGGGCAATACCGCCAGCAACAATCAGCGGGTCGACGAGGCGATCACGACCGTGGAGGCGCTGGCCTACGCCGATCGTCCCATCGGGCGGCTCTCAGGCGGGGAGCAACAGCGCTTGCTGCTGGCCCAGGCGCTGGCTGGCCGGCCGCGGATGCTGCTCCTCGACGAACCGCTCGCCAGCCTCGACCTCCGCAACCAGGTCGTCATCGCAGAACTGGTCGCGGAACTGGCGCGAGCAAGCCACCTCACCGTCCTGCTCATCGCCCACGACATCAACCCGCTGCTGCCCATCGTCGATCGCGTACTGTACGTGGCCCACGGCGGTGTGGCCATCGGCAAGCCGGCGGAAGTGATCACCACCGAGCAGTTGAGCCGGCTCTACAGTGCCCCGATCGAGGTGCTCCACGACAGTCACGGTCACATGTTCGTGGTGGGCCTGGAGGCGGAAAGCGCGCATCACGATGCCTGATCTCTCTCTGACGGCAGCGCCGTACTTCGGCTGGGACGTGGTGCGCGACCTGCAGGAGCTCTTTCGCTACCCCTTCATGCAGCACGCCTTCGAAGCCGGAACGATCGTCGCCCTATCGGCCGGCGTGATTGGCTACTTCGTGGTCTTGCGCGGTCTCTCCTTCGCCGCCCACGCGCTCTCACACATCGGATTCGCCGGTGCGACGGGCGCCGTCGTCCTGGGCGCCACGCCGATCGTCGGATTGCTGGTCTTCACCATGTCAGCGGGCGCGGTCATGGGCGCCCTCGGCCAGCGACTCCGCGGCCGCGATGTGACGATCGGCCTGGTGATGGCCTGGTCGCTCGGCCTTGGCCTGCTGTTTACCTATCTGTACCAGGGGTCGGCCCAACTGGCGATCGGCATCCTGTTCGGCCAGATCTTCGGCATCACCAGCCAGGACGTCGCGGTGACCTTTGTCGCCGGATCCGTGACCGTGCTGCTGGTGGTCGCCGTCTACCGTCCGCTGCTGTTTGCCACCCTCGATGAGGAGGTTGCGGAAGCAAAGGGTGTGCCCGTTCGCAGTCTGTCCATCGCTTTCATGGTCATCCTGGCGGTCGCCGTTTCGGAGGCGGTCCAGGTCGTCGGGGTGCTGTTGATCTTTGCGCTGATCGTCGCGCCGGCCGCCATCGCCGAACGATTCACAACCCGGCCCAGCCGTGGGGTCGTGCTCGCCGCGATCTTGGCCGTGCTCTTCACGTGGGCCGGCCTGACCGTCGCCTACTACATCCCCTACCCCGTCGGGTTCTTCATCACCTCCTTCGCCTTCGGCGCCTACCTCCTGGCCCGCCTGCTATCGCATGGACTGGGAAGGAGAACGGGGCAGACGGCCGCGGCCAATGCTGCCTAGGTGTGATTCCCAGGCGACGCCGAGGAAGGGCGAGGCTGGCCTAAGCCCGGATTCCGTCTAGGCCCTCCGCTGGTTCCCCCGCTGGGTGCCGGGCGAGCTCGGGGTTACAAGGAAGGTCCGGGGGTCTCGTTGTATTCAAGGCATGAGGGCCCGAGGGCTGGGCATCTTCGTCCGGATCGCGGCCGGCTACGCCCTGGTCCTGGTCGTGTTGTTCGTCATGACCGGGATCCTCTACGGCCGCATCACCCAGCTGGCCGCCCAGACGGAGGAAATCGCCTCCGTGGACCAGCCGGCGTTTCGGTCGGTGGCGGACCTGTCCACCCAGGTCTATGCCGCGGAGCAATCGGCCACCCGCTTCCTGGCCGCAGCGCCGGGACCGGGGCGCAGCAAGTGGCTCAATCCCTATTACACCGCCCGGGCAGCGATGGACCTCGATCTGACCCGCCTCGCAGAGTGGGCGGCCCAGCCGACCCATGGCGATATTCGATCAACGCTCCACGACCTGGAGGCGCGTCTGCAGGCCCGGTGGGCCACGCTCGATACCGAGATCGCGGCCGCTGGTGCCGGTCAGCCCCTGGCTGATGTCACGGACAACTCGGTCGCGATCGCGACCATCGAGAGCGCCACCGACCGGTTCCGCGCTGTTCTTGGGGAGCACGTCAAAGGGGACGCGGTCGAAGCGGCGGCGGTGGCCCAGCAGACGCTGACGCTGATCCTCGGCTTGTTTGTCATTGCCATCCTGATCACGGTCATCGCCGGTTTTCTGATCGCGCGGAGCATCGCCCACCCGCTGGCTGGGCTCACGGCCGCCGCCAACCGGATCGCGGCCGGAGAGATGATCGACCCACCCGTCGTGCAGCGACGGGACGAGATCGGCGTGCTCTCGACCGCGCTGACCCGGATGGTTAGGAGCCTGCGCGGCCTGGCCGAAAAGGAGCGAGGCTTGCGGGTCGACCTGGCCGAGTACCAGCGGGTCCAGGGCGAGCTCAAGCGCTCCAATGCGGAGCTTGAGCAGTTCGCCTACGTGGCCTCCCACGACTTGCAAGAACCGCTGCGGATGGTCGGCAGCTACACCGGTCTCCTCAAGCGCCGGTATCAGGGAAAACTGGACAGCGAGGCCGATGAGTTTATTGCCTATGCCATGGGTGGCGTCACCCGGATGCAGGCCCTGATCAACGACTTGCTCACCTACTCGCGAGCCGGGCGTGGCGACCGCCCGCTTGAGGAAACAGACTCAGGACAGGCGCTGGCGCGCGCCCTCGATAGCCTGCAGACGACGATCGCCGGTAAGCAGGCGGTGATCTCGCATGGGGCGATGCCGGTGGTCTGCGCCAACATCATTCAGCTGACCCAGCTCTTCCAGAACCTGATCGGCAATGCCCTGAAGTTCTGCAAGGACCGGCGCCCGGAGATTCGCGTCGGCACCGAGCGCCAGGGCCCGGACTGGGTCTTCTCGGTGTTGGACAACGGCATCGGCATCGACCCGCAGTATCGGGAGCGGATCTTCCAGATCTTCCAGCGTCTCCACAAACGCGAGGAATATGAGGGCACCGGGATCGGATTGGCCATCTGCAAGAAGATCGTCGAACAGCAGGGTGGGCGGATCTGGGTAGAATCGGAACCCGGAAAGGGGTCCACGTTCAAATTCACGCTTCCCGCGATTGAAGCGCAACAGTTGGCCGCATGAAGGCGATTGGAGAGCCGGTGGATATCCTCCTCGTCGAGGACAATCCCGGTGACGCGCGGCTCATGAAGGAGGCGTTGGCGGAGGCCAAGATCCGCAACCGGCTGCATGTCATGGCCGACGGCGCCGAGGCACTCGCCTACCTCCGCCGACAGGACCCATTCGCCGGCGCCGTACGGCCCGATCTGATCTTGCTCGATCTCAACTTGCCCGGTAAGGACGGCCGCCAGGTCCTGGCGGAGATCAAGCGAGACGAGGATCTCCGGCGGATTCCCGTTGTCATCCTGACCACCTCCCATGCCGAGGCCGATATCGCCCGCGCGTACGACCTGCACGCCAACGCCTACGTCACCAAGCCACTGGATATCGACCAGTTCATCGCGGTGGTCAAGTCCATCGAGGATTTCTGGCTAACGATTGTGAAGCTGCCGAAATGAGCCCGCCATGATCGAGCCAGTTGTCCGCGTGCTGCTGATCGAGGACAATCCCGGCGACGCCAGGATCATCAAGGAGGCGCTGGCCGAGTCGACCGCCACCCGCTTCCAGATTGAAGTCGTCCAGACCCTGGCGGACGGACTGGTCCGGCTGGCGGAGCAAGACGTCGATGCCGCCCTGATCGACCTCTCGTTGCCCGATTCGGTGGGCCTGGAAACGTTCCATCGCGCTCGCGCCGGCGCTGAAGGCATCCCAATCATCGTCCTGACCGGCTTAGACGATGACACGGTGGCGTCCGCGGCGGTGAACGCGGGAGCCCAGGACTTCATCAGTAAGAACCGGGTTCAACCCGACAGTCTGGCCCGCGCCATCCGCTACGCCATCGAGCGAGAGCGGATGCTGCAGCAGGTCCGTCAGATGGCGGTCCTCGACGCGCTGACCGGCCTGAACAACCGGCGGGGCTTCGTCCTGGTGTGCCAGCATCTCTGCCAACTGGCCAACCGAAACGGCCGGCGGCTCGGCCTCCTCTTCCTCGACCTCGATGGTCTGAAGCAGATCAATGACGGATATGGACACGGGGAAGGCGACCGCGCGCTGGTTGACATGGCGAAAATCCTGGAGCGCACCTTCCGCAAAGCGGACGTGCTGGGACGCCTGGGGGGAGACGAATTCGTCGTGCTCCTGGCCGAGGGGAGCACGGACGGGGCCGGGCGCGCGCTCGACCGGCTGCGGGCCAATGTGGACGCCTTCAACCAGGAAGCCGCCCGGCGCTATCGCCTTTCGGTCAGCGTGGGCCTGAGCTGGTACGACCCGGCCACGCCGGCTCCAGTCGACGCCCTGATCGAACAGGCGGACCGCGCGATGTATGTGGAAAAGCTGGCCAAGAAGAAAGCCGCTTAGCCTTAGCCGGCTCGTTCGGGCATCGAGTGCGACCCGGCGCCTCTCCCCTGCTCTATCGGCGTTCGAGCGCCAGCCGGACGCCAAGTGCCAGCAGGACCGCGCCGGTGGCGCGTTCCATCCAGCGCTGGACCCGGCTTCCCACCAGCCTTCGGCGGGCACGGCTGACCACGATGCCGTAGGCGACCAGCCAGCCGACCACCATCACTTCATAGGCGAGCATCATCAGGACCAGCCGCGACGTCATGTCCCCGGGGGTGACGAACTGCGGGAGGATGGTCACAAAGAAGGCGCCGGCCTTGGGATTGAGCAGGTTGTTGAGAATTCCCTGGCCGATCACGCCTCGGTCACCGACCGCCGGGGCTGCCCGCGACGAGCGGGTCTTATCTGATCCGCCGCGTGAAGCGCCGAGGATGGTGCGCAGGCCCAGATAGATCAGGTACCCAGCACCGGCGAGCTTGAGCACGGTGAACGCGGTGGCCGACCGCTCCAGAAGGAGGCCGACGCCCAGCGCCGCCGCCACCGCCCACGCCAGGCTGCCGACGCCCACGCCGAGAGCCGTCAGCGACGCCGCTCGGGCTCCGGATCGGAGGGCGTTGCGGATCACCAGGGCGGTGTCGGGTCCCGGCGTGACGATCAGGACTGCCGAAACGGCGAGCCAGGCGCCAAACCGTGCATCCACCTTCGCTGCCTCGCCTTGAGCGTAGCGTGCCAAGGCTTAGCGAGTCCTTACCAGCCTCACATCGCCCTCTCATGGAGGGGGGTGACAATCGGGCCACGCTCGGTCAAGCCGAGGTGGTGAAGGAGGCCCAGGCGATGCGCCAGACGATCATCAAGTCGCTTCCGCGCCCGGTGCCGCGGCCGCTGCTGACCGGTACTCGGGCCTGGGTCATCGCGCTCGGTCTGCTCGCCCTAGTGTTACTGGCCCTCATCGGCCGGGACACCATCCTGGCCAAGCCGGCCGCGGCGCCGCTGCGGCTGGCCACGGTGGGCCGCGGCACCGTGAGGGCGCAGGTGAGCGGCACCGGGTCGCTGGTTCCCGCCGGCCAGGAAAACGTGAACTTCCGCGTGGCAGGTCAGCTCACGGAAATCGATGTCAAGGTCGGCGACCACGTGACCACCGGTCAGGTCCTCGCCCGCCTCGACGCGAGCAGCCAGCAGGCCTCCCTGAGCCAGGCGCAGGCGACGATGGCCTCCGCGCAGGCCAGCTTGCAGGCTGCCGTGACGCCGCTCACATCTGCGCAGGTGGCGCAACTCCAGCACGCGCTGGCGGCCGCCCAGCAGAACTACAGCGATACGGTCAATTCCGTCGGATGGCAAAACCAGATGGATGCCACCACGGTGCAGACCGACCAGCAGAACTACACAGACACCGGCGCATCGGTGAACGCGCAGAACCAGGTGGACGCCACCGCGGTGCAGAACGACAGCCAGCAGCTGAGCGCCGACCAGGCCAAGTTCACCACGGATGGGTGCACCAGTGGATCGACGGCGGGGCCCTGCCTTACCGATCAGTCCGCCATCACCCGCGATCAGGCACAGCTGGCGTCCGACGTCAGCCGCCAGCACCTGGACGAGCTCAGCGGGCAGGCCCGCATCAACCAGGCTGCCGCCCAGGTCACGGCCGCCCAGCAGCGCCTGGCGTCTGACCAGGCCAGCGGGCAGGCTCGCATCAACCAGGCGGCCGCTCAGGTGACCTCGGCGCAGGACAACCTCACCGTACAGACCCAGGCCCGGCCCAACACCATCGCGTCCGCGCGGGCGCAGGTGGCGTCGGCGCAGGCTCAGGTGCAGGCGGCGCAGCAGGCGCTGAGCGAGACCACGCTCACCGCCCCCACCGGCGGTGTGGTCGCCAGCATCAACGGCCAGGTCGGTGAGACCGCGCCCTCCGGCGGCGGCGCCACCGCCCAGGCCCCCGGCAGCACCGCGCCACAGCCCTCCACGGGGACGAGCTCGGCCGCCAGCGGAGCCTTCATGGTCCTGACGGACACGAGTAGTTTCCAGGCGGTCATCCCATTCGCCGAGACAGATGGCGCGCGGCTTCAGCCCGACCAGGAGGCCTCGCTTACCTTCGATGCCGTGCCCGGGCTGACTATCAGCGGCCATCTGCTGCGGGTCGGGCCGAATGCCACCGTGGCTTCCAGCGTGGTCACCTACTACGCGAGCTTCGTCCTCAACCATCTGGACCCCCGGCTCAAGACAGGCATGACCGCCAACGTCACGGTGACGGTTGCGCAAGCCAGCAACGTCCTGGTGGTTCCCAACGCCGCGATCCAGATGGTCAACGGGACTCCCACAGTCACCGTCTACGCCGGTGGCCAGCAGGTGTCGACCGAAGTCGAGCCCGGACTGGCGGGCGATACCACCACCGAGATCAAGGCAGGGCTGAAGGAGGGTGACCGGGTGGTCCTTCCGACGCTGCGCCTGTCCGGGACGCCGCGGTCGGGCAGCGGCCGATCCGGCGGCGGTGGTGGGATCCCGGTCTTCCGGGCAGGCGGATGATCCGCCTGGAGAGGCTAACCAAGCTTTATCACATGGGCGACCTGGAGGTGCCTGCCCTGCGCGGGATCGATCTGGAGGTGGGAGACGGCGAGTTCATCGCCATCATGGGCCCCTCCGGCTCGGGCAAGAGCACGCTGATGAACCTGATCGGCTGCCTGGACCAGCCCACCGCCGGCCGCTACATCCTGGACGACGTCGACGTGTCCGGGCTCACCGAGGATGAGCTGGCCTGGATTCGCAATCGCAAGATCGGATTCGTGTTCCAGTCCTTCAACTTGATCCCCCGCGCCACGGCCCTCCACAACGTGGAGATGCCGCTCATTTACGCGGGCGAGAACCAGAAGCGGCGGGATAAGGCGCTGGCCGCCCTGGCCTCGGTCGGCCTGCAGGAGCGGGCGCAGCACATGCCCTCTGAGCTTTCGGGTGGGCAGCAACAGCGGGTTGCCATCGCCCGCGCTCTGGTTACCGACCCGTCGATCCTGCTGGCGGACGAGCCGACCGGCAACCTGGACAGTGAATCGAGCCTGGAGATCATGCGGCTGCTTGCCGAGTTGAACCAGCAAGGACGCACCATCGTGCTGATCACCCACGAGCCAGACATCGCTCGCTTCGCCCACCGGATCGTGCGGCTACGGGACGGGCTGGTGGTCAGCGATCAGCCACAGGCGATCGCCGCTGGCGCCACGGAGACGGCACCGTGACCATCCTGGAAGCCCTGCGCCTGGCCATGGGCGGCGTGGTCGCCAACCGTCTCCGGTCCGGGTTGACCATGCTCGGCATCCTGATCGGGGTGGCCGCCGTCATCCTGCTGGTCGGCGTGGGGAATGGCGCGTCGGCGGCGGTGCAGCAGCAGATCGAGGCCCTGGGCTCGAACCTCCTCATCATCTTCCCGGCCAACGCCAAATCCGGCGGAATCCAGCAAGGGTTCGGCACCGCCTCGACACTCACCATGGATGATGTCCGGGCCCTGGCCGACCGGCAGGCGGCCCCCGACGTGGCCGCAGCCATCCCCAGCGCCAGCGGCCGGCTCCAGGTCACGTTCGGCAACCAGAACTGGAACACCAGCCTGACCGGCACCACTCAGGACTTCCCATCCGTCCGCAACTACCAGGTGGCCAGCGGCCAGTTCTTCACCGGCGCGGACGTGGGCGCGGCCAGCAAGGTGGCCGTGATCGGACAAACGGTGGTCGACAGCCTCTTCAACGGCGCCGACCCCATCGGCCAGGTGATCAAGCTCAACCGGCAGAGCTTCCGGGTAATCGGCGTCTTCGCCAGCAAGGGCGGCTCCGGCTTCAACAATCAGGACGACGTGGTGGTGACCCCGATCACCACCGCCTGGAACTACTTGCTGGGAGGTCGAGGCCGGAACGTGCAGCAGATCTACGTGGCGGCTCGCAGCGCCCAGTCCACGCAGGTGGCCTCCGATGAAGTCACCCAGATCTTGCTGGACCGGCACCACATCTCGGACCCCGCCCAAGCGGACTTCCAGATCCTGAGCCAGCAAGACATCCTGAGCAGCGCTTCGCAGACCACCGGCATCCTCACCCTGATGCTGGGCGCCATCGCCGGCATCTCCCTGGTGGTCGGCGGCATCGGGATCATGAACATCATGCTGGTCACCGTCACCGAACGGACGCGCGAGATCGGCATCAGGAAGGCGATCGGGGCTCGGCGGCGTGACATCTTGACCCAGTTCTTGATCGAGTCGATGTTCCTGGCCGGCGTCGGCGGCGCGCTGGGCATCCTGGTCGGCATCCTGGCCGGCCGCGGGCTGCCCGCCCTGGTCTCTGCTCTCCCCGCGCCCCTGATCTCCCTGCCTTCGGTGCTGATGGCCTTCGGCATCTCCGTCGGCATTGGCCTCTTCTTCGGCATCTACCCGGCGAACCGGGCCGCCCGGCTGCATCCCATCGAAGCGCTTCGCTACGAGTAGTCCCCCACCCAGGAGGTCGTTATTCATGATCAAACTGCCCATCGCTGCGCTGATCGCCGCCGTTGCCCTGTTGGGAGGGTTTTACGGCGGCTACAAGACCGGCCAGGGAGGCGGCTCGTCCTCCGGCACCGCCTTCGCCCAGACCGCCGGCAATGCCGGGCGATCGGGGGCCGGCATCACGTTCGCCTGCCCGAGCCCCGGCGCCAGTTCGAGCACCAGCGCGAGTCCGAGCCCCGGCGCCCGCGCCATTCGCCGCGGCACAACCGGCGTGATCAGCTCACTGACCACCAGCTCGTTCACAGTCCACGACGCTCGCTGCAACACGGACACGAAGGTGACCTTCGACCAGAGCGTTATCGTCCGCAAGACCGTCGACGGCCAGGCGAGCGACCTGCAGGAGAACCAGTCGGTCGCGGTGCAGGGCCAGCGGCAAGCCGACGGCAGCGTCAAGGCCAACACCATCACCATCGTCCCCGCCAACGGGGGTTTCGGGGGAGCGGCCGGCGCCGGCGGCTGAGCTGAGCGCGCGGCCGGGCTGAAGCGCATGGACCGGCTGGCCTGGGGACTCCTGGCGATGGTGCTGGTCCTGGCCGGCCTATACCTGCCCGGGCACCTGTCGGTGGGGTGGGCCAGCTACCTGCTGCTCGGCGTGGGTGTCGGCATTGGCTGCGCCCTCGCCGGCAGCCTGCTGCGCGATGCCCTCACCGGAAACCGCCAGCCGTGAGATCGGTACGTTCGACAGTCACTGCGACGTAACCTCATCAGGAATTGCCTGGTCGACCCGATTCCAGGCGCGCCGTTGGTGACGGTAGAAGCTGGCGCCCACCACCAAGGCCGCTCCGCCACCGATGGCCACAGCGATCAGTGCCGGCGGTTTCACCCACCGCGCGACGGCAATGGCCACGAAGGCCCCGGCCACCACCGAGTTGACCATCGCCACCATCGCGGCCGCCGTCAGGAACTGCTGCCACCACCGCCGAAAGAGGCCCATGGCGCGCAACCCTGCCCGGTCGCTGTAGACGTCGCGGAAGTAGTCGGCGCGAGACGGGTTGATTTCGCCGTAGAGCCGCCGGATCCGGCCGATGGCGCGCGCGTAGATGGTGTCTTCAACCCCCGATTGCAGCAGCCGGCCGTAGGTGACCAGGCCGAGGAAGAAGACGACCGGTAGGATCGCCAGGGCGAAGACCGTACCGAGGTTCGCCACCTGCCCCGCCAAGGCCAGCGCCACCACCGCGCTGGACACAGTCGTCATATAGAGACTGGAGCGACCGGCGCTTTCCGAGATGGTGGCCGAGCGGCCACTCTGTAACGCAAAATGCTCGGTCGTAAGCGCTTGCATGAACTCGCCTCGGCGGCGTGCCTCCTGATCATCGACGTCCATTGCCACTGCCTATCCCTCCCTCGTCTTGCGGTCGCTGTCGGTTAACCCGATGACCCATTTCCCGGCTGTGTCGTGGTCGTCTTTGTCTTCGCGACTCGCCTGGGCCGCTCCAGGCTGCCCGACCGGTCCGGACCCTGGTACGCCTGCCAGGGGTCGTAGTCCACCTCCAGCGCCTCCTGCACCGGGCGGTCGCCCTCGGGCACGTTGCGCAGGTTGACCCGGATGCGGGTCCAGGTGGTATTCCGTCCCCGCATCGAATCCACCATCACGTCGGGCGGGGTCAGGTAAGACCAGATGTCTGTATGCCTGGCCCGCCAGCGCTCCAGACCCTGCCGGGCTTCCGCTTCGGTCGCTGCCCGGGCGATCTCGATCAGCGGCTGCGTCGTGCGCCGCCGTCCGGTCGGTCCGGCCGTCTTCCCCGGCGCCGGCGGGGGGACCACCCCTTCCCGAACCGGTGGGCCGGCCATTCGCCGCTTGGACGGCTGGACCCGGGGCGGCTCCCCTTCTTGCTTGACGAAATGGGGGGGCCAGGGCGCGTCGCCGAAGCCGGCCGCTTCATGCTCCGCGGAGAGCGCGAGCAGCGGTTCCAAAGAGCCGACGGCATCGTCGATCCCGGCGGATGGGTCGCCCATCCGGGCAAACCGCTCAGGGACGGTCACGATGGTGAAGGCTTCCGGCTGGCACGAAGGGACCTCCTCCCATGACAGCGGCGTCGACACGCGTGCGTCTGGAGTGGGGCGGATGGAATACGAGGAGGCGACCGTGCGGTCCTTGGCATTCTGGTTGTAGTCGAGGAACACGCCGTGCCGCTCCTCTTTCCACCACCGGCTGGTGGCGATGGTGGGTGCTCGCCGCTCCACCTCGCGGGCCAGCGCCAGTGCCGCTCGGCGGACCTCACCGAAGGTCCAGCGCGGCTCGATCCGACAATAGACATGGATGCCGCGCGAGCCGGACGTCTTGGGCCACCCCAAAAGCCCGAAATCGTCGAGCACCGTTCTGGTGACCATGGCGACGTCCCGAATCTGTCCCCAGGGCACCCCGGGCAGCGGATCGAGGTCGATTCTGAGCTCGTCGGGATGGTCGAGGTCGCCGGCGCGCACGGGATGGGGGTTCAGGTCGATGCACCCCAGATTGATCACCCAGAGCAGCTGGGCGGCATCGCGGACCACGACTTCTTCGGCGGTGCGCCCGGACGGGAAGCTGAGCACCGCCGTTTCGATCCACTCGGGCCGCGCCGTGGGCGCCCGCTTCTGGAAAAAGAACTCGCCGGCGGCGCCATTCACGAAGCGTTTGAGCGCCATCGGGCGGCCGGCCACCCCGCGCACGGCGCCCTCGGAGACCGCCAGGTAATACCGAACCAGGTCCGATTTGGTGTGACCCGTGCTGGGGAAGAAGACCTTGTCCGGGTTGGTGACCGTCACTTCCCGACCGGCAACCGCCACCACCTCGTCTTTTAAGGGCATGCCGATACGATACGGCGTGCGGGCCACTAGATTAGATGGTCGTATAGCAACTCGCCGCTCTTGATGAGGCGGCAGTTGAGCTCGATCTCCTTCATGCGCTGCAGCAACGGCTCCAGGTCGGCGCTCTGCTTCAGCTCGATCCCGACCAGCGCCGCTCCTCGCTCCTTATTGGTCTTCTTGATGTACTCGAAGCGCACGATGTCGTCGGTCGGCCCCAGCGCCTGATCGACGAACTGGCGCAGCTGCCCGGGCTTCTGGGCGAACTCGATGATGAAGTAGTGCTTGCGGCCTTGCGACACGAGGCTGCGCTCCATGATCTCGGGGTAGCGAAGGATGTCGTTGTTGCCTCCGCTCAGGACGCAGACCACGGTCTTCCCTGTGATCTGCCCGGCGACCTGGGGCAGGGCCGAGACGGAGAGCGCCCCCGCCGGCTCGGCGATGATCCCTTCGTTCTGGTAGAGGTCGATCACCATCGTGCACACGTCGCCCTCCGGGACGACGGCTACCCGCTCCACATGCTGCCGGCAAATCTGGAAGGGGAGATCGCCAACCCGCTTCACCGCCACACCGTCGACGAAGGTGTCGATCTCGTCGAGGACCACCACGTGGCCAGCCCGGAGTGACTCGGCCATGGATGGGCATCCCGCCGGCTCCGCGCCGATGACCGCAATCGCCGGATTCTGGTGCTTGAGAAATGTCGCGACCCCCGAGATCAAACCCCCGCCACCGATGGCCGTCACGACCACGTCCACCTCTCCGGCGAGCTCCTCGTAAATTTCCTTCGCAACCGTGCCCTGCCCGGCGATGGTCAGCGGATCATCGAACGGATGCACAAAGACCGCCTGCCGTTGCCGGCCGTGCTGCTGGGCGGCGGCCGCCGCCTCGTCGTAGGAGGTTCCCACCAACCGAATCTCGACCGCGGTGCCACCGAACTGCTTGACCCGATCGATCTTCTGGAGCGGGGTGATGGCGGGCATGAAGATGGTCCCCCTGATTCCCAGGTCCGAACAGGCGAAGGCCACCCCCTGGGCGTGGTTCCCGGCACTGGCGCAGACCACGCCTCGCTGCTGATCGTCAGGCGAGAGGGAGGCGATCTTGTTGTAGGCTCCCCGGATCTTGAACGAGCGAACCTCCTGGAGGTCCTCCCGCTTGATCAGGACCTTCGCCCCGTAGGTCCGCGAAAGCCGCTTCGAGACCTGCAGCGGCGTCCGGGCGATGATGCCGTCCAGCCGCCTGGCTGCCTCCTCAATCCGAACCGGAAGATCTCCCGGAACCGCGTTCACCGCCAGCATGGTGCCTCCTTCTCTGAGGGAGCTACCTGCGCTTTCACAAAAAAGACCGCCTCCGGGCGGTCGACGCACGCAGATGGCCAGCCTCTGCGTGCCTACGTAATCCCAATGATCGACGCGCCGGCGCGGGTGGCGGTGACCATTACCAGCGAATTATAGCCGGACAGGGCGGGTGTCAGGATCGGACGGTGGTACGATGGCCGGAAGGAGGAGGTGACTGGGCGGGCCAACCCTCTGGCGCGCGACTTGAGGGGGACGGCCGGCACCTCGTATGAACCCGCGGCGCTTCGATGGAGCGGCCTTTGACGTCGTGGCGCTGGCGGCCTCCGCGGGGGGCGTGACTGCCCTCAGCCTGCTGGTTTCCAAGCTTCGCCCCGACTTCCCGGCGGCCGTCGTGCTCGTCCAGCATCTTGACCCGCGCCACCGCAGCCTGATGGCGGACATCCTGAGCCGTCGCACGACCCTTCGAGTGGTCCAGGCTCATGAGGGTGACCAGCTCAGTCAAGGGACCATCTACATTGCGCCGCCCGATCGGCACCTGCTGGTCAACCCGGACGGGACGCTCTCGCTGTCGCAATCAGAACTGGTCCATTTCCTGCGGCCCTCGGCCGACCTGCTCTTTGAGTCCGTGGCGGCCAGCTATCGAGACCGCGCGATTGCCGTGGTCCTGACCGGTACTGGCAGCGATGGATCGATGGGCATCAAGGCCATCAAGAAGATGGGGGGGACGGTGATCGTGCAGGACGAGCAGTCGTCGGAATTCTTCGGCATGCCGAGCGCGGCGATCTTGACCGGGGATACCGATTTCGTCCTTCCCCTGGACGAGATTCCGGCGGCATTGGAAACACTGGTGATCCGAGGCATGGTCGCGTGACGACGGTCATACGCGACGAGGCTTTCGAGACGTTGCTGCTTTTCCTCCGGGAGTCGCGCGGCTTCGACTTCACCGGCTACAAGCGCTCGACCTTGCTGCGCCGGGTCAAGCACCGGATGGACCAGGTCGGAATCTCCAGCTTCCCCGAGTACCACGAGCACCTCCAGCAGCACCCGGAGGAGTTCTCTTCCCTCTTCAACACCATCCTGATCAATGTCACCAGCTTTTTCCGGGATGCCGAGGCCTGGGAATACGTCTCCTCTGACATACTGCCCCGGATGACCGCGGCCAAGGGCGCGCACGAACCCATCCGCGCATGGAGCGCCGGCTGCGCCAGCGGCGAGGAGGCGTACACCCTCGCCATGGTGCTGGTCGAGGCATTGGGGATGAGCCAGTTCCGGGAGCGGGTCAAAGTCTACGCCACGGACGTCGATGAGGATGCGCTCCGCAAGGCGCGCCAGGGCTCCTTTGTGGAAAAGGACCTCGAAGACGTGCCGGCCGGCTTGCGCGAGAAGTATTTCGAGACGAACGGAGGCCGCTACCTGTTCCGGGGCGACCTGCGCCGGACGGTCATCTTCGGCCGCCATGACCTGCTGCAGGACGCGCCCATCTCCCGAATCGACCTCCTCGTGTGCCGCAACACTCTGATGTATTTCGAAGCCGACACCCAGGGCAGGATCCTGACCCGGCTGCACTATGCCCTGGACGACCGGGGCTTCCTGTTCGTGGGCAAGGCCGAGATGCTCCGCAGCCGGGACTCCATCTTTGCGCCGCTTGACCTGAAGTACCGTGTGTTCACCAAGGTCGGCAGGCCGAGCATGCCAGAGCGGACGCCGCCGGACACCATCGACATTCCAGCCCTCCCCAATCCGCAGGTACGCCTGCGGGAGAGCGCGTTCGATACCGCCCTGGTGGCCCAGATCGTCGTCGATCCCGGCGGCTACCTCCTGCTGGCCAACGCCAGCGCCCGGCAGCTGTTCGGCCTGGTGGCGGCCGACATCGGCCGGCCAATCCAGGATCTGGAGGTCTCCTACCGGCCGCTCGAGCTTCGCTCCCGCCTGGACCAGGTGCTGCGCGAGCGCCAGCCCCTGGAGGCCCGCCAGGTAGAGCGCCACCTCGCGTCGGGTGCGACCCAGGTCCTGGACGTCACGGTCACTCCGCTCCTCGACCCTGCGGGCGACCTCCTGGGTGCCAGCGTGGCGTTCACGGATGTCTCGAACTACAACGCGATCCATGCCCAGCTGGAGCGGTCCAAGCAGGAGCTAGAGACCGCGTCCGAGGAGCTGCAATCGACGAATGAGGAGCTGGAAACGACCAACGAGGAGCTGCAGTCCACGGTGGAGGAGCTGGAAACCACCAATGAGGAGCTCCAGTCCAGCAACGAAGAGCTGGAGACCATGAACGAAGAACTGGAATCCACCAATACCCAGCTGCAGGCCATCAATGCCGAGCTTCAGCAGCGCAGCCTCCAACTTGATCAGCTGAACATTTTTATGGAGTCGATCCTCGCCGGCCTCCGGTCGGGCGTGGTGGTGGTGGGTACGGACCTGCGGATCCAGCTCTGGAACCAGCGAGCGGAGGACCTCTGGGGCGTCCGCGGGGAGGAAGTACTCGGTCAATCCCTGCTGACGCTGGACATTGGGCTGCCGGTGGCGGACCTGGCGCTGCCCATCCGCGATTGCCTCGCCGGAAAGGACGGGGGCTTGCGCGAAGTTGTCCTGGACGCTACCAACCGGCGCGGGAAGAGCATCCGGTGCAAGGTGATGTGTACGCCCTTGATGGGTCAGTCGGGACCACCCGAAGGCGCCATCCTGCTGATGGAAGACGCCACGGTGCCGAGTCTTGTCCGTCCCGGCGCAGACGGGTCGCCTTGACAACTCGCCGTTCGTGGCGTTTCGGTGGTAAGGTAGCCTCAGGCGAGGCTAGCAATGGCTGATCTGGACCGCATGCTGGCGCCGAGTCCCCTCCTGATCGAGGGTGAGCCACTGGACAGTCCGTATGCCGAAGATGCTCAGCAATGGGTAGGCATCTACTCCGAGCTGGTGTCCTTCACGGGTCGCTCGCTCGCCCGTCAGCAACCTCAGCCGTACCCCTCAGCGGAGCCCGAATGGCTGAAAGCTGGCGACGAGGCGCAGCTTCGGTCCCACCTGGAACGCTTGCTCTCCCGCCTCGAATTCTGGCGGCGGCGAGTCCACGACCTGGCCGGTCTCGAGCTTGATCTTGACAGCCGGACGATCTCCTGCCAGGGCAGGACCGCCCCACTCACCCGGCGCGAGGCGCAGCTGTTTAGCTTCCTGGCCGAGCACCCGGGCAAGTTCTTCTCCGCCTCGCAGCTGATCCAGCGCGCCTGGCATTCGCCCGAGCTGTCTGAAGAGGAACTGCGCACCTATATCGTGCGCTTGCGGCGGTGCATTCGCGGGCTGGGCGCGCCGTGTGACCTGGTCAATCAAGCTCGCCAGGGATACGCCCTGCGTTTTAAGGCCGCCTGATGAAAAAGGCTCATAGCCGGGGGCCCGCACCCATCGAAGCCGTGGCTCCTCGTATGGGCCGCATCGTGCCGCTGCGGGCGCCCCCAGCCGGCCCCTCCGCCCGAAGCCTCCAGCCGACCGTGCTCCGGTTGCGCAGCCAGGTGGCGCTCATCCAGGGGTACGCCGGCCTGCTGGACTCGCTCTCCCCCGTTATGCAGGCCCGGATCTTTATGGCGATCATGAAAACGTCTGAGGAACTCGTCCAATTGCTCGAGCCGTACCGCACGGCCGCCGCCGATGCGAAACCAAGCCTCCACGATTACCGCAGCACCCGAATGCGGACGCATCAACTCCTGGCTGAGTACCGTCTCCTGTTGACGCAACTGAAGCGAGAGGTCGCCGGACAGCGCTCCCTCGGGGACGCCCTCACCGGCACCGGCGGCCCTCACCCGTCCGCCCCCCGCTGATACCGAAGAAGCCGGTTCGCCGGTCGCGCAAGCCAGCCGCCGCGCGCGGACCAGAGCCATCTGAGAGCGGCGTCGATCTGGAAACGCCGGCCGTCGCGACCCTGGTTGCCCGCGTGAGGCAGCAGGGCGGCGTGGTCCTGGCTGCCTATCGCGATCCCTTTGCCGGCCAGCCGCTGGTGCTGGCTTCGCTCCCTTTGCGCCGGGTCGTGGCGACGCCCTTCCAGCGCGATCTTTCCAGGACTCACGCCGATCGGTTGGCGGCCGCCATCGGCGCGGCCGGCGTCTTCCTCGATCCGGTGATCGCGGTCCCCGCCAAGGACGGATTCTGGTCGCCCAACGGGCGCCATCGGCTGGAGGCCGCTCGCAAGCTTGGCTTGCGCACGGTCACCGCCCTCCTGGTTCCGGACGAGAGACTGGCCTATCGGATCCTGGCGCTGAACACCGAGAAGGCCCACAACTTGCGGGACCGCAGCCTGGAGGTCATCCGCATGGCCCGCCAGTTGGCGAAGGAGCAGCCGCGGACGAAGGAGGACGCGCACGCAGTGACCTTCGAGTCGCCAATCTTCCTCACGCTGGGCTGTGCCTACGCGGAACGCTCCCGCTTCGCCGGCTCCTCGTACCAGCCGATGCTGCGCAAGGTCGATCGGTTCCTGGACCGAGCCCTCCCGGCCGCCCTGCGCCAGCGCGAGCAATGGGCGGTGCGCCTGATGGACATCGATGATCGCGTGGCGGCCCACGTGAAGACCATGCAGGGGATGGGCATGAAGAGCCCGTATCTCCGGGCCGTGGTGGTGGCCCGCATCAATCCGGTGCGCTGGGTCCCGCCCAGCCGGAAGAAGGACGCCGCGCCCCCCATGTCGATGGCCGAGGCGCTGACCAAGATGGCCGCCAACGTTCGCAAGTTCGATCCGAAATCGGTCAGGCCTGGCGATCTGGCGCTGGTCGCCGCCCTCTCCCCCGCCGCCGCGGAAGACTGAAGCCGGATTCGCCCCCGCAACTGGAGACCCGGCCAGCCCTCTTGACAGCCCTCCCCACCCGCTGTATTATTCCACATAGTTAATTAGCTAGGTAGAAAACTATGGCAACTGATCACCTGAGCGTCACGTTTGCAGCCCTCGCCGATCCCACCCGGCGAGCGATCCTGGCTCGTCTTGCCCAGGGCGAGGCATCGGTCACGGAACTGGCCAAGCCGTTCGACCTAAGCCTCCCCGGCGTCTCCAAACATCTGAAAGTGCTGCAGCGCGCCGGCCTGATCAGGCAGAGCCGCAACGCGCAGTGGCGGCCCTGCCGCCTCGACGGAACCCGTCTCAAGGACGCGGCGGATTGGGTGGGGGACTACCGGCGCTTCTGGGACGAAAGCTTCGAGCGCCTCGACGACGTTCTGCAGGATCTCATCCAGGAGGAGAAGAAAAATGACCGAGAAGGGAGCTAGGACCATGCCCAAGACCGAGTACGTGATTGAACCCGGAAAGCAGGAGATCATCTCAACGACCATCCTCGACGCGCCGCGCGAGCTGGTGTTCAAGGCGTACACCGACCCGAAGCTGTTCGCACAGTGGTGGGGTCCCCGGCGCTACGAGGTCCAGATCGACAAGTTCGACTCACGGCGCGGCGGCGAGTGGAGGGTGATTCACCGTGGAGCCGATGGAAGCGAGTTTGGATTCCGCGGCGTCAACCACGACGTCGTTGCGCCGGAGCGGATCTGCGCCACGTTTGAGTACGAAGGCGTGCCCGGACACGTCGCCCTGCAGACGGCAACATTCGAAGCACTGGGCAACAAGACCAGACTGGTCGCCCACCAGGTGTTCCAGTCGGTGCTGGACCGCGACGGCATGGTCGCCTCTGGAATGCAAGAGGGCGCCGACGAATCGATGGACCGGCTGGCCGAGCTGCTCGAAACGATGAAGTCCAGCAAGTGAAGCATGACGTCGACGCGGACATCGCGGCTGCGCCCTTGAGGCGCAGCCGCTTCCCACTAGCTTGGCGCAGAAATCAGGAGTTGAGGGCCGCCCGGAACTGGTCGCGGTCGAGGCGATCGAGCGGCTGCGGCTCGCCCGGCCCGTTGGTGGATGCGGTCAGGGATCGCTGCCACCAGCCCACGTCATGCCAGGCTCCGAGCTTCCACCCCACCCGCCGATACACGCCCACCGGGACGAAGCCCAACGCCTGGTGCAGGCCGACACTGGCTGGATTGGGGAGCGTGATCCCGGCGCACGCTTCCCGATATCCCTGGATCGCCAGCACCGTCAGGAGCGCCGTGTACAGGGATCGACCGACGCCGCGGCGCCGCCAGTCGGAGTGGATATAGGCCGAGACCTCGACGCTCCACCGATAGGCCGGCCGACTTCGAAACGGACCCGCGTAGGCGTATCCGGTGAGCTGGCCCTGATCCTCAACTACCAGCCAGGGATGGGTCGGCATGGTCCGAGCGATCCGGCGGGCCATTTCCTCAGCGGTCGGGGGCTCGACCTCGAACGAGATCGCGCTGCTCCCCACCATCGGCGCGTAGATAGCCTGGAGCTCAGCGGCATCCCGTGGCTCGGCGAGGCGGACGCGTATCACGACCACCAGTTTCGCTGGTCAGCCCGTCATGGGATCATCCATCCATGGCTGACCCGGTCCTTACGGCTCGGCGCGCGATCAGCGTGCCAGCGGATGCCCTGGTCCTCCTTGTCGGGGCGGCCGGATCGGGGAAGTCGACCTTCGCCAGGCGGCACTTCCCGGACGAGGCGAGCGTTTCTTCGGACCGTTTCCGAGGGCTGCTCACCGGAAACGAGGCGGACCAGCGAGTCAGCCAGGCGGCGTTCGAGCTCCTCCACCAGGCGATCGGAAGCCGTCTCGAGGCCGGTCTCCTGACCGTGGTCGATGCGACCAACCTCGACCTCCTCAGCCGGGCCACGCCCCTCGACCGCGCTCGGCGTTCCCGGCGGCCGGCCCTGGCCATCGTCTTCGCCCTGCCGGCCGAGGTCTGCCTGCGCCGGAACCGGACACGGCCGCGCGTCGTCCGTCCGGCCGTGGTGAGACGGCAGTCTGCAAGCCTCCGTCACATTCGGACCGACCTGGAGGGCGAAGGCTATGCCGCCATCCACATCTTTGGCTCGGAGTCCGACATCCAGAGCGCGGTCGTCCTGCTGACTCCGGCCTCCGAATTGTCTGAGCCAGCGCGCCCACCCGCCTAGCCCGAGCACACAGGCATCCTCGTGCTACGGTCCACGTGGTGCTCTGGCTCTATCGCTGGTTCTTCAATCCCCTGCTGGTGTGGCTGCTGCGCTCGCCTCTGCACTGGCTGGCCGGTGCACGGGTCATGCTCATCGCCTATACAGGTCGCCGAACCGGGCACCGTATCACGATTCCGGTCTCGTACCGGAAATCCGGTTCTGAAATCAGCGTGACGGTTGGCCAATACTCGCAGAAACAATGGTGGAGGAATCTGACCACCGAGTCGCCGGTTGAGCTGCAGCTTCGCGGACGTCGTGTTGGGGCGGTAGCCCGTGCGGTCGAGGACGGCGATGCTGTGCGCGTTCTAATAAGGCTGACCTAACCAGGAGGGTCGCGGCAGCCTCGCGCTCAGGCGCTGTCCCGTCCACCTTTCTACGAACCGCACCCGGTCGCGGCGGCCGCTCCAGGCTGGTCCCCAGGCACGCGACCCGGCAACCCAGGTCAAAGACCCTGTTGCGCCGGGGGCACCCACCATCGCACGGTCAATTGGGGCCGAAGCAATGGGCAGGTAAACCGGGTGGCCGCCGGCGATGCTCCGGTGATGCCGGTGGCGACCCCAAGCCTTCGGGCCAGGTTGTCCTGCGCCTGCTGTTGCTCGTACAGGTCATTCCCGAGTTCATCCGTGAGGTTTGGAAATCCGGCTGGCCGTGCGGCTCGGGCCAGGATCCCGGCAATCTCCTGGACTTCCTCGTCGCCGGCCAGGACCTGGTGGACCTCCGGTCGCAACGCTTCCGCGACGGGCATGGCCGCCAGAGCGCGGTCGAAGGCCCGGACGGAGGCGAGCATTCTCTGGAAGCTAGCCCGGTACTGCGCGTCGGTGCGGTCGGCGACCAGCTCCCGGTCGAGTGCCCGCAGCTGCCGGCGCAGCGCAGCGTCGATTGAGGCGTACCGCTCCGATACCGGACGCGAATCGTTCGAGGCCAGGCGAGTGGTTTCAACTGCTGAGCTCGCGGGCGGATGGCCGCCAGAGAGCGACACGGCGGCCAGACTGACGGCGCCGAGCAGCACCAGTGTTCCCCGCGCCACTCAATCCCCCTCTCTACGTTCAACGGTCGCCGGGAGCGAACCTCACATACTCCGTTACATATCTCGACGGCCTCGTGGCCGATCCGTTGAGGATCTCGTAGCATTTCGACCGCACACTGTCGCCGGGAGGCGCGATGAACGCGTTTGCAGGGGGAACGCGACGTACCCGGCTACTGGTGGCCGCAGTCTGCGCCGTGGCGGCCATCGTGCTCATCGGGCCCGCCACCTCGGGACTGTTATCGAGGCCGGTCCAGGCGGCCAGCCCACAGCTCATCATCGGCGTCATCGGCGACTACGGGATCTGCCATTACGACCCTTGCAGCACCACCGACGAGCAGGCGGTGGCCGATCTGGTCCACAGCTGGAACCCGAACCTGATCTGGACCGTTGGAGACAACAGCTACATCACCGGCACCACGGCCGAGGTCCAGGGCGATGCCAGCGGGCCGTCGGACTCATTACCCTACCTGAGCGACATCACCGTGCCGGGGCACACCAAGTTCTGGCAGATTGCGGGGAACCATGACTGGGATAGCGGCACGTACGCTCCCAGCGCTGCCTTCTTCGGCCACCCCAATCACTACGTCGCCCACTTCGGGAGTGGGCTCATCGACCTGTTCGCGCTCGACATGAACGATAACCCTGATGGAACCAGCAGCACGTCGGCGCAGGCCCAGCAGTACTACGCCGATCTCGCGGCCAGTACAGCGATCTGGAAAGTTGCTGCAGACCATGAGCCGCCATACAGCTCGGGAACCGTGCACGGATCATCCGACTACACCCGGTGGATGGTCCAGCCGCAGACCGACCTCTACCTTTCTGGACACGACCACGAGTTCGAACACCTCATCGAGGGGGGCCAGCACTTCGTGGTCGATGGGGCGGGGGGGAATCAGCTCTATTCGCTGGGCAGCCCCATCGCCGGCAGCGTCTGGGGTGACGCCAGCCATTTCGGCGCGGTGCGGATCACGGTAACGCCGACGACACTGAGGGTCGACTTCGTCGCGGTTGGGGGGTCGGTGCTCCATTCGTTCCAGCTTTCAAAGGGATCCCCAACGCCCACGCCGACACCGGGGCCGACGCCAACGCCTGCCCCAACCTCGACACCTGCCCCAACCCCGACACCTGCCCCAACCCCGACACCTGCGCCAACTCCGACACCCACACCAACCCCGACGCCCACGCCCACCCCGACACCCATGCCTACCCCGACAGCGACGGCATCGCCGGTGGGCACGCCGACTCCAACGCCGACTACCGGGCCAACGCCCACGCCCACCCCGCTCCCGATTTCCACGCCGACACCACCGCCGCCGTCGCCCCCGACTTCAACCCCGCACTCGACCGCGACGCCCCCGCCGGTTGCCACCCATCCACCGACGCCCCGGGCCACGACCAGGCCAAACACGAGTAGCCGGCCGCAAGCTCTGGCTACCGCGAAACCGACGCCACCGCCAGCCCCAACGCCAGGCCCGACGGGTGCGCCCGCGCCGGCAGACGGCCCGAGCTTGCCGCTCATGGGCGGTGTGGCATTCACGGTGATCGCGATGCTCTACTGGATCCTGCGGCGGCTCGCCCTCTGAGCCGGGTCGGCTGGCGACGGGCGCAGCGCCCCAAATCGTTCGGCGTGAGCGTCAGCGACCGTGATACCGTCCCACCGATCGCCAATTACGTCGGGAATTCCGGACTAGGGAAATTGTCTTCGAAGGTCGAAGCGGGCCCGCGCCGTTAGGATGCCTTCCCGGAGCTCCAGTGAGCTCTCCGCGCACAGCGGCTCCGGCCGAACCACCAATAGCTCGGTCGCGGCCTCGGTCGACCGCTGATCCGATCGCCTGCGGATAACAATGAGCCGCCCATTCGGGCACCCCCACCCCGACTTACGAGCGGGACCGAGAGGCCCGCGCGGTCGAGCAGGCTTGGCGATCGCGGCCCGGTAGCCGCTGGCGCAAATCGTCCAGAGCTCGGTGTCTTTCGGCAGCGCAGCGAGTTCCTGCGCCAGGTCGCCAGCGAAGACATGAAGACTCTTCTCTGGGACGTGGCTTTGATCCCACTCGCGACGCTGGCGGACATCCAGGATCTTCAGTGGCTGCGCCGAGAGGCAGGACGGGCAGAGAGACATCGTCTTCCGCCACCGGGTAACTCTTGACCGGGCGGCGGCGCCAGGAGCTAGTGATGGATCGCAAAACCCGCGCTCGCCGCGAGCAGCACCAGCAAGGGCTCCTTGACCTTGAACCGCAACAGAAGGCCCAGGCTGACCACGGCGATGGCCGCTGTGGCAGCATCCCGCACCGCCTGTTGGGTGAGCACGATAGTGGCGCCCCCAATGGCGCCGGCCGCCGCGGCGGTGGCGCCTTTGACGAAGGCCTGGATCTGGGCGTTGCGCCGGTGTCGGATAAACCACCGCCCGGGAATCACCACTCCGGCGTAGATCGGGGTGAAGATGCCAACGCTGGCGATCACGGCACCGAGCAGGCCGGCCACGAGGTAGCCGATGAAGGCGGCCGTAATGACCACCGGTCCGGGCGTGATCAGCCCGACGGCGACGGCGTCGAGGAATTGACTGGGGCTCAGCCAGTGATGCTGGTTGACCACCCCTTCACGCAGGAATGGCACGATGGCCAGCCCGCTTCCGAAGATGAAGGCGCCGGCCTTGAGGAAAAACAGGAACAGATCTCGCAGGGTATTGGGTGACGCCGCCCCGGCAGCCAGGCCGGGCGCCAGGAGGGGCAGGCTGAATGATGCGAGCTTTGGCCGTCGGAGGAAGGGGGGCGGAGCATCCCAGACGACCATCAGGAGGCCGGCAGCGATGAAGAGCAGGGCGATCTCGGCCCCGGTGGCCGCCGTAATGACGAGGATGATGGCCGAGATTGCCCACAACCGGAGATCGCTTTTGTTAGTCAGACGCGCGAGCTTGACGGCGGCGATGGCGATGATGGCCATGATGGCCGGGGCGATTCCATAGAAGACCGCCTGCACCCAGGGCAAGCCCTGGTAGCGGACGTAGACGAAGCCGAGACCGACAACGATCAGGAAGGACGGCAGCACGAACGCCGCAGCGACCGCCAGTGCACCCAGGGCACCGCGCTGCAGGAAACCCACCCACATCGCGACCTGCGCGGCCAGCGGCCCCGGCATCGTCTGCCCAAGGGCGACCCCGTTCAGGAAATCCTCTCGGTCGAGCCACCGGCGGCGTTCCACCAGGTCTCGCTGCATGTAGCCGACGGTAGCGATGGGACCGCCAAACCCGAAGGCCCCCAGAGAGAGGAAGTAGCCCAGGAATCGTCTGAAGCGAACTTTCTCAGGCGGCGCCGAATTGGCCTGGTCCACGGGCGCCTTCTTTGTCATCGGGATTGATCAGTCCACGCCACCCCACTCGATACGTCCCTCAGAGGATAACCGCGTGGCACGACACGGCTAAGGGGTTCGCCCGGTATCGACCACACGAGAAACCGTCCGCCGTCGTTCACTGAGGTTCGTCGGCGTTCGCG
>VBID01000132.1 GCA_005880615.1 Chloroflexota bacterium
GTCGGGCGAGATCAGGGTCAG
This sequence comes from Chloroflexota bacterium, assembly GCA_005880615.1. Taxonomy (GTDB): domain Bacteria; phylum Chloroflexota; class Dormibacteria; order CF-121; family CF-121; genus CF-121. Next base: position 22 of record VBID01000132.1, read on the forward strand.
GTTCACCCCGTAGCGCGACGACCGGAACTGGCGCTCGCTGTAGCCGCGCAGGACTTCGTTGTCCACGAAATGGATGGCGATCCGCTGGTAGCGGTTGAGGTCCAGGTTCTCGGCCGGCGCCCGGGAGTCGAGCAAGACGTACTTCAGGCTGCTGAGCGGCACGAAGGCGCCCCGGTTATTGGTGCCCAGGTTGTGGATCCGGGTTTCCAGGACGGGCGCGTCGAGATCCCGCGGCGGGTCCCCGTGCAGGGTCTCGCCGTCCAGAAAGCAGTAGATCGCGTGGTCCACGTCGGGCGGGTCTCCCTGGGTGCGTTTGGTGTGTCCCGAATTGTAGGGCGAACCCGCTCGTTACGTGGGATCGGGTCGACTACTTGACGAGATAGGCAAGGCCCTTGAAGTGCGGGGCGAAGTTGGGGTTGTACTGGACCAGCAGCCCCGCCGGGTTGGGGTTGTAGCCGCATGGTCCGGCCGGCCAATTCGGCGCCGAGCTGGGCGTGTAACTGGTGCTGGTGGTACCCGGCAGGCCGCCGTTGTCGAGGTCGACCTGAGGCGCGATCAGGCTCCCGGTAACCGCATACAGCGGCCGTGGGTTGAGCTGGGTGCTGACCCCCGTGACGAGGACCTGGGTGCCGTGCGAACCGTTGCTGTCCTGGTCGAAGACCGTGCCCCAGACCTGGAAGAAGCCTCCAGGGTTGACCGTCTCCGACCAGACGATTCCGCTCGGCCCCGAAATGGTATCGCTCGACTTGATGAAGAAGGCGATGCTGTCGGCCACGCCCTGCGGCACCACGCTGGAGGCCACGAAGAAGACGCTGGCATTGCCCGAGGCGCTGAAGGACGAGTTCCCATCGAAGACGAACTCCACACCGTTCATCCCCGTCCCGTGGGTGTCGACCGGCAGGCCACTGGTGCCCCCCACGGCGTTGTAGCGTGGGCCGCCGCCGGGGGGTGGGGTGTTGGACACGTTCCCGCCGGTGATGGTGAAGTCGGAGTCCTGCAGGTAGTAGATGCCGTTGGCGAAGATGTTGGTGCCACCGTTGATCGTGATGGGGTCACGCACGTAGCGGCCGGGGTAGTAATACCGGATGCCATTGAGATCCTGGTGGTAACCGTCGTAGTTCGGCATTGCCGGTGGCTCGTAGTTTGGAGCCGGTTCGATGCCGGAGGTGGTCGGGGAGACCGGGCCGAACCAGTACAGGACAACGGCGTGGGTGTCGCTGGCCTGCGCGTAATAGAACGTCCCATTGAGGTTGACGCCCTGCTGTGTCGGGTTGGGCGCGTGCCACTTGGCGTTGGAGACCAGCTTCCCCTGGGCCGGGTTGGTCCGGCACATGTCGGAGCCGTTGGCCCCGTTGTCGACCTGGCCCCAGCCGTTCTGGTCGTCGTTCACGCTGTTGCCCGATCCCGTGGAATCGAAGCCGAAGATGGTGTAGGTTTTGTTGAAGAAGCCGCCGTGGGCGATGGCCACCGCGGTCACGGGCTGCGACTGGAAGCCCAGGATGGAGGCAAACGTCATGGGCACGTTGTAGGTGACTTGCACGATGATTTCATTGGGGTTGTTGTTCCTCCCCGGGGTCGTGATGGTGGCCTGGGCCGGCACCTGGGACGCCGCCACCGTGGTGGGCGAGGTGTTGTAGTTGCCGCCGTCTGGCGTGTCGTTAAAGGTCTTGAAGGCATACAGGGCGGCCTGGGTGCGGGCGCTCTGCTGCATGGCCGGCGACTGCCCGGCGTTCGCCCCGGTTGGAATCAATTCCTGGGCCCCGGCCAGGGCGGCGGCATCGGCCGCATTCTGCACGTCGCGCCGCTCGAAATAGAGTCGGCCGGCGTCCAGGCCGAGGGCAATGATCCCGAAGAGGGCCGTGGCCGACAGGGCGATGATCACGAGGCTTTGCCCGCGCTTGGTTCGCAGAGAATGCATCATCAGTACTCCGTCACCATGGTGGTTTCCGCGAGGAGGATGACCCCGTTTCCAGCCGCGTCACGGACGACCGGGATCCAGGGCTGGAAGAGGAACGAGATCTTGATCGTGACCGGGCAGTGGCAGGGCTGCGCCGGGTACTGGCTCGGATCATTCGGAATGACCGGGCTGTACCAGATATAGCCGGTATTCGACGGCATGGTCGTCGACGCCGTGTCGGGAGTCGGGCAGGCATTGTTCACGGCAGACCGCTGCGCGATGCAGGGATCTGCCTGCAGGGAGAAGCCCCCGCCCAGCTTGCTCTGGACCGCGGTCACCAGCGTGGCGCTGGTGGGGAGGGGGAAGTCGTAGGGAACGGTCGCCCGCGCGCCCTCCCGGGCGGCGTCCGAGATGCTGTTGTAGATGTAGACGGCCCGCCCCAGGTCGATGGTGCCCAGCAGGAGCAGGAAGAAGATGGGCGCCAGTACGGCGAATTCCACCATGGACTGGGCCCGGGTCGGCTGCCGAAGCTGGCGGGCCATCAGTAGTCCGTCCTCATCGTGGCGAAGCTCCGCAGGGTGATCGAGCCGCCGAAAAGGCTGCCGATGAACGGCGTGATGAAGGTGAATTGATAGGTCGCTGTCACCGTGATCGGGTACTGGGTCGGAGGGCTGCACTGCGACGGGATGTTGAAGCAGGTCATCCGTCCGCCGGCGTCGGGCGAGACCGTCACGGTACTCACCGGGGTGGCCGATGGGATGGTGACCCCGATTCCCTGCAGCTCCTGGTTGAGCCGGACGAAGATGGCGCTATCGCCCGGGACCGGGCACGACGCCGACCCGGCACCGCCGCTACAGTCGGGGGCGATCCCGTAGTAGTGGCTCTGGGCCGCGTAGCGGGCGGCCTCGCGCACCGCGTTGGTGATGGAGATCTGGTAATAGAAGGCGCGGCCCAGGTCCAGGAAGCCCATCATCCCGATCACGAGGAATGGGACCATCACCGCCATCTCGGCGAGGGCCTGGCCGCGGCGTCGGCGATGATTTCTGTTCAATTTCATCTTTCCTGGCGGTCCCAGCCGTGCCGCGCTGGGTCTTGCGCGCTACACTCCGCGGATGCGCGCCGACATGGCGAAGCAAGACTCAACAGTGAATCCCGCCCAATTCAACGCCAGCCTAGGTCAAATCTGTTCCCCGACCAAGAGGGGGCGCGTATCGTGACGGAGCCGTCGCGCCCCTGTTTCGATACTCTTTCGAGCGGCGTTACGGGCCCGTCGTAATGGCCGTCTTAAGGGTCGTTGTGCTCAGTACGGCCATGGTGCTGGCGGCGGAGCCGTCTACGGTGCCGGCGGTAGCCGGGAACCTCACCCTGCCCTTCGCCAATCCCAACCCGGTGGTCACCTCGTGGATGGACCATCACTATCCCACCCGCCAGCAGGACGGCATCATGATCCGCTTCGACGGCGCCTCCGGGTACCCGTATGATGGCCACCGCGGCACGGACTACGCCATTGCGGCCAACACACCGGTGGTGGCGGCCGACGATGGCACCGTCATCTATGCCGAATGGAGCGACACGGGTGGATTTGGCGTGGTCATCGACCACGCACTGGATCGCACCGCCTACTTCCACAACAACGTCCTCTTCGTGTACCCCGGCCAGCGGGTCGCGCACGGGCAGCTGATCGCGCTCAGTGGCAGCACCGGCAACTCGACCGGCCCGCACGTGCACTTCGAGGTGCGCGACCTGCTCTCTCCCTGGCACTCCATCGACCCCTACGGCTGGACTGGACCGGGGCAGGATCCCTGGCGCTGGGACCAGGGCTACCTCTGGACCTCGAACCCGCCGGTCCCGTATCTGCTGCCGCTGGCTTTCCTCTCGGGCGCCCGCTGGGATTACTGGTACGGGCTGGACGGTCCCCCGCCACCGGCCAGCTGGCGCATCCAGGAGAGCGGTCGCGGATTTCTCGGGTACGCCGCGCAGTGGGACGCCGACCCGGGTCCGGCGGCGCCCCGCACCGCCTCGGCGCTAGGCTCCCTCCCATTGCCCGGACCCGGTCGCCACACTTTGCACCTGCGCGTTTTCGATGGGCACGGCACCTCCACCGATATCGCCTACCTATATCTGTATGACACGGGGCAGCCCACCGCCACCCTGGCCGAGGGCCAGGTGCAAGCGGCCGGCGTCCCCGTCAACTGGACCGCCGCCGACGGGCTGTCCGGGGTGCAGACCGTCCGGATCGAGATGGCCGCCGGGTCGCAGGCCTTCCGACCGTGGGTCACCGCGACCCTGGGCGAGCCGCAGCCGGGGACCATCCAGGGCGGCTTCCGGCTGTTTGCCGAACCCGGCCTCCAATACCGCCTTCGGCTGACGGTCGTCAACCAGGCTCGCACGGCGTCATTGCCCGAAACGCGGATGATCACCGTTCCGGCCAATGCGCCCGCGCCGCCGACGGCTGCTGATGAGGGGCTGCTGGGCGGCCTGCCGGACGTGCCACCTGGGACCGTCCCAGCGGAGGGGCTGGCAGCCGAGCACCAACTCGGACCAGGCGACCTGCTGCTCAGCCGGGACGGGGCGCTGCACGGGCTGGCGACCGCTGCGCCCGCTTCACCAACTCCGGATGCCGCGCCCGCTGCGGTGGACGTGGCTGGCGGATTGCGCCTCTTCGCAGACGGCTCGACGCTGGACTCGGCGGCGACGGCCGGCCCCCGCTTTTCGGTAGGCCAGCCGGTTCGGTTGCTGGCCCTGGGTGATGGAAGCTGGGCGGCGGTGGGCGCCGGCGGAGCAATCGCGGGCACCGGCTGGACTGCCTCGGTCACACCTGACGAAGCCAGCACCATTCAGGATGCCGGGCTGTTCCCCGGCACCCACATCGGCCTGGCGCTGGACACGGCCGGCAGCCTGCATGCCTTTGGCGATGTTGGCGACCTCCTGAAGCGGCTGCCCGACCAATGGACGCTGCTGGCCGATCCAGCTGGGATCGCGCTGGCCGGCTCACCCCAGGCGCCGGCGGGATTGCTCTTCGACCAGCACGGCGATCGCATGGCCTTTGGCAGCCTGCTGCTACTGCCGGCCGGCCTCTTCGCCGGACCGACGTTCGATCCGGAGACGGGGCTGGTGGTTCGCTAAGCCCGAATCTACCGGGCTAAGAAACGGCTGCCAGGGCCTCGGCGCGGAGCGCCTCGCCGATGGCCTTGACCGCGTAGGCAATCTCCTGCCGCGAGACATTGCGGTGGGTCACCATCCGCACCGTGCCCGGGCTGCTGGCATCCACTTTGATCCCGCGTTCCAGGCACAGGGCCACGAAGCGCTCGCGGGTCAGGGGCGGCAAACAGTGGGCGTAGACCATGTTGGTCTCCACCCGGCCGAGGTCGACGGCGATGGCGGGCAGCCCCTGCAGGCCGCGAGCCAGCTCCAGCGCGTTGGCGTGATCCTCGGCCAGCCGCTCGACGTTCTCGGTGAGGGCACAGATGCCCGCCGCCGCCAGTACCCCGGCCTGGCGCATGCCGCCGCCCAGCATCTTCCGCATCCGGCGCGCCCGCTCGACGAAGGCGCGCGTCCCGGCCAGCATCGACCCCACCGGGGCGCTCAACCCCTTGGAGAGGCAAAACATGACCGAGTCGACGGACCCGGTCAGCTCGCGAACATCAAGCGCCTGCGCCACAGCCGCATTGAAGATGCGGGCGCCGTCGAGATGGACGGGCAATCCGGCCCGGTGAGCCACTTCGGCAAGGGCTTCGGTCTGCCGCGGGTTCAAGCAGATCCCGCCCTTCAGGTTGTGCGTGTTCTCCAGGCAGAGCAATCCAGTGCGCGGGTTGTGGATATCCGGCTCGCGGATGGCCGCCTGGACCTGGGCCGGATCGAGCCGGCCATCCAGGGTGTCGAGCGGCCGCATCTGGACGCCAGCGACGACGGCGCCGCTGGCCACCTCATGGGTATAGATGTGGCTGTCGAGTTCGACGATCACCTCGTCGCCCGGTTGGGTATGGGCGAGGACGGCGCACAGGTTCCCCATCGAGCCGCTTGGCACAAACAGGGACGCTTCCATACCGACCATCTTGGCCGCCAGCTCCTGGAGCCGGTTGACCGTCGGGTCCTCCTCCCAGACGTCGTCCCCGACCTCGGCCGCCGCCATCGCCCGGCGCATGGAGTCGGTGGGGAGGGTGAACGTGTCGCTGCGAAGCTCCACGGTGGCCATCCCGGCTATCTTACGAACCGAGCTGGGAATAGAGCAGGGGGCGTGGCTGGACGACCTCGGTGATCGCCAGGTCGCTCCGGCGGGTGATGGTGACCTGCACCCGGGTCTGCAGGCTGCTGGCCGAGATATCCGCGGCGCTTTCCAGCTGCTCCGGATCGCCGATCACGCTCAAGACATAGGGTGAGGACACTGGATGGCCGGCCACCTGGAGGGCCGTGCCATGGCTGATGATCGGGGTGCCGTCGACGATCCGGTACCCATTCAGGGCGGCGGCTTCGGCCCCGGCGTTGCGAAGGTTGTTGAGGGCATCCTGGATCTCGAAATCCATGACCGGTCCCTCGATCCGGATTTCGAGCCCGGGCCCGTGCACGGGCAGCAGCCCCGCCACTGCGCGCAAGACTGTGAGCTCCTTCTCAATCGCCTGGGTATCCGTGCCGCCGGTGACCAGGCCTTGCCGGAGCGCCCGCTGGCGCTGGTCGAGGGCCAGGCTCTGCTGCAGCAGCTGGCCGTTGGCATGGTTCAGGTCGTTGATCAGCAGGGCGATGCTGGTGTTGTCCTGGTTGGCCAGGCTGCGCGCCACCAGCGCCTGTGACCGGAGCTGCAGCACCACCAGGAACCCGAGCAATACGGCAATCAAGCTCACCACGAAGAGCCGCTGCCCGCGAGCCGTGCCCTCAGCTGATCGGCTGCGCATTCTTGAGCACAAACGTCGCATCGTAGGCCGGCGCCGTCAGGCGGCTGCCGCGCCGCCAGCCGAGCCCGAGATCGTAATTACGACTGCGGCTCTTGAGCTCGGTCAGCTGGTTGGGATCATTCAGTCCGGCAATCAGGGACGGCGGATCGCCGAGCGCGGTGATGAGGTACGGGCTGGACAGCCGGTTGGCGTTGTTGATCAGGATGTTGACCCCGGCGTAGAAGAAGGAGGTGGTGGGGACCACCCGCTGCTGGTTGATAGTGATGGCCTCGGCACCGGCAGCCCAGAGCAGGTTGACGATGTCCTGGAGGTCCTGGTAATGGACGATCCAGCCCAGCGAGCGATCGGACGGGTCGTTGGGGTTGCGGCCGTCGTGCAGGCTGATGGTCAGGCCCGGCCCATGCAGCGGCACCAGCCCAACCGCGAGTCTCTGACTGGCCACCATGTCGGTGAGCCGCTGGGCGGCGCTGGAGCGCTGGGCGCTCTGGTCTTCCAGCTGGCGGATGGCGGCCTGCAGGGAGCCCACCTGATCCCGCAGGTGCCGGTTCTCGGCTTCCAGGTCGTTGACACTGGTGCGCAGCGCCTCGTTGCGGGCGACCCGGTTGGAGGGCGGCAGCGGCTGGCTTCGGAACTGGGCCGCCGCCAGGGCCGAGACCAGGAAGGTCGCCAGGCAGACGCTGACGACAAGAGGCACACGAACCCGCACGCTTGGCTGTAGTGTAAGGAAAGCGGACGTTCAGCCTTACTGAGAAGGAGGGACCGATGGCGCAACAGGTGGAAATCCCGCAGCGGGAGAGCACCATCCCCGACGAGCCGGGGCGCGCGAATCCATTCACGAATGCCCAAACCCAGTTCGACATCGCGGCGGAGGTTCTCGGTCTGGACCCCAACATGCGCCGGGTCCTCCGGGAGTGCAAGCGGCAGCTGATCGTCACCTTCCCGGTGCTGATGGACGATCACGCCATCCAGATGTTCACCGGCTTCCGCGTTCAGCACAACATCGACCGGGGGCCGGCCAAGGGTGGCATCCGGTACCACCAGGACGTCAACATCGACGAGGTGAAGGCCCTGGCGATGTGGATGACCTGGAAGTGCGCCGTGGTCGGCATCCCCTACGGCGGAGCCAAGGGCGGCGTGATCGTGGACCCGAAGAAGCTCAGCCGCAACGAGCTCGAGAACCTGACCCGCCGCTACACCAGCGAGATCAGCATCCTGATCGGACCGGATCGAGACATTCCCGCGCCCGACGTCAACACCAATGCCCAGATCATGGCCTGGATGATGGACACCATCAGCATGCAAGTGGGCCACTCCGTGCCCGCCGTGGTCACCGGGAAACCGCTCGGCATCGGCGGATCGGAGGGGCGGGCCGAAGCCACCGGCCGCGGGTGCATGCTGACCACCCTGGCCGCCCTCAAACACCTCGGCATTCATCCGAAGGACGCCACGGTCGCGGTGCAGGGAGTGGGCAACGTGGGCTACACCACCGCTAAGCTGCTGCAGCAAGCCGGCTGCAAGGTGGTCGCGGTCAGCGACTCGAACGGGGCCTGCTACAACGAGGACGGCATCCAGCTGGACGAGGTGGTCCGGGAAAAGGAGCTGACCGGACGGCTCCGCCAGAAGGTCTGCACGATGCTGACCAACGCCGAGCTGCTGGAGCTGCCGGTGACGGTGCTGGTACCGGCCGCGCTGGAAAACCAGATCCATCGGGGCAACGCCCACCGAGTCAAGGCCAAGGTCGTCTGCGAGGGCGCCAACGGCCCCACCACGCCGGAGGCCGACCTGATCCTGGCGGAGAAGGGTGTCTTCTTGATTCCCGACATCCTGGCCAACGCCGGCGGCGTGACCGTCTCCTATTTCGAGTGGGTCCAGGACCTGCAGGAGTTCTTCTGGGACGAGTCCGACATCAACCAGCGCCTGGAGCGGATCATGATGAAGGCCTTCGACAACGTGCTACGCGTCAGCCAGGAGAAGAAGGTCAACATGCGGGTGGCCGCCTACGTCGTCGCGGTGGACCGGGTGGCGCAGGCGACGACCATTCGCGGCATCTATCCCTAGCTCGATTCTCATGAGCGGTCGTTAACGGACCGAATCGCCCTCCCCCCGTGTGAGGGAGGTCGGGGTGGGGGTCTCGCCTTGGCTGGCTTAGGGAGCTAGCGCTCCTTCAGGTCGGCGACGGTGGCGCCGGTTATCCGAATGAGATCGGCCGGCGCAATCGGGAAGACGTGGTGGGGCGTGCCGGCCGCCGCCCACACCGTCTCGTACTGGAGCAGGTCGCGGTCGAGGTAGGTGGAGATGGGGGCCGGAAAGCCCACCGGCGGCACGCCGCCAATCGCGTACCCGGTGGCGCGGCGCACGGCGTCGGCATCGGCCTTGCCCACCGCCGATCCCGTCATCCGGCTCAGGTGGGGCAGGGCCAGCCGGTTCGCGCCCGAAACCAGGGCCAGCACCGGCTCCGTCCCGGACAGGAAGACCAGCGATTTCACGATCTGCCCGACCGTGGTGCCGATGGCCGCCGCGGCCTCGGCCGCGGTGCGCGTCGAGTCGGGAAACTGGCGGACCTCGGCGGTGACGCCGCGCGCTCGGAGGGCGGCCTGCACGCGCGACGGCGGCGACAAATTTTCGGTCGAGCCCTCCACCACGTTGGTATAATGCCCAAAAGCCAACCGTCCTGAGGTACACGCATACCCGTTGAGGAGTCCACTTCGACCGACCCGGGAGCCGCAGGCGTGAGCTTGCGAGCGCCGGTCGCGCCGAAAGTTCAGGACTGGCCCCCCGAGACCCACGAGCTGGGTCGCTTCAAACGGGCGCGCCGCGCGTACGGTTTCGACGAGGTGGCACTGGTCCCCGGCGGGGTCACCATCAATCCTGCCGACGTCGACATCAGTACCAATCTGGGCACCCTTCGGCTCCCCATACCGATTCTGGCGGCGGCCATGGACGGCGTGGTGAACGTGCCCTTCGCCATCGCCATGGGCCGGCTGGGCGGCCTGGCCGTCCTGAATCTGGATGGGCTGCAGACCCGGTACGACGATCCGGATCGCGTCCTGGCGGAGATCGCCGCCACGCCGGCCGATCGGATCAACGGCCGGCTGCAGGCGGTCTACCAGGCGCCCGTGCAGGAACGGTTGATCGACGAACGCATCCGGGCCGTGAAACGGGAGGGAGTCCTGGTCGCGGTTTCGACGGTGCCGGCCTTCGCCGCACGCCGGGCCCGCCTGGCCCAGGAGGCGGGGGCCGATTGCCTCGTGGTGCAGGGCACGGTCCTGACCGCGCGCCACCATTCCCGGTCCTACGAGCAGCTGTCCTTTGAGCGGCTGACCGCCGACCTGGCGATCCCGGTGGTAGCCGGGAACTGCGTGGAGTTCAACGCGGCGCTGGAACTGATGCGCACCGGCATTGCCGGCATCCTGGTCGGGGTCGGTCCGGGCGCGGCGTGCACCACCCGGGGCGTGCTGGGAGTCGGCGTGCCGCAGGTGACTGCCACCAGCGACGTGGCGGCCGCCCGCGAGGTATACCTGGAAGAGAGCGGCCGTCGGGTGGCCGTGATCACCGACGGCGGAATGCGGGTGGGCGGTGACGTCTGCAAAGCCTTTGCCGCCGGCGCCGACGCGGTCATGATCGGCTCCATCTTTGCCGGGGCGCACGAGGCCGCCGGCCAGGGCTTCCACTGGGGGATGGCCACGCCCGACGCCAGCCTGCCGCGCGGCACCCGGATCGAGGTCCGGCGCCGGGCCGGCCTCAAAGAGATCCTGGTCGGGCCGGCCACCGTCGACGACGGCAGCCAGAACCTGGTAGGGGCGCTGCGCGCCTCGATGGGCGTGTGCGGCGCGCGGACCCTCCGCGAATTCCAGGAGACCGAGATGGTGATCGCCCCCGCGATTCAAAACGAGGGCAAGCTGGACCAGCAGGCGCAGCGCGTGGGGATGGGGAGATAGTCGAGGGGAAGACCGTTGCACCGGCGCCGGCAACCACGCAGGAGTTGGTGCTGGTGCTCGACTTCGGATCGCAGTACAGCCAGCTGATTGCCCGCCGGATCCGCGAGGCCGGCGTCTATTCCGAGCTGATCCCAGGGACCACGCCCTGGGCCGTGATCGAGGCCCGCCGGCCAAAGGCCCTGGTACTCTCCGGTGGCCCGAGCAGCGTCTACGAGCCGGACGCCCCCCTGTGCGATCCCGCGGTCTTCGCCGCCGGTGTGCCCCTGCTCGGCATCTGCTACGGGATGCAGCTGCTCGTCCACCAGCTGGGCGGCAGGGTGGCGGCTGGCGCGCGGCGCGAGTATGGCGCCGCCCGGATCAACGTCGACGACCCCATGCTCCTCTTCCAGGGACTGGCCACTGACCTGCCGGTGTGGATGAGCCACGGTGATCGGGTCACCGAGATCCCGGCCGGCTTTCGCTCGCTTGCCCACTCGGCCAACTCGCCCATCGCGGCCATGGGCGACGGGGCGGGTCGCTTCGGCATCCAGTTCCACCCGGAGGTGATTCACACCCCTCCGGGGCGCGAGATCCTGCGCAATTTCCTCTACCGGGTGGCGGGCTGCCGGGGTGACTGGAAACCGGCCACCTTCATCGAACAGGCGGTGGCAGCCATCCGGGCCGAAGTCGGCTCGCGGCGAGTCCTGTGTGCGCTGTCGGGAGGGGTGGACTCGGCGGTGGCCGCCACCCTGGTGCACCGGGCGGTGCCCGGCCAGCTGACCTGCCTGTTCGTGGACAACGGCTTGCTCCGTCGGGACGAGGGCCGCCGCGTGATCGACGTCATGGGCCGGCACCTGGGCATCGAGCTCTCCAGCGTCGACGCCTCGGCCGACTTTCTGCGGGCGCTGGCGGGCGTGATTGATCCCGAGGAGAAACGGCGCCGGGTGGGCGCCACCTTCATCGAGGTGTTCGAGCGGGAGGCCGGCCGGTTGCGGGGCATCGACTTCCTGGCCCAGGGCACCCTCTACCCGGACGTCATCGAGAGCACCAGTCACGACACTTTCGCGGCCCACCGCATCAAGACCCATCACAACGTCGGCGGGCTGCCGGCGGATCTCCGATTCCAGCTGATCGAACCGCTGCGCTACCTCTTCAAGGACGAGGTTCGCGCCATCGGCCTGGAGTTGGGCCTGCCCGAGGATATGGTTCATCGCCAGCCCTTCCCCGGTCCTGGCCTGGCGGTCCGCATCATCGGCGAAGTGACCCGCGAGCGGCTCGACACGCTGCGGGCGGCGGACTGGATCGTGGTCGACGAGATCAAAGCGGCCGGGCTGTACCGGTCGCTCTGGCAGGCCTTCGCCATCCTGACTCCGCTGCAGAGCGTGGGGGTGATGGGCGATTACCGGACGTATGGGAGCGTGGTCGCGGTCCGGGCGGTCGAGAGCGAGGACGGCATGACGGCGGACTGGGCCAGGCTGCCGTACGACGTGCTGGCCACGATGTCGACCCGCATCGTCAACGAGGTGCCGGGTGTTAACCGCGTCGTCTATGACATCTCCTCGAAACCGCCGTCCACCATCGAGTGGGAATAAAGCTGCTCGTCGTCGGCAGCGGCGGGCGCGAGCACGCGCTGGTCTGGAAGGCGTTGCAGAGCCCGCTGACCTCGGCCGTCTTCTGCGCGCCGGGCAACGCCGGGACGGCATCCATGGCGGTCAACGTGGCCATCGCGCCGGACGATGTGGCGGGGCTAGTCCGGTTCATCCGGGAACGCGCGGTCGACCTGACCATCGTCGGTCCGGAAGCGGCCGTGGCCGCTGGGTTGGCGGACGAGGTGGCGGCCAATGGCCGATTGGTGTTCGGCCCAACCAAGGCCGCCGGCCAGATCGAGTCCAGCAAGGTCTTCGCCAAGGCGCTCATGCAGAAGGCGGGCGTCCCCACGCCGTCCTTTCGGGTCTTCGACGACGCCACGGCGGCCAGGGACTACGTGCGGGGCGAAGGCCGCGCCTTCGTGGTCAAGGCCGACGGTCTGGCCAAGGGCAAGGGGACCCTGGTGCCGAGGGACGTGGCCGAAACCCTGGAGGCCATCGATGAGCTGATGGTGGCGCGCCGCGTGGGCGCCGCCGCCGATCGGGTTTTGCTGGAGGAACCGATCACCGGCAAGGAAGTGTCGCTGCTGGCGCTGGTCGATGGCACGCGGGTGGTGCCAATGGTACCCGCCTGCGATTACAAGCGGGCGCTGGACGGCGACCACGGGCCGAACACCGGTGGGATGGGGGCGTACTCCCCTCCCGGGTTTTTCGGTGACCGCGACATCACCGCCGCGGTGACCCGCATCTTTGAGCCGGTGGTCGCCGCCCTCCGGGAGGCCGGCACGCCCTATCGCGGCTGTCTCTACGCCGGCCTGATGCTGACCGAGGATGGGATCCAGGTGCTCGAGTTCAACGCCCGATTCGGTGACCCGGAGGCCCAGGTGGTCCTGCCGCGGGTAGAGGGCGACCTCGTGCCTGCGCTCGAAGCGGCCGCCCGCGGCGAGCTGCCGGCCGACCCGGTGCGATGGTCACCGCGTGCCACGGTCGGGGTGGTGCTGGCATCGCGCGGGTATCCGGGACCGTACGCGAGTGGAGCGCTGATCAACGGGCTCTCCCGGCTGGAGCCCAATGTGCTCGCCTTTCACGGCGGCACCACCACCGCTCCCGACGGCTACCGCACATCCGGCGGCCGCGTGCTCACCCTGGTGGCCCTGGGGGATTCGCTCGCGGACGCGCGCGAGCGCGCCTATCGCAATGTGGGACGCGTGCAGTTCGAGGGAATGACCTATCGTGCCGACATCGCCCAGCGCGAAGTCCCCGCCACCCAACTCCTCCGGTCAGGGGAGGGGGTCGCGTAATTGGTCGAGGGTGGGCCCCTGGTGGGCATCGTGATGGGCAGCGAATCCGACCGGCCGGTGATGCTGCGCTGCGCCGAGGTCCTCGACGGTTATGGGATCAGCCATGAGATCGTGGTGCGCTCGGCGCACCGAGACCCCGAAGGCTGCCGCGCTTGGGCCAGCGAGGCGGAGGGTCGCGGCCTGAGAGTGCTGATCGCGGCGGCCGGCGGCGCCGCGCACCTGCCCGGCGTGGTGGCGGCCTGGAGCCTGCTCCCGGTGATCGGCGTGCCCATGGCCGGCGGCGCGCTCGGCGGTCTGGACGCGTTGCTCTCCATGGCCCAGATGCCCGCCGGCATCCCGGTGGCGACAGTGGCGATCGGCGAGGCGGGGGCGCGCAACGCCGGCCACCTGGCCGCCGCCATCCTGGCCCGCACCGATCCGGCCATGCGTGACCGAATCGCGGCAGCCCGGGAGAAGATGCGAGCCCGTTGACGCGGGCTCTTACTCAGGCGACGCGCACGCCGCCCTGAAAGACGGTCCAGACCCGCCAGAGCGCCCGGGGGTCGGACAACGGATCCCCGTGGACGAGCACCAGGTCGGCCGGATCGCCCTCTCGCAGCCGGCCGGCATGCTCGATGCCGAGCAGCTCGCCGCCGCGCCAGGTCGCCGCGCCCAGCGCTTCCCATGGTTCCAATCCGGCTTCGACCAGGCACTCCACTTCCCAAGCCAGGTGGCCCGCCCGGACTGATCCGCCGCCGAAGTCGGATCCGGCAGCGATGCGCACGCCGGCCTTCCTGGCTGCCCGAACGGCGTCATAGGCCGCCTCGCGACGCGCTCGAAGCCGGGCTTTGCCTTCATCGCTCGTGAAGCGCTCCAGCCTCGTGGTTCGCTCAAACCCTTTCCAGCTCTCCAGGATGGAAAGGGTGGAGACCAGCGTCACGTGATTGGAGGCCATCGTTCGGGCGATCTCGTCGTTCAGCTCCATCCCATGCTCGATCGAGTCGACTCCAGCGGCGGCCCCCACCCGGGCACCGTCCAGGATGGTGGCGTGGGCGGTGATCCGGCGGCCCCGCCGGTGCACGGCTTCAACCGTCCGCCGGACGTCTTCAACCGAGAAGGGGCAGGTCTGAGAGCGGTTGGCGCCGTCCAGCATGATCTTCACAAAGTCGGCGCCCGCATCGAGCTGACGCAGGGCCGCGCCGACCAGTTCCTTCCCGTCACTGACGGCAATGGTCATGGGAAGGTAACCATCCGTCGCGATCCAGGTCCCTGCCACCCAGATATAGGGCTGACCCGCCTGTCCCTGGAGTTCTTGCCTGACCGCGAGGCTGACCGCCCGCCCGTCCTGGTCAGCGGGCGACCCCACATCGCGCGCCCACAGGATCCCAGCCTGCACCAGGCGCCGGGCATTGTGCCGCGCCACGTCGCGCAATCGATCCGGTGGATCCGAACCCCGATCGATCCAGTGGCTGCCGCCGGGCATGGTGAGGTGGCTGTGACAGTCGACGAAAGCGGGCACCACAGTTGCCCCGCCGCCATCGAGAACCTCAGCTCCCCGGGGATCGACCGACTCGTTCGGACCGATGGAGGCGATGCGGCCGTCCTCGATCAGCAGGCTCATCCCGACCTGCAGGTCCGCGGACTGCCCGTCGGCGATGCACGTGTCGTGGATGAGCACCCGGGTGGTCATGCCGGAACCGCGGGCCTGGCCGGGTTGCGCTGGCGCAGCCGGACGCCGAGATAGATCGCGGTCAAGATGGGGAGGACCAGGATGAATATCCCGACCACCGCTCCGATCGCGCTGAGCCATCCTGGTGGGCCCTGGTAAGTGCAGGTCATTGGACCGGTCGGCGGCTGGGCGCAGGTCGAGGAGCTCGTGTAGCTCAATGCTGGTGCGAACAGCAGGAGGGACACCCCGATATAGCCGCCGGGCGGCACCAGCGTGCCAATCAGCTTGTCGCGCGTGTTCCACGCGGTCGAGGTCCAGAGCAGGATCACGCCGATCGGCCAGAGCAGGGGTGTCAGGACCACCGCGGCGATCTCGAGGAAACCCGAGCCTGAATCGGCTGCCGCGAGGTTCGCTTGACCGCCGCGGCGCGTCCGGTACAGACGAACCGCCAGGTAGATCGCCCCGATCGACCAAACGACGGGGGTGATCAGTACCAGGATGATGAGGATGTAGAAATGGCTGAAGTAACCCCGTCCCACGACGCCCGAGAGAATGCCGAGGGCTAGCACGCCTCCGGGCACAAAGACGGTGGCGATGAGTTTGTCGCGCTGGCTCCAGGCCGACGACAGCCAGACCAGGGCGATGCCGGCCGGCCACACCAGGACCAGCGCCACGATGGCGGCAATCTCCAAGATGCCCAGGGGCATGGCGGCCGGGGGCGGCTGGGCGCCAAGCCGCTCCCGAGCGTCGGCGGCGATGTCCGCCGGATCACCGAGCTTGTCGAGGATGTTCAGGAGGTCGGCATCGGTCTCCGCGGCCAGACCCCGGCGGGCCTCGGCGATGTGGGAGCGCACGTCGTCCACCAGCTCGGCCCTGCGAGCCGGCGGGAGACCGGCGAGCGCCTGCTCCAGGCGGGCCAGGTAGCCGCTGACGATCTGCTCGGCGTGCGGTGCACTCACAGGGTGCCTCCTTTTTCCAGAACGGCATCGACCGTCGTGCGAAATCCCGCCCACTCGTCGCGAAACACCTTCAGCGCCCGCTTGCCATCGGCGGTGAGGCGGTAGTAGCGGCGGGGCGGTCCATCGCTGGATTCTCGCCACTCGGTGTCGACCAGGCCGTCGCGGCGCAAGCGGCTCAAGAGCGGATAGATGGTGCCCTCGCTGGTCAGCATGCCGGTGCTGGCCAGCCCCTCGATCAATTCGAAGGCGTAGCGGGACCGACCGACCAGCAACGCGAGCACGCAGTATTCCAGCGCCCCCTTGCGCATCTGGGTGACCAGGCCGTCGGCTGGCATCGCAGTCCACGGTACCACAAAGAACCTTGCCATGCAAGGTATTGAGGAGATGTCGACGCGAACCCCTCCCCGCACGCGGGGAGGGGAGAAATTGTCCTGAAGGCGAATACAATAACCGCGTGTCGAAGGTGTTGATCACCGAGACCGTGCTGCGCGACGCGCAGCAGTGCCTCATCCAGGGGCGCTTGAAGTTGCAGCACGTCCTGCCTATCGGCGAAACCCTCGATAGCATCGGGTACGAAGCGCTGGACGCCTGGGGCGGCGGGACCTTCACCGCCTCGGTCAAGCTGCTGCAAGAGGATCCCTGGGCGCGCCTCCGCGCCATTCGGGGGGTGGTCAAGAAGACGCCCCTCCAGATGCTTATTCGCGGCCAGACCTTAGTCGTCACCCAGCACCAGCCGGACGATGTGGTGCGCGCCTTTATCGAATCGGCCGTCGAGGCCGGCATCAGTGTGATCCGAATGTTCGACCCGTTGAACGACCTGCGCAACCTGGAGGTGCCCATCGCCGCCGCCAAGAAGGCGAAGGCGCGGGTGATCGGGGCCCTCGTCTACAGTCCGAGTCCGTACCAGGACCAGAAGCAGATGACCAAGGCCGCCCGGCGGCTGCGCGAGCTCGGCTGCCACGCCATCGGCATCGAGGACGTGGCCGGCATCCTGGCCCCGGACGCGGCGCGGGACCTGGTCCGGGCGCTGCGCGAAGCGACCCACCTGCCCATTTCCATCCACTCGCATGCCACCACCGCGCTGGCGCCCATCACCTACTTCGCGGCGGCGGAGGCCGGAGCCACCAGCATCGACACCGCCCTCTCGGCGCTGGCCTGGGGATCATCCCAGCCCGGCACCGAGACCATGGTGTCGAGCTTTCGTGACACGCCGTACGATACCAGGCTGGACCTGAAACTGATCGGCCAGGCCAACCGCTACTTCGACGACCTGCATGACGAGTACGAACCCTTCCAGGATCCCATCTCCTTCCGGAACGACATGACTGTGCTGGACCATCAGCTGCCTACCCCGGTGCTGGCCGACCTCACCAAGACCCTGCAGGAGCGAAATGCGCTCGACCGCTACGATCGCCTGCTGCAGGAGCTGGTCCGGGTCCGGGCGGAGACCGGGTACCCGCCGATGGCGGCGCCCATCAATCAGATCGTGGCCACCCAGGCGCTGGCCAATACTCTGAGCGAGCGCCGCTACCAGGTGATCGAGCAGTCGTTCCGCGATTACGTCAAGGGACTGTACGGGCAGCCACCGGGTGAGATCGACCGGACCGTCAAACAACGGGCGCTGGGCGGATCCGAGCCCATCACCATGCGGCCCGCCGATCTGCTCGAGCCCGCCCTGGACGGCGCTCGCCGAGAGATGCGACGCCAGGGACTGCCGGCTGACAGTCTCGACCAGGTCCTCCTGTACGTGCTCTTCCCGGACGACGCCCCCGGAATCCTGAGGCCGGAAATCCGGGCCGCGGAGCCGGCCCCTGCGCCGACGCCGGCTGCGGCCCGATCGCCGGAGCCGGAGGCCGCCGCGGCCGCCAGCTCGGCCCCGGCCGAGGCGGACACCACCCGGGAGTTCACCGTTGAAGTCGACGGCGAGCCCTACCACGTTCGGGTGCGCGGGGCGGCGGCCGTCCCCGCCACTGCCGGCGCGGCGCCGTCCCAGCCCATCAGCGGCGATGGCCTGGTGCAGGCACCCATGCAGGGCATGGTGATCAAGGTCAAGGTGGTCCCGGGCGCCACGGTGAAGCTGGGCGACGTGGTGGTGGTGCTGGAGGCGATGAAGATGCAGAACGATATCGCGGCCACCGCCAACGGGACCGTCCGTGAGGTTTTTGTGAAAGAAGGCACCATTGTGGCCGCCAACGATCCGCTGTTGACCATTGGCTGAGCCCGCCGTCGCCAAGGTCCTGGTGGCCAACCGGGGCGAGATTGCGTTGCGGATCATGCGCACCTGCCGGGAAATGGGGATCCCCACCGTCGCCGTCTACGCCGAGCCGGACCGACGGGCTCCCCACGTGGTCTTTGCCGAAGACCGGATCCTGCTCGCCGGGGCCAACCCGAGAGCCGCCTACCTGGACATCCCACAGCTGATCGCGGCGGCCAGGTCCGCCGGTGCCGACGCGATGCATCCCGGCTATGGCTTTCTAGCGGAGAACCCGGCCTTTGCCGAGGCCTGCGTGGAGGCCGGCATCACGTTCATCGGCCCGTCGGCGGCCAGCATGCGGGCGATGGGGGACAAGGTGGCGGCCCGCCGCGCCATGCAGGCGGCCGGGGTCCCGGTGGTCCCCGGCACGGACACCGTTACCGACGACCAGGCGGCGGTCGCCGAGGCGGAGCGGCTGGGCTATCCGGTGCTGGTGAAGGCCAGCGCCGGCGGTGGCGGCATCGGGATGCGGGTAGCGAAGACGGTCGAGGAGCTCCGGCCCGCGGTCGATGGCGCCCGGCGAGCCGCCCTCTCGGCCTTCGGGAATGAGGCCGTGTATATCGAGAAGTACCTCGACCACCCCCGCCACATCGAGATGCAGGTGCTGGCCGATGCGCAGGGCACCACCCTGGCCCTGGGGGAACGCGACTGTTCCATCCAGCGGCGCCACCAGAAGCTGGTCGAAGAGACCCCCGCGGTCGGCCTGAAAGCGGAGACGCGCGCCGCCATGGCCGCGGCCGCCGTCCGGGCGGCTGAGGCGGTCCGATATCAGAGCGCCGGCACCATCGAGTTCATCTTCTCCGGCGGCCAGTTCTACTTCCTGGAGATGAACACCCGCCTCCAGGTGGAGCATCCGATCACCGAAATGGTGCTGGGTATGGACCTGGTGCGGGAGCAGATCCGGATCGCGCGCGGCGAATCGCTCTCGGCGGATGGGGTGCCGGCCTCCCGCGGTCACGCCATCGAGTTCCGGATCAACGCAGAGGATCCGCTGCGCAACTTCCTCCCGTCGCCGAAGCCCATCCGCCGCTACGGGCCCCCGAGCGGCCCGGGCGTTCGGGTGGACTCGGGCATCCATCCCCACCTGGAGGTCTCGCCCCACTTCGACCCGCTGCTGGTCAAGCTCATCGTCTGGGGAGCGGACCGCCAGCAGGCGATCGCCCGCGGCCGCCGCGCCTTGCAGGAATTCGTGCTGACCGGGCCCGCCACCACCATCCCGTTCCACCGATCGCTCCTGCAAGAGCCGGACTTCCAGGCCGGCCGCATCACCACCTACTTCATCCAGGAGCATCCGGCCCTCCTCGAACGCGTCCGCTCGTTTACCGCCGAGCATTCGCCCTTCGAGAGCTTTTACGGGAGCCCGGAGGTGGCGGCGGCGATTGGGGCGATTGTCGCCGTCAGCGAAGAGAAAGGCTAGAGCGGCTAGTCGTTTCCGCTGCCGATGACGACGGTGTAGTCATATTCCTGCGCCGCCGCGTGGCCGTTGACGTCGGTGACGCCAGTGGTGACCACCAGCGTGTACCTGCCCTGGTGGAGCTTGGCCATGATGGTGACGGTGCGCGTGTTGGGGTCGAACTGGAAATCGGTCGGGTCGGTACGCTGGCCGCTGCTGTCCCGCAGGTAAATCGACTCACGGGAGACGGTCGCCGCGGCCAGGTCGGCGTCGAACTTGACGGTCACCTGCTGGTGGGGCGGGGCGGATTGCACCTGGACCGAGACGACACTCGGCCCCTGGCCAATGATGGTGGTGATCCCGGGCTGGACGGCATCGATCAGGAACCGCTCGCCATGGCGGACCACCGTCAGGTGCTCCTCAAAGAACTGGATCTCCTGATGGGTCTTGGGGTCCGCCAGGACGATGCGCACCGTGACCAGGAACTGGTCGGGGCTCACCAGCTGGACGCCGAACACGTAGGAGCGGGCAATGTACGGATCACCCGGGGCTGTGACCAGCGGCAGGTTCCCGTTCTGGTAAGTGGCGAGCGCCTGCGGGCCAAGTTCGGCCTGGGCATCGGCGAGGTTGCCCCGTTGCCGGGCGTCCAGGAACCTGGTGACCACGTGCACAGCGTCCAGCTGGGCGGCGTCGGCTGGCGACAGCTCGCCAATCCGGACGGTGGCGACCCAGAGCCGGGCCCGACCGGTCTCGTCGCCGCGCAGAAACACGATGCTGCCCCCATCCGGGGACCAGCGGGGCGTCGTGTACTCGCGATCCTGGGCAGCGAAGGGAACGGGTTTCCCCGAGCCGTCGGCATTCACAAAGAACGCGCTCGGCTGGGCGTCGGTGGACGCGCCCCGGCTGGCCACCAACAGCGAGCTGGAATCGGGCGACCAGCTGATGTCGGACCACCGGTCGCCGCTCCGCGACGCGGCGAGCTGTTTGAGCCCGTCCGGGGCGGCCACCCAGAGCTGGGGCCCGGATGCGGCTGACAGGATGAAGGCCAGCCGTCCATCGGACGACCAGGCGAAGGTAGTGGCCGCCCCAGCGGAGACCACCTTCGATTGACCCGACGCCACGTCGAAGATGGCGGCTCCGTCGGCGGTCGCCGTGGCCAGGAAGCGGCCGTCGTTGATAGCGGCGGCGGCAGCACCCGGAGTAATCGCGACGGTGAGCGGAGGCGGTGTGCCCTGCAGGTCCACCAGCCGTAGGGTGCCCGCGTCGCCGTAGGCCAGCCGGTCGCTCCCGACCCAGGTGGCAGGACGGTTGGGCAGGCCGCCAACGGTGGCGATCTGGGTAGCGTGGGTGCCGTCGTCCTCGAAGGCGCTGACCCAGAGGCTGGACTGGTCTGGACGGTCCTGCCGCCAGAAGGCCAGGTGACGACCGTCGGGGGCCACGGCCGGCAGGGTGGCCCGTGTCGCCAGCCGGCGAACGAGGGTGCCTTGCGGTGTCATCGACCAGACCTCGGGGACGACCGGCGGAAGGGTCGCGGCGGACGGCGAGGGTCCGAGGGTGACGGCCTCGGCGACCGTACGGGTCACGATCAGCGCCTGGCCGTCGGGCGTCCAGCTGGCACTCGTGACCGCGCCGGGGTCGGCGATGGAGATCTCGCCGACGAACGTCAGGTTGTCGCTGCGGAACGACGGGGGCACGACTGGCGACACGGCGGCCGGCGTGGTCACGAATCGGACTACCACCGGCGGCGCCGCGGTGGCGGCGACCGTGTTCGGGGCCGGAGCCGTCTGGGGCACCAGCTTGACGGTGTAGCCGGTGTTGGATGCTAGCGGGTGCAGCGGGATGATCACCAGCGTCTGCCCATCCCAGCGGGTGGTGTACAGGGTGGCCGGCTCGATCCTGACCGACTGGGCCACGGCATTCTTGTCTACCGGTCCGGTGAACGCGATCCTGATCGGCTCCGCCGTCCGGATCAGGCCGATGCCCGGCGGGACGACGGCCACCGCGGTCGGTGCCTGGTGGAGGGCGTGGTACACGCCCACGGTCAGAACCACGGCGGCCGCCGCCGCGGCCGTGGCCAGCAGGGGGGTCCGCGGCCAGGCAAACCAACGGGGCTGCGACCGCGGCGAGATGCTCCGGCGGGCCTCCGCCATCAGCTTCATGCGCAGGTGGTTGCGGAAGTACGGATCGAGGGGGGGCTGGGCCGGCCGGGATGCCTGGAGCAGTTCGACCACCTCGCGGTGGGGGCCGCTAGCGAACAACTCCTCGAGCTCAGGATCCCGGTTCAAAGCCGACCTCCACATCCCCCTCCAGCGGCGGCAGTTCCTTGCGCAGCCGCTCCACTCCCCGGTGGAGCAGCAGCTTCACCGCGCCCGAGCTCTTGCCCAGGATCTGGGCGATGTCGTCGATCTTGCGGTCCTCGGCAAACTTCAAGATCAGGGCGGCCCGCTGCTGCTTGGGGAGCTGGTCGATGGCCGACCAGACCCGGCGGCTGCGGTCCCGGCGGATGACCTCGTCCACCACCGCGCCGCTGGGCGTCCCGCCCGAGGTGGCATCCTCCAGCTCCAGCTCGCCGCGCTGGCCCCGATAATGATCGGCCACCGCGTTGAGCGCGATCTGATAAAGCCAGGACGAGAACGGATGTCCCGCGTACGTGTAGCGATTGATGTTGCGCAACGCTTTGAAAAACACCTCCGAGGTTAGGTCCTCTGCCAGCGATTGATCGCGGACGCGCGAGTAGGCGAACCGGTAGATCTGCGTGAAATACCGGTCGTACAAGGCCCCGAACGCCTCCGGGTTGCGCTTGGCACGATCGACAAGGTCCCGTTCGTCTTCGGATCCGCCCGGCATCATCGCCCTCTCAACGGGGCGCCTGCTGTTCTGGGGAACGGGAGGGGCCGCTCAATGGTTACGCTCGGCCAATGTACCAGCCGGCGCCAGTCTGGGCGCTGCCTCGGGCACAGGGCGCGGGCCCACGATCGGCCTCGCTGCCCGAAAATCGAAATGGGGGTGGGGCCGGTTGGGCCGGTATAATGCCTCCATTCACGACGGCCGCCACCTGAAAGGAGACTAGCCGCCGTTTGATTCCTCGGTACGCTCATCCGGAGATGAGCGCGATCTTCGAGCCCGAAGCAAAGTTCTTGCTGTGGCTCGAAATCGAGTTGCTGGCGGCCGAGGGATGGGCCCAGTTGGGCGAGGTGCCATCCGACGCCATTCCGCGCCTGCGCCGGGCCAAGGTGGATCCGGCCCGGATCGACGCCCTGGAGGCCCGCGTGGGACATGACCTGCTGGCATTTCTGGGCGCGGTCTCGGAGCCCCTGGGCGATGACGCGCGCTACCTCCATCGAGGGCTCACCTCCTCTGATGTACTGGACACCGCGCTCGCCGTCCAGCTGACCCGGGCCGCCGACGTCCTGCTCCGTGACCTGGCCGGACTGCACGAGGCGGTTCGGCGCCGGGCCACCGCCGAGCGAGACACGCTGATGGTGGGCCGCACCCACGGCATGCATGCCGAGCCGCTCTCGCTGGGCTTCGTGCTGGCCGGCTGGCTGGATGAGCTGGGCCGCGCTCGGGCGCGCGTGGAGCGCGCGCGCGAGGAGATTCGGGTGGGCAAGCTCAGCGGCGCAGTGGGCACCCATGCCACGGTCGACCCCCGGGTGGAGGAATTCGTCTGTGCGCGGCTCGGCCTGCAGGTCGCCCCGGTGTCAACTCAGGTGATCGCCCGCGACCGGCACGCCGCCTTCCTGGCCGCCCTGGCGGTGGTCGCCGGATCGCTCGACAAATTCGCGACCGACATCCGCCACTGGCAGAGCAGCGAGGTGGCGGAGGTACGAGAGCCCTTCGGAGACGAGCAGAAGGGGTCGTCGGCCATGCCCCACAAGCGCAACCCGGTGCTCAGCGAGCGGATCTGCGGGCTGGCCCGCACGGTGCGCGGCTATGCCCTGGTTGCCCTGGAGGACCAGGCCTTGTGGCACGAGCGGGACATCAGCCACTCCTCGGCCGAACGGATTGTCTTCCCAGATGCCTGCATGGTCCTGGACTACATGCTCCGCCTGATGACCCAGGTGGTGGATGGGCTCACCGTCGACCGTCAGCGCATGCACCGGAATCTCCTGCAGGGCGGCGGCATTGTGTTTTCCCAGCGGGTCCTGCTGGCGCTGGTGGAACATGGCATGGACCGCGACCAGGCGTATCGCATCGTGCAACGGGCCGCGCATCGGGCGCTGGACGATGGCCAGCAGTTTCGCGAGGTAATCGCCCAGGCACCCGAGGTCCGCGAACGCCTAACGCCCGAAGAGCTGAGCACGCTCTTCGATCCGGCCTATTACCTGCGCAACGTGCGGGTCACGTACGAACGGGTGGGCCTGGCATGACCCTGGCGACCCTCGAGACCAGCCTGGCGCTGCCGCTGCTGACGCGGGGCAAGGTACGCGACACCTACGAGCTGGGAGGGGGCGAACTCCTGATGGTCGCCACCGACCGGATCTCGGCTTTCGACGTCGTCCTTCCCACACCGATCCCGGACAAGGGGCGCGTGTTGACGCAGCTGTCGGCGTTCTGGTTCGGGCGGACCGCCGGCATCGTCCCCAATCATGTCGCGCCGGTGCCGGCGATCCCGGCAGAGCTCCTGCGCAGCCAGCCCGACCTGCCGGATCGAGCCATGCGCGTGCTTCGGGCGGACCCGATCCCCTTTGAATGCGTGGTGCGCGGCTACCTCTCGGGATCGGGTTGGAAAGACTACCAGCAGACCGGTGGCATCGCCGGGGAGCGCCTGCCGGCAGGCTTGCGGGAAAGCGACCGCCTGCCGGAGCCAATCTTCACGCCGGCGACCAAGGCCCAGTCCGGACACGACGAGAACATCTCCCGTGGTGACCTGGCGGACCGAGTTGGTGGAGAGCTGGCGGCGCGCCTGGAGCGCGTCAGCCTGTCGCTGTACCGGGCCGCCGTGATCCATGCCGAGTCCCAGGGGCTGATCCTGGCCGACACCAAGCTCGAGTTCGGCTGGCGCGACGGCCAGCTGATCCTGATCGATGAGCTGTTCACCCCCGACTCCTCGCGCTACTGGGACTCGGCGCGATACCGCCCAGGCGGCGCCCAGCCCTCCTACGACAAGCAGTTCGTCCGCGACCACCTGGAGACGCTCGGCTGGGACAAGCGGCCGCCTGGGCCAGCCCTACCGGAGGCGGTGGTGGAAGGGACGCGGGCGCGCTACCTGGCGGCCCTGGAGCGGCTCACCCAATGACGTTTCGGGCCGAGGTCTTCGTCACCCCCAAGGCAGTGGTCAACGATCCGCAGGGGCTGACCATTCGCCAGGGCCTGCGATCCCTGGGCTTTGAGGGCGTGCAGGAGGTGCGCGCGGGCAAGTACCTGGTACTCACCCTGGAGAGCCCGGATCGCGACACGGCGCTGGCCCGTCTCGACGACATGGCGCGCACGCTGCTGGCCAACGCCGTGATCGAGGACTACCGGATCGAGATCACGGCCGTGCGGGAGACCGTGGCCCCATGAAGTGGGGCATCCTCGTGTTCCCAGGCACCTGGAGCGATCGCGACTGCATGCACGCGCTGACCACCGTGCTCGGCCAGTCCGCACGCTATGTCGACCATCGCGAAACGGAGCTGTCGGAGTTCGACGCCGTGATCCTGCCGGGCGGCTTTTCGTATGGTGACCATCTCCGCTGCGGCGCGGTGGCCCGCTTCGCGCCGGTGATGGAAGCCGTGACCCGCTTTGCCGATCGGGGCGGCCTGGTCCTGGGGATCTGCAACGGCTTCCAGATCCTGCAAGAGGCCCGACTGCTGCCGGGGGCGCTGCTGCGCAACGATTCGTGCGAGTTCCGCTGTGAATGGGTGCATCTGCGGGTGGAGCGCGCCGAGTCGCCGTTCACCCGCGAGTGCCGCCCCGGACAGGTCCTCCGGATTCCAATCTCGCACGGAGAAGGGAATTTCTACGCCGACCCCGACACCCTGCAGTCCCTCGAGCAGGGAGGACAGGTCGCCTTCCGCTACTCCACCCCCGACGGCCGGGTGACTGGGGACGCCAACCCCAACGGCTCGCTGCGGAACATCGCCGGCATCGTCAATGCCCGGGGCAACGTGTTGGGGATGATGCCGCATCCGGAGCGGGCATGCGAACCGCTGCTGGGCGGCGCCGACGGGCTGTGGATCCTTCGGTCCGCCCTGGGGACCCTGGTGGCCGCCTGATGGCGGTTGCCTCCCCCCGCCGAAACCTGGACGCGGTGGCGCTGACCGATGAGGAGTACCACGAGATCGGGCGGCTGCTCGAGCGCGAGCCAAACGACCTCGAGCTGGGCATGTTCGGGGCGCTCTGGAGCGAACACTGCAGCTACAAGACGTCGCGACCACTGCTGCGCCAGCTGCCCACCAGCGGCGACGGCGTGTTGCAGGGCCCTGGCGAAAACGCCGGCGTGGTCGACATCGGAGACGGCCTGGCGGTCGTCTTCAAGATCGAGTCGCACAACCATCCGTCGGCGATCGAGCCGTACCAGGGGGCGGCCACCGGGGTGGGCGGGATCCTGCGGGACATCTTCACCATGGGCGCCCGTCCCCTGGCCATCCTGGACTCGCTCCGGTTCGGCCCGCCGCATGATCCGCGAAGCCGCTACCTGTTCCAGGGCGTGGTGGAGGGCATCGGCGGCTACGGCAACTGCTTCGGCTGCCCGACCGTCGGCGGTGAGGTGTACTTCGACGAAGGCTATGCCGCCAACCCGATCGTGAATGCCATGTGCGTGGGTCTGGTCCGTCACGACCGCGTCCGGCTGGCGCGCGCCGAGCAGGCGGGTGACCGGCTGTTGCTGGTTGGCGCCGGCACCGGGCGCGATGGCATTCACGGGGCGAGCTTCGCGTCGGTCGAGATGGATGAGCACTCGCCGGACCGCCGCCCGGCGGTCCAGGTGGCCAATCCCTTCATGGAGAAGGTGCTGTGCGAGGCCTGCCTGCAGCTGAACGAGCTGGACGGGGTGGTAGCCATCCAGGACCTGGGGGCCGCCGGCCTCACCGGGGCCGCCTGCGAGCTGGCCCACCGAGGCGGGCGTGGCGTCGAAATCGATGTGGCCCGGGTCAGCCGTCGCGAGCGGGGCATGACGCCCTACGAGGTGATGCTGTCCGAGTCGCAGGAGCGCATGCTGGTGCTGGTCAAGCCCGAGGCCGAGCCAGCCGCCCAGCGGGTGTTCGACAAGTTCGAGCTGCACGCCGATCGGGTGGGCACCATTCTCCGCCGACCACGGGTCCGGGTTCGCGATGGCGCGGCCGTGGTGGCCGACCTGCCGCTGGATGCCCTGATCGACGGGGTCCCCATCCGGTCGTTGATGGCCACCGGGGCTGCCGCCCCGGAAACGGCCAGTGTCGCGCCGCTGCGTGACCCGGCCGCCACGCTGCTGGAGTTGCTGGCTCGACCGAATCTGCGCAGCCGCCGGCCCATCTATCGCCGCTATGACCACCAGGTGGGCAACAACACGGTGATCGGTCCGGGGTACGATGCCGCCCTGCTCCGGGTTCCGGGGACGCCGAAAGCGCTGGCGCTCACCACCGACGGCAACGCCGCCTTCGTGACCCTGGACCCGTACGTCGGAACGCAGCTGGCGGTGGCCGAAGCCGCGCGCAACATCGCCTGCACCGGCGCGCGCCCGCTGGCCGTGACCAACTGTCTCAATTTTGGCAACCCGGAGCGGCCCCGGGTCGCCTGGCAGCTGCACGAAAGCGTGCGCGGCCTGGCCGATGCCTGCCGCGCGCTGGAGCTTCCGGTGGTCAGTGGCAACGTGAGCCTCTACAACGAGACCAATGGCCTGAGCATCCCGCCCACGCCGGTGGTCGGGATGGTCGGGATCCTGGACGACCTGGACCGACGCTGCGGCGCCAGCTTCCGGGACGAGGGCGACCTGATCTTCCTCCTGGGCGAGACGCGCGACGAGCTGGCCGGCAGCGAGTACAGCCGGGCGGTGGGGGCGCCGCTGGAGGGGTCCGCCCCGCTGGTCGATCTGACGGCGGAAGCCCGGCTGCTGCGCGCTCTGCACGAGACGATCGGCGCCGGGACGCTCAGCTCCGCGCACGACGTCGCCGAGGGCGGCCTGCTGGTGGCCATCGCCGAGTGCGCCCTGTTCGGCGGCCAGGGAGCGCAATGCCCCGGCCTCTCCGGCCAGGTGAGCCCGGCCGCTCTCTACTTCGGCGAGTCCGCCGGGCGGGTGGTGGTCAGCGTGGCCGCTCGACGGGTGCCCGAGCTGCAGAAAGTGATGGCCGCCCACCGGGTGCCGCTGCAGGCCCTGGGGGTGGTGGGCAGCGGAGCCCTGGTGGTTGGGCACGCGGTGCGGCTCGACCTGGAGGCGCTGCGCCGGGCGTGGGAGACGCCATGGTAAGGTCTCCGATGCCTAGCCCGGATCCACCGAAGCAAACTCGCATCTTGGGCGCGGATGCGAGCGATCCGGGCGTTGGCTCCTCCGCGCGCTCAGTCACGCATCGACGGATGCGCTCGTCGCCGCCTTCGGCTCATCTCGCGCCGCATCCCAATCTGCTTCGTCCGCTCGGTCGATCCGGGCTTCGCGAGGAGCGCATGCAAGAAGCCTGCGGCTTGTTCGGCATCGATGCCCGAGGCGAAGACGTCGCCAACCTCACCTACTTTGGCCTTTATGCGCTGCAACACCGTGGGCAGGAGAGCGCGGGGATCGCCGTCAGCGACGGCCGGCAAATGCGGATGCACAAGAACGTCGGGCTGGTGGCCCAGGTGTTCGACGCCGACTCGCTCAACGCGCTCACCGGGCACCTGGCGCTGGGCCACACCCGCTACTCGACGACCGGCTCGAACCGGATCGCCAACGCCCAACCGCTGGTGGTGGAACATCCTCAACTGGGCCCCCTGGCCCTCGGGCACAACGGCAACCTGACCAATGCCGCCGCCCTCCGCCGGGACCTGGAAGAACACGGCGCCGTCTTCGAGACGTCGAGCGACACCGAGGTGATTGCCCAGCTGCTGGCCCGGACACCGGGCCCGGACCTGCTGGCGGTGCTGCGCCGGACGCTGCCGCGATTGCAGGGTGCCTACTGCCTGCTGCTGCTCTCGCGGGACACGCTGGTCGGGATCCGCGACCCGCTGGGCATCCGCCCACTCTGCTTCGGCCGCCTGCCCGAGGGTGGCTGGATCATCGCCTCGGAGACCTGCGCGCTAGACACGGTAGGGGCTGAGCTGGTGCGCGAGGTCGAGCCGGGCGAGGCGGTCCAGCTCGGCCACGGTGAGCCGGTGGTCTCCCAGTTAATGCCTTCGATTCGCAAGGCGACCTGCATGTTCGAATTCATCTACTTTGCTCGCCCGGACTCGCGCCTCCAGGGACAGTCCCTGTACGAGGCCCGCCGCAACATGGGCCGGCAGCTGGCCATCGAGGCGCCGGCCGACGCCGACATCGTGATTGCGCTGCCCGACTCGGGGACGCCGGCCGCGGTCGGCTACGCCGAGCAGAGCGGCATCCCATTCAGCGAGGGGCTGATCAAGAGCCGCTACATCACCCGCACCTTCATCCAGCCCAACGAGCGGCTGCGCAACGTCGGCATCAAGCTGAAGTTCAATCCACTGCGCGAGATCCTCCAGGGCAAGCGCGTCGTGCTCGTCGACGACTCGATTGTGCGCGGCACCACCAGCCGGAAGATCGTGGAGGAATTGCGCCGGGCCGGCACGACGGCCGTGCATTTTCGGGTGAGCAGCCCGCCAATCCAGTGGCCCTGTTTCATGGGCATCGACATCGCCTCCCGGTCGGAGCTGATCGCCTCCGGGCGGACGGTGCAGGAGGTCGAGACGCTGATCGGCGCCGATTCTCTGCGCTACCTGAGCAAGCAGGGGTTACTGCGGGCGGTCACCAACGTAAGCGGGTTCTGCATGGCCTGCTTCGACGGCGACTACCCAGTCCCGGTGCCGGTGCAGCTGGAGATGAACAAGCTGGCCCTCGAAACGGCGGAGGGGACGTAGTTGCCCACCTATAGGGAGGCGGGCGTCGATATCGATGCCGGGAACCGGGCGGTGGAGTTGATCGCGCCCCTGGCCCGGGCTACGCAGGGGCCGGCGGTGCTCTCGGGCATTGGGCCGTTCGCCGGTATCTTCGCGCTCGACCTGGCCCGCTACCGTCAGCCGGTGCTGGTGGCAAGCACCGACGGAGTCGGCACCAAGGTGCTGCTGGCGGAGGCGCACCACCGCTACTTCCAGATCGGCCAGGACCTGGTGAACCACTGCGTGAATGACGTGCTCACCACCGGCGCTTCCCCCCTGTTCTTCCTCGACTACGTGGCCACCGGGCGGCTGGATCCGGGCGTGGTGGCCAAGATCGTGGCCGGCATTTCGGACGCCTGCCGGAAGGTGGACTGTGCCCTGCTCGGCGGCGAGACGGCCGAGATGCCCGACGTCTACTCGGGCACGACCTTCGACCTGGCCGGCTTCCTGGTCGGGATCGCGGAGCGCGAGGAGCTGATCGATCCCAGCCAGATCCGCGAAGGTGACGCCATCCTGGCCCTGCCGTCCAGCGGCCTCCACACCAACGGATACAGCCTGGCCCGCCGGGTAGTGCCGACCCAGGCGCTGCCTCGGCCGGTTACCCCTGGGGGCCCGTCGGTGCTGGACGCGTTGCTCGAGCCGCACCGCTGCTACCTGTCGGAGGTGCGGCGGTTGGGCGGGGTCGTCCGGATCAAGGGCCTGGCCCACATCACTGGCGGGGGCGTGGTGGGCAACCTGCCGCGGATTCTGCCCACCGGATTGGGCGCCGAGATCGTACGGGGGCTCTGGCCCGAGCCGCCCATCTTTGACTTCCTGGCCCCCTTCGTCCCGGACGACGAGCTGTGGCGCACCTTCAACATGGGCCTGGGCATGCTGGTGGTGGTCGACGGTGCGAACGTGGGCGCGGCCCTGGAGGTTCTGGGTGGCGAGATCTTCCATGTCGGCAAAGTGACCTCCGGCGGTGGCGTCACCATCCGCGAGTGACCAAGCTTCGGGTCGCGGTGCTCGTCTCCGGTCGGGGCAGCAACCTGGGCGCCCTGCTGGACGCCTGCGCGAATCCCGATTTCCCCGCCGGCGTGGTGCTCGTCTGCGCCAACCGCGATGCCCCCGCCCTCCAGCACGCCAGGCGGTCGGGCGTCGCCCACGTCGTGTTTCGGCGGCAGGCCTATCCCAGCCGGGAGGCGCGCGACCTGGCGATGGCCGGCGCGCTGGCAGCCACCCAGGTCGAGCTCATCGTCTGTGCCGGCTACGATGCCATCCTGTCGCCGGTCTTCGTCGACCAGTTCGCTGGACGCATCATCAACGTGCACCCATCGTTGCTGCCGGCCTTCGCGGGCTCCATGGACGCGCCCGCCCGGGCCCTGGCGGCTGGCGTCTCGGAGACGGGATGCACCGTCCACCTGGTGACGAACGACGTCGACGCCGGACCGGTCCTGGCCCAGCAACGGGTCGCCGTCCTCCCGGGGGACACGGCCGAGGCACTGCACCGGCGGATCCGTGACGCCGAGCATAAGCTGCTGCCCGCGGTGGTGCGTGGGCTCGCCGAGCGACGATTGGTTCCCTCGCGGTGAATGCCCTGCTCAGCGTCTCCGACAAGGAGGGCCTCGTGGAGCTGGCTCGGAAGCTGGCCGGCATGGGGGTGACGCTGTACGCCAGCGGCGGGACCGAGCGTGTGCTCCGGGAGGCGACCGTGCCAGTGCATTCGGTGGAAGAGCTGACCGGTTTTCCCGAACTGCTGGGCGGCCGGGTCAAGACGCTGCATCCCAACGTGCACGCCGGCATCCTGGCGCTGCGCGACGACCCGCGGCACATGCAAGAGCTGGCCGAGCACGGCCTGCCCTTGATCGACGTCGTGGTGGTCAACCTGTACCCCTTCCAGGAGACCGTGGCGGGAGGAGAGCCAGCGGCCCGGGTCCTGGAGGCCATCGACATTGGCGGGGTCGCCCTGCTGCGCGCCGCGGCCAAGAACTACGACCACGTCCTCGTGGTCGTCCGGCCGAAGGATTATCCGGCCGTGCTGGAAGAGATGCAGCGTCCGGGCGGCCCGCGTCCCGAGTTTCGCCGGCACCTGGCGGCCGTGGCGTTCGCCCATACCGCGGCCTACGACGCCGCCATCGGCCAGCACCTTCGCAATGGCGGGCCCGGGGTGCCGCTACCGGCGGACTTCACCTTGGGCGGGCACAAGGTCCGCGACCTGCGCTATGGCGAGAATCCACACCAGGCCGCGGCGCTGTACCACACATTGGAGGGTGGCGGCATCGCTGGGGCACGTCAGTGGCAAGGCCTCGAGCTCTCCTACAACAACCTGTTGGATGCCCAGGCCGCCCTGGCGCTGGTCTCGGACTTCAGCGGGACCGCCGCCGCCATCATCAAGCACGGCAACCCGTGCGGGGTCGCAGTCGGGGATGACCTGGATCGGGCCTACCGGCACGCGCTGGCTGGGGACCCGCGCTCGGCCTTTGGGGGCGTGGTCGCCTTGAACCGGCCACTGGACGCGACGACGGCGGCTGTAGTGACCCAGACATTCTTCGAGGTGCTGGTCGCGCCCAGCTTTGATCCGGGCGCACTGGAGGCGCTCAGCAAGCGGCCCAAGCTCCGCGTACTGCAGCCCGGACCCGGCCCAGCCATCGCGGCCCTGGAGGCGCGTCCGCTCAGCGGCGGGTTCCTGGTGCAAACCGCCGACCAGGCTGGCCAGACCTTGGGTGAGGCCAAGGTGGTGACGCAGCGCGAACCCAGCCAGGCGGAGTGGCAGGACCTGCAATTCGCCTGGACGGTGGTCAAGCACGTGCGGTCCAATGCCATCGTGCTGGCCCACCGCGGAGCGGCAGTGGGCGTCGGCGCCGGTCAGATGAGCCGGGTGGAGGCGGTGGAGCTCGCCGTCAAGCGGGCGGGCAGCGATGCCTCGGGCACGGCACTGGCCAGCGACGGCTTCTTTCCCTATGCCGACGGCGTCGCGACCGCCGCGGCGGCCGGGGTGCGCGCCATCGTGCAGCCCGGTGGGTCGCTGAAGGACACGGAGGCCATCGCCGCCGCAGACGCGGCCGGCATGGCCATGGTGTTCACTGGCGAACGCCACTTCAAGCACTGAGCTTGCGACCCGCATTCGCAAGCGCTATGGTGGCCTGACTCGGATGAGTGCAGTGGCCAAGCCGGAGCCGGTCCCTGAGTTGTCGACCAACCCGGACATCACGCTTGAAGAGCTGCAGCTGGCTGCGCGGAATCACTCGATGCCGCTGGAGGCGCTGCAGTATCCGATCACGCCGATCGGCTTGCACTATCTGCTGACCCACTTCGACATCCCATGGGTCGATCCAGCCGTGTGGCGCCTCACCATCGGCGGCCGCGTGCGCGATTCCTTGACCTTGACCCTTGAGGACTTGAGGCGACGGCCGGCGATCATGCGGGCGGTGACCCTCGAATGCGCCGGCAACGGCCGGGCCAAGCTCTCGCCTCGCCCGATCAGCCAACCGTGGCTGTTCGAAGCCGTCGGGAATGCCGAGTGGACGGGCACGCCACTGCGGCCGCTTCTCGAGGCTGCCGGACCCCTCGACGACGCGGTTGAAGTGGTCTTCACCGGCCTGGATCGGGGAGTCCAGCGTGACATCGAGCAGCAATACGAGCGGAGTCTCACGTTGCCCGAGGCCTCTCGGGAGGGCGTCTTCCTTGCCTATGCCGTCAACGGGCAGGCACTCCCGCCCCAACATGGGTTCCCCCTGCGTCTGGT
>VBID01000188.1 GCA_005880615.1 Chloroflexota bacterium
CAGGCAGCCTGAGCCTCATGCGCACCATCGTCCTGCAGCACAGCGACAGGCCGGACCTTGAAAACCAAGGACGTGGCATCCCCAATTACCTCGGCGCGGCGACGATCTCGCCCGATGGCAGCCAGGCCTGGGTGCCTTCCAAGCAAGACAACATCAAGCGCGGCACGCTGCGCGACGGCACCGCACTGAATTTCCAGAGCACCGTGCGAGCCATCAGTTCGCGCATCATGCTTGCCACCAATCAAGAAGACCTCGGCAAGCGTGTCGACCACGACAACGCGAGCGTCGCGACGGCCGCTGTGTACGACAACCGAGGTGCGTACCTGTTTGTCGCCCTCGAAACGAGCCGCGAAGTTGCGGTGGTCGATGCGCACGGCGGCTTCCAGGTCATGCGCTTCGGAGTCGGCCGCGCCCCACAAGGCTTGGCCCTGTCCGGCGACGGCAAGACGCTATTCGTCAACAACTTCATGGACCGCACGGTCGGCGTGTACGACCTGCAGCCGCTGCTCAGCAGTGGCCAGTTGAGCGTTCCCCTTGTTGCTTCCCTGAGCACGGTTGCCTCGGAAAAGCTCACCAGCACCGTGCTCCTCGGCAAGCAGCTTTTTTACGATGCTCGCGACCCTCGTCTTGCGCTTGATCGCTATTTGAGCTGCGCAAGTTGCCACAACGACGGTGGCAGCGACGGTCGCACCTGGGACTTGACCGGGCAGGGCGAGGGTCTGCGCAACACGATCGCGTTGCGCGGTCGCGCCGGCGCACAAGGACTCTTGCACTGGAGCGGCAACTTCGACGAAGTGCAAGACTTCGAAGGACAGATTCGCGCCCTGGCAGGTGGTCTCGGGCTGATGAGCAACACCTCCTTCAATGCCGGCACGCGCAGCCAGCCGCTGGGCGACCCCAAGAGCGGAGTGAGCGGCGACCTGGATGCTTTGTCCGCCTACGTCAGCTCACTCAATGCCTTCGAGCCGACTCCGTATCGTGACGCTTCGGGGGCGATCACCGCCACCGGTGCGGCCGGTCGTACGGTATTTACCGCACAGGGCTGCGGTGCTTGCCATGGCGGACCATCGTTCACGAACTCAGGCGCAATGGGATTACAGAACATCGGCACCCTGAAACCCTCCAGCGGAAAGCGATCGGGTGGGACGCTGACCGGTATCGATATTCCGACGCTGCGCGACGTGTGGCAAAGCGGGCCCTACTTGCACGATGGTTCCGCGCAGACCCTGGAGACCGCTGTACTGGCGCACAACGGGGTCTCGATCACCAGCGCGGATCTGAATTCGCTGGTGCAGTACCTGCGCGAATTGGGCTCCGACGAGCCTGGTACGCCTGGACCGCAATCAGCCATCGGGCTGGTCGCGGCATACGGGTTCAACGAAGGCGCCGGGACGACGCTGATCGATCTCTCAGGCAACGGACACACCGGCACGATCAGTGGAGCGACGTGGGCCACGGCTGGCAAGTTCGGAAGTGCGCTCTTGTTCAACGGCACCGGCGCCCAAGTGACCATCCCGGACGCGCCATCGCTCCAATTCACCACGGGGATGACACTCGAAGCCTGGGTGTTCCCGAGCACGACCCCCACCGGCTGGCGATCGGTGGTCACCAAGAATGTCGATCGCTACTACCTCATGGCTTCGTCCGATCTGAACAATCGCCCAGTGGCGGGAGGAACGTGGGGAGCGGGCAATCAGAACACCGTTGGTCCGACGGCGCTGGCGGTGAACACCTGGACGCACCTGGCGGCGACGTTCGACGGTGCGATGGTGCGGCTGTACGTGAACGGGGTGGAGGTGGCAAGCCAGACGCAGACCACGCCGCTGGCGACGGCAAACGGGACGCTGCAGATCGGCGGGGACAGTTATCCAGGCGAGTTCTTTGCCGGACGCATTGACGAGGTGCGCATCTACAACCGGGCACTGACCGCAGCGCAGGTCAACACCGACATGAACACACCGCTGGCTGCGGCAGCGGACACCACGCCGCCGACGCTCGGCAACGCGCAACCCGGCGGGACCCTGCCGGCCGGGACCACTCAAACCACATTGAGCCTGACCAGCGACGAGAACGCCACGTGCCGCTACGCCACGACCGCGGGCACGGCCTACGGATCGATGCCCAACACCTTCAGCTCCACAGGCTCGACGTCCCACTCCACACTGGTCAGCGGGCTGGCCAATGGGCAGAGCTACAGCTACTACGTGCGCTGCCAGGACACGGCGGGCAACGCCAACATGGCCGATCTGGCGATCAGCTTCGCAGTGGCTGCGCCCGACACGAGCGCGCCCACGGTGAGCGTGAGCGCCCCCGCGCCCGGAGCGACCCTCACGGGCACGGTCAACGTCAGCGCGAATGCCAACGACAACGTGGGCGTGGTCGGCGTGCAGTTCCTGCTCGACGGGGCCATCCTGGGGGCGGAAGACACGGCCGCGCCGTACACGGTGAGCTGGAACACCACCTTGGCTGCCAACGGGGCGCATTCGATCAGCGCACGGGCGCGCGATGCGGCGGGCAACCAGAGCACCTCCGCGGTGGTGAGCGTGACCGTTTCGAACACGGTGCCTGGCGGGCTGGTCGCGGCATACGGGTTCAATGAAGGCACGGGGACGACTTCAGCAGACGTGAGTGGCGGTGGCCATACGGCCACGCTGGTCAACGGACCGACCTGGGGCACCGGCAAGTTCGGCAGCGCAATCAATTTCGATGGCAACGACGACCTGGTGGCGGTGGCGAATGCTTCGACGCTGAACTTCGGCTCGTCGGACTTCACCCTGATGATGTGGGTCAAGCGCGATGCAATGGGCGGCGGCAAGCAGCAGCGGCATTTGTTCAGCAAGTGCGTGGCGACGGCCACGCCATGGGAAAGCGGCTGCAAGGTACTTTACTTCGCAGGTAACGTGCTGAAGTTCGGCTCGTACGCGACCGGAGATACCAACTCGGTCAGTGTGTCCGACAGGAACTGGCACAACATCGCGCTGGTGTTCACCCGTGCGACCAATTCGGTAGGGATCTATGTGGACGGAACGCTTCGCACCTCGGCCACGAAGAATCTGGAGGCGGACAACGCAGCGCACGTTGTGGTGATAGGCAACCACCTGAACGCCAATCCGTTCAGCGGCTTGATCGACGAGGTGCGCATCTACAACCAGGCGCTCACAGCGGCACAGGTGAGCAGCACCATGAACACACCGTTGCCGTAGCCGCGATCCTGCGAGAACGCGTGGCAGCGGGCACCCAGGGTGCGATTCAAACTGATGTGGCCAATATCAA
>VBID01000185.1 GCA_005880615.1 Chloroflexota bacterium
ACAGGACGAGCATCCGGGCTGACCCAAGCCGGACCGTCGGCTCTTTGGACAGGCCCTCGCCCACGCCGTAGCAGACGACCGTGAGCAGGGCGCAAACGAGCCAGAGCTCCATCTCGCCTCGCCTCGATTCGATTGTCTGGGTCTTGATCGTTCATGAACGCCCACTCCGCGCGTTTTTCCGCACGTCGGAAGGGTTCGAGCGAACCGAAGCCCCAGGTTTTCTTAAAGGTTCTTGCACAAAAGTCGTCAAATCGGCGGGTTTCTTCGCGCTTCTTGGCCTTTGTTTGTCGTAGGACGTCCGAAGAACTCTTCGCGGTTCCGGACTTGAGTGTGAAGATATCTTCATATGGGGACGGTGGCATCCTTTATCACGGGTGGGGCGGAGGCGGCTCCGCGTCGCTTTGGAGGCGGTTCGCATTCGGCAGATGCGCCTAGGCGTGATTTGTGGGCTGGTCGTTTTCGTGCTGCTCGCGTCCGCGTCGTTCTCCGCACCGGGCGTCACCACGAACGCAAGAGCTGCACAGGTCGACTTTCACATGGGGTTCCTGGAAGCCGTCGACTATCTGAATCCGTTCCGGGGTCTGAACGACCCGTCGTACGAACTGTACGGCTTCATCTACGACTATTTGTTTTCGCTCGACCAAGACGGACATCCGATCCCCAACATCGCCACGGACGCAAGCTGTGACCTGACCTGCCGGAACTGGACGTACGCGATCCGCCAGGGTGTAAAATGGTCCGACGGGACGGATCTTACCGCAGATGACGTTGCCTTCACGGTCAACTACAACATCCAAAACTTCCTTCATCTCTGGGCGTTCGAGCCGTACGTCAACCGAATTGTAGGATGTGCGCCCAACCAAGCGACCGGGTGCGGCGCGGTCATCACTGCGCCCTCGCAGGTCACCGTGTACTTCGATCGGCCGTTCGCTCCGGGCAAGATCATGTTCATCCCCATCATCCAGAAGGCGCAATGGCAAGGGATCTCGGCCCAGGCGGCCCAAGGGAGCTTCTTGAACTTGAACCCGATCGGTACCGGTCCGTTTTACGCG
Organism: Chloroflexota bacterium; assembly: GCA_005880615.1. Lineage (GTDB taxonomy): Bacteria > Chloroflexota > Dormibacteria > CF-121 > CF-121 > CF-121. The sequence goes on from VBID01000185.1 coordinate 1,053, forward strand.
GACGCGACCATCGGGAGCCGATGGCAAAACTCGCAGCCGCTGTTGCTCCACAAGAACCCGAACTACCACCTCGGGGCGCCGAAAATCGACAATCTGTACATGGAGCAGTTCTCGGACGAAGCCACGCTCGTCGGGGCCCTCAAGGCGGGCGCGATCGACCTCGCGAAGCTCACGCCAAATGGATATCGCGCCCTCGCGAACACGCCAAACATCGAGCGCCAGACCTCCTTGCTGAGCACGCAGTACTGGAACGAAATCGGCTTCACGCAACTGAGCTCGAACAGCGTGAATAAGAAGCTGAACCCGGCCCGCTGGGATCAGAATGTGCGGCGGGCCCTCGCGATGGCGACGAACAAGGATTTCATCGTCTCGAACAAATACCTCGGATTCGGGACCCGGGGAGACACATTGGTCTCCCCGATCACACCATTCTGGTGGTACGATCCCACCTCCGAATCGGGCGTGAACTTGACATTCAATCTGACCAAAGCGAACCAGCTCCTGGATTCGGCGGGCTACTCGAGCTGGACGGGCGGCACTCCCGGGAGCGGCATCCGGATGGCTGCGCGGGACCTCACCTTCACGAACACGAATGGGCAGCTCGTGACGGTGCCCGTGGGCACGCAGCTCGTATTCACGATGGCCGTCCGCCAAGAATTCCAGCAGGAACAGGACACGGCCGCGTACCTCCAGCAGGAGTGGTCGAGTGTCGGGGTGCAACTCAACATCAAAGTAGAGCTCGAATCCGCGCTGTCCAACGACGTGTATGGCGGCGCCGTGGAAACCTACATCTGGTATTGGTCCGCGGATCCAGACCCGAACTACATCCTTTCAATCGAATCGGGCTTCACCCTAGACGGCTGGAACGACAACTACTGGAACAATGCGACGTACAACACCCTGTATGTCGACCAGCTCGCCGCAGCCACGAACGTCACCCAGCGACAGCAAATCGTCTATGCCGCGGAGAAAGTCAACTACGAAAGCGCGGTGTACATCATCTACATCTATCAGAACGGGACCTGGGCCTACCGGACCGATCGGTTCACCGGATGGGGCGACTGGACCGCACACCCATACCGACAGATGGACGCGTTCTGGGGGGCGAACCCGCTGTTCCTGGAGCTCACGCCCAGCGGAGGCCCCGTGAACAACTGCCCGACGACTCCGGTCATCCAGCCCGCGGGACCCGTCTCGACCTTCACGAACACGACGGTCACGTTCACCGGCACCGCGTCGGACCCGGACCAGAACCAGAACCTGACCTGGACCTGGAGCTGGGGAGATATGGGGTCGACGGTCCATCAGACGACGACGGCCGTCACCCAGGACACCGCATCCCACCAGTGGATCCTGCCCGGCACGTACAATGTCAGCCTCGCGGTGTTCGACGGGCAGTGCACGAAGACGTCCTCGAACGTCCGGATTACCGCGAGCACCCCACCGCCCGATGTCGGTTGGATCAACGGCACGGTCACGGATGCCGTGACGGCGCAACCGCTGAGCGGAGCGACCGTCTTGGTGGAGCCGGGAGGGTATGCCCAAGGGACCAATGCGACCGGAGCGTACTCGATTTCCGTGCCCGTCGGCACGTACGTGGTTGGGGCCGGCTCCGCGTTGTACGTCCCCAAGGTGCAATCAAACGTCAACGTGAGCCGCGGCAACACGACGATCGTGGACTTCGCCCTGACTCCGAACTTCGGGTGGATCGCGGGGACCGTCACGAGTATGGCAGGGGGCGGCGCGATCTCAGGTGCCGCAATCCTGATCTACGGGAACGGACAGGAGTTCGCCCTTTCGACGAACGCCCAGGGGAAGTACAACAAGAGCGTGGCGCCCGGCACGTATTCGGTCCGGGCCAGCGCGGACGGGTATATCGCGGTGAACAAGACGGGCCAGACGACGACCGCCGCGGCGACGCGGGTCGTCGACTTCCAACTCAGCCCCGTCCCGGCGGGCGGGACTGGAATCTCGACCCTGGTCTACGTGGGCATCGGTCTCGCGGCAATCGTGGCCATCGCCGTAGCCGTGTTCTTCCTCCGGATGAGGCGGCGACGCGCGGACGAACAGGGGAAAATCGACATACCGCCGCGGCCGTGAAGGAGCTCGTGGGATGTCCCCGTACCGGGAGGCGGCGGTTCAGGCATGAACCTCCGCCGCTTCCTCCTTCGAAAAGCGGCGTACGTCCTGTTGACGGTCTTCTTCATCGCAGCCCTCAATTTCTTCATCTTCCAGATTCTGCCGGGCGATCCGACGCGCGTCCTGCTCCCGCGCGGGGGAACCTCGCAGATGGGGAGCGAAACCCTACGCCAAGAACTGCTCCACCAGTGGGGGCTCGATCAGCCCTTGACGACCCGGTTCTTGATCTACCTCCGTAACCTCTTCCAAGGAAACTTCGGGACATCGATCACGTATCGGCCCGGCATCTCGGCGATGGACGTGATCGCACCGCGACTCACCACGACCCTCGTCCTCGTCGGCGTCGCGACGGTCTTGACCATGTGGATGGGCGTTGTCCTCGGGCGCGTCTCCGGATGGCGGAGGGGCCGGAGGACGGATGTCATCATCACGATGACCTCCTTGTTCGGGTATTCGATGCCCTCCTTCTGGGTTTCCCTCGTCCTCATCTTCTTCCTCGCGGTCGAGGTGAATGTGTTTCCGGTCCATGGGGAGACGTCGCTGGGCTACGGAACATTGGACCCGGTCTCGCAGCTCCTCGACCGCCTCTACCACCTTGCCCTCCCCGTGCTGACGTTCGCCATCACGAACGTCGCCTGGTTTTCGATGACGCTCCGGAATTCGTTGACCGATGTGTTGCCGGAAGACTACATGCTCACGGCGGCAGCGAAGGGACTCACGGAGGACCAGCAGCTCCGCCGACACGCACTTCCGAACGCCCGACTCCCCGTGGTCACCGCGGCCGCGATCTACTTCGGCTGGGTTGTGAGCGGGGCCATCGTGATCGAGGTGGTCTTCGACTTCCAAGGACTCGGTAAGTTAACGTGGGACGCGACAAGGGCCCTCGACTTCCCGCTCATGTCGGCGATCTTCTTCATCGCGACGCTCGGAGTCGTCGTGGCGAACGCGATCTCGGACATCCTGTACATGTATCTGGATCCGAGGGTGCGGGAGGCGTGAACATCGCGGCGGGGGTCGGCCAAGCGCGGGAACTGTCGATCCTGCGCGAGAAAGTCTTGAACGATCTCGATCGACTCCAGATATTCCTTCGTCAACTGTTCCGGAATCGACTCGCGCTCGCGGGGGCGGTCATCATCCTCGTGTTCTTCGCCATGTCGATCTTCGCGCCCCTGATCGCCGGGCCGTATCCGACCCCCGTCCAGGGAGCAGTCACGCTCGACCCTCCATCGAATGCCCACATCCTGGGAACCGACTACCAGGGGCGGGACATCTTCACCCTCCTCGTCTACGGCGGCCGGATTTCGCTGCTGATCGGCTTCTCCGCCTCCGCGGTCGCCATGGTCCTGGGCACCTTGGTTGGGTTGATCGGCGGCTTCTACGGCCGCATCACGGACCAAGTCCTGGCGCGCGCGACCGATTTCTTCCTCGTCATCCCGTGGCTTCCGTTCGCGATCGTCTTGAGCCTGGTGATGGGCCCGAGCTTGCAGACGACGATCATTGCGATCGCGGTCGTAAGCTGGCCGACGACCGCGCGCGTGATCCGGAGCCAGGTCTTGACGGTCAAGGAACGGCTGTTCATCGAACGCGCGAGGGCCGTGGGAGCCGGAACGCCGTACATCATCTGGAGGCACGTCCTCCCCAATGTCATGCCCCTGGT